>CAYRIB010000102.1:0-8522 GCA_964424165.1 uncultured Myxococcales bacterium | reverse complement strand
CTGCGTCTGGTCAACGTCGGGGATACGTGGCAAGCCACGGCACAGTTCGCCTATCCGGTGGAACCCATGCATGGGGCCGATTCGGCCAGTGCCCGCAGTGGCGTATCCGACCTGGTAATCCTGCCCGGAGGCCGGCTTCTGGTGCTCGAACGTTCGGCGGCGATCAGTTTGTCGGGAGTATTCGAAACGCGGCTGTATGAAGTGATCATCGGCGATGCGGACGACGTATCCTCGGTCCCGCGCCTGCTCGATGTGGCCGTCGAACCCGTGGGCAAACGCCTGCTGTGGTCGGGTCATCTGGCCAACATCGAGGGACTGACCATGGGTGTGTCGCTCGGGTCCGGTCATTGGTCCTTGGTCGGGGTCGTGGATGACGGGGACCCCCTCAGTTCGAACGCCCTGGTCTCGTTCGAACTCGCGGTTCCGAACACCTGCCTGCCCCACTAGAACCCATTGAGGCCATTGACACAATGGTCCTCAAAGCGTAGGATTTTGAACCTTCTGGCGAGCTGGAACGAAAGTGAGGCCTTCATACCGAGGAATGCCATGATCAGCCGTTGTATGCGCTCCCTTCTCGTGTTGTCGGTGGGTTTGGTGACGATGGTGTCGGCCTGCGGCGGTTCCGATTCGTCCACGGATGGGGATGCATCGGACGCGGCCAAGCACGACGTCGTCGAAGTCGACGACGACGCCTGGCCTGCGGACCTCCCCGTCGAAGTCGTGCCCGACGTGCCCAAGGAGATCGAGTTCGTGTACCCGGACATCCCCAAGGACACGACCAAGCCCGAAACCACCGAGGAAACGGACGTGATCCCGACCGAAGGGATTCAGGAATACGGCGCGCCCACCATCGGCGAGACCTGCGCCACCGCGGAGCCGATCGAGGCGGGGGTCTATCCCGACCAGCACACGTTCAACTACGCCAACGACTACTACGGGGCCGAAAACGCCAACGGCTGTACCGGATCGGACGAGGGCCCGGATCGGGTCTATTCCTTCTCGGTGCCGGTCGGTTTGCGCCTGAAGGCATCGGTAACCCCGGCCATGGAACCCCTCTACGACCCATCGGTCTACATCATCGAGGGGCCCGCTGCCGCGGCGTGCGGCACGGACCCCCGCGTGTGCCTGGGGTCGAGCGACGATGGGTACCCGACCCAGACCAACACCGCGTCCTACATCAATGGGGGCACCGCACCCCAGCCCGTGTTCATCATCGTGGACACCTCGAACACCTTGAGCGCCAGCGGGATCTTCACGCTGGAACTGGTGCTCGACACCCCGCCCGAAGGCGACACCTGCGGCAACGCCGTCAATGTCACCTTCCCCACGAGCCGTGCCGACCCCGTGTCCGTCACCCTGGAAGATCAGGAAATGGACGGCATGAAGAACGACTACAAGGACAGCGAGGGTGACAATCAGTGCACCTCGGCCGATGCAGGCCTTGACCGCGTCTACAAGGTCACCCTGCCCCCCAACCGCTGGATGACCGCCTCGGTCACGTCCACCCTGTCGGGATTCGACCCGTCGATCTATCTGATCCTGGGCCCGAACCCCGGGTCGTGCGACGCGAGCCCGAGGGTCTGCGCAGCGTCGAACGACAGCGGTGGCTCGCTGGGCACCGATACGGTCCACTGGTCCAACAGGACGGCCGCGGATCAGGTGGTGTTCGTGGTCATCGACGCCAACAACGAGACCGTGATGGATGGTACCTTCGACCTTTCCGTCGAAACCGGCACTCCCCCCTCGGGCGACACCTGCGCCAATGCCACACCGCTCACGGCCGGAACCTACACGAACCAGACCCTCGAGCACTTCAGCAGCGACTACAACGGCGAGGTCAGCATCGGAGGCTGCTCGTCCGCGGATGCCGGGATCGATCGGGTCTATTCGGTGTCGGTGCCCAAGGATCAGCGCGTCACCGTGATGGTTTCCCCCACGGATTCGTCGTACGAGCCCACGCTTTACCTCATCGCGGGTCCGGACCCGGCCAACTGCGACGTATCCCCAGACCGAGTCTGTCTGGCCTCGGACTACGACTGGTGGGGCAGTCCGATCTCAGTGCAGTGGGCGAACTCCACGGGTTCGACGGTGCCGGTTTTCGTGGTGGTCGACAACGGTTCCGAGACCGACATGGACGGTTCTTTCACACTGGACCTGACCGTGGGCCTGCCGCCTGCAGGCGACACCTGCGACACAGCCGAGGAGATTGCGCTTCCGCAGGCTACGGCCCTGGCCGGCACCACCCTCGGTTTCAGCAACGACATCAACGGGGGCAGTTCCTCGAACAATTGCACCTATGCGGACAGCGGTCCCGAACGCGTCTACTACGTGACCCTGGGCGCGGGCAAGGGCATGGTCGTCACCGTGATTCCCTCGTCTGGCTTCGATCCTTCGCTGTATCTGATCAACGGGGCGAGCGCCGCGAACTGCAGCGCGGATCCCCTGGTGTGCCTCGCCTCGAACGACAGCGGAAGCAGCGGCGGCACGGACTCGATCACCTACATCAATCCAACGAGCGCGGCACAGAAGCTGTTCATCGTGGTCGACACGGGTTCGAGCGGCAGTCTGGGCGGTTCGTACCTGCTGACCGTGAGTCTGCTGAACTGAATCAATCCCCCTCTACAGCCGAGCGCGCTCCGCCGTGAAGGCCATGCCCAGCAGGGGCAGTCCTGCGGTCTCGAACCAAGCCGGGTCATCGGTGGTCAGGAACCGCCGCTCACCGGTGCGCGAGAGTCGTTGTTCCATGTCCGGATGACGTTGCAGCCAGTCCTGCAGACGTTCGGCCACGATAGGGCCCTGGGACAAGACCTCGACGTTCTGCGAAATCGCGGCCCGGATCCGAGGCAGCAACAGCGGATAGTGCGTGCACGCCAGCAGAATGCGGGAGGGCCCAATCCCGTCGGCGAACAACGGATCCAGATAGCGGTGCACAAAGAAGTCCGTGCCATCTCCGTTCAGTTCGCCGGCCTCGACGAGCGGCACCCACAGAGGGCAGGCTTGCTGCATCAAACGCAGACGCGGAGCCAGATGCGCCAACTCCAGGCGGTAGGAATCCGAGGCGATGGTGCCCTGGGTCCCGAGCACCGCCACTACACCTTCGGCCATCCCGGGCGGCGTCACGCCCGGGATGGCGCCCGGAGGCAGCCCCGCCAGGGCTTCCACGCTGGGCCGGACCACCCCAAGGACCCGTCGGTCCGGCGCCATGTCGGGCAGGTGGCGCTGCTGGATCGTGCGCAAAGCCCGGGCCGTCGCGGTGTTGCAGGCCAGGATCACGAGGGCACAGCCTCGGGCGAAGAGGGCGGTCACGGCCTCGAGGGTGTATCCGAGGATCACCTCATGGCTTCGGGCACCGTATGGCGCGCGGGCGCTGTCGCCCAGGTACAGGTAGTCGTAGTTGGGCATACGGTCGAGCAGCGATCGGAGCACCGTCAGGCCCCCGAACCCCGAATCGAACACCCCGATCGGCCCCGTCACCCGACACCTCCAACACGGTCCACGACGACATGCTAGCGCGCTGAGGGTTCGTGTCAACGATTGACATCCCGCCATCGAAGCCCGAAACTTCTTGCGACCCTCCCTGGAGGCGCTTGTGAACGTGCCCGCGACCCACCCGCGATGGTTGATCGTGCTTCTGCTCTTGGCAGGCTGCCGATCCCCGTCATCGATCGAGCGTCCCGACACCGAGGTGACACAACCTGATGCGGTGGTCGGGGACGTGTCGCTCGACCTTGTGCTCGACCTTGCATCGGAGTCGGATGTCGCCGAAATCGCGGACCCGGACGCGATGGATGAACCCGACGTCCCACAGGACCTTGGCACGCCCGTTGCCCGGGCCTGTTCGGTCACGTTCACGTTGCCGGCCGCGCGCGCTGCAACGTCCGTGACCGTACCCGGCGAGTGGAACGCCTGGGACCGCAATGCCCATTCCATGACCAACGATGGCGGCAACTGGACCGTAACGTTGGAAAACGGCACGATCCCGGTCGGGGAATGGGGCTACAAGTTCTGCATCGACGGATGCACCAGTGATCCCAATTGGCAACTCGATCCCGCCAATCCCCTCGTGAAATACGTGGGCAACGACGCGATCGAAAATTCCAAAGTCGTGGTTCCCAACTGTGAACGGCCGATCCTGGAACTGGTGTCGGCCTCGGCGGACTGGGTCACCAAGAGCGTCTCGGTCGTCGTGCAGGTCAGGACCGGCGTGTCCGGTCAACCCTTGACTCCAGGCAGTCTCCGGGTCGAACTTCAGGGCGTGCCTGTGCAGGACATCGGGTTCGACCCCGACACCCAGACGTTCAACTTGGCGCTGACCGACCTCGAGCCCGGCAAGTATTCGTTCGTGTTTTTCGTGGCCAATTCGGCGGGCGAGGCACTTCCCCTGTTCGTGCCCGTCTGGCTCGAGGAACGGCCGTTCGCCTGGCAGGATGCGGTGCTGTACTTTGCCATGACCGACCGCTGGTTCGATGGCGACCCGGGCAACGGCGGTCCAGCGGCCTGCATTGCGTCGGACAGCCCGGCCAACTGGATGGGTGGCGACTTCGCGGGCCTCACGCAGAAGATCGAGGAGGGATACTTCACGGATCTGGGCATCAACGCCCTGTGGATCAGCGCCGTGAACGACAACCCGAACGGCTGCTACGTCGGGGAACTGGGGTATCAGTACACCAGCTATCACGGCTACTTCCCGATCTCGCTCGATCAGACCGAGGACCACTTCGGAACCATCGACGAGCTCAAGGCCCTGGTCCAGGCAGCGCACCGCCGCGGCATCCGCGTGATCATGGACCTGGCCGCGAACCACGTGCACGAAGAGTCGCCCCTGTGGACCGATCACAAGGACTGGTTCTTCGGAAACCTGCTGCTGTGCGAGGATGCCGATCACTGGGATACCCACCCGATCGATTGCTGGTTCCAGCCGTACCTGCCGGACCTGGACTACCGCAACAACGACGCGGTCAATGCCATGACCGATGCCGCCATCGAATGGGTGCGCGTGGCGGACCTTGATGGCTTCCGGGTGGACGCGGTCAAGCACATGGTCCACAACTTCGGGCGAACGCTGCGACACAAGGTCCGCACGCAACTCGAAAACAGCGGCGTCCCGTTCTATCTGGTGGGCGAGACGTTTGTCGGCGACTGGGGCGGGGGCACGGGTCTCAACGAAAACCTGATCAAGGACTACATATCCGACCGGGAACTGAACGGGCAATTCGACTTCCCGCTGTACTGGGAGATCGTGAAGGTCCTGGCCCGTGGCGAAGGGGACACGGGGCGGATGGCGCGGCTCGCCGAGGTGGCATCACAGTCCCTGACCTACTACGGAACAAACGCCATCATGAGCCGCTTCCTGGGCAATCACGACGTGGCGCGGTTCATCTCGCACGCCGTACCGGGAGTCATTGCAGACCAGTGGAGCAACGGCGCCAAGGAGGTGGGCTGGTCGAATCCGCCCCCCCTGCCGACCAACCCCGAGGCCTTTTCCCGCCTGATCGCGGGCTTTGGTTTCATCCTGTCCCTGCCGGGTGTACCGCTGGTGTACTACGGGGACGAGATCGGCATGCCGGGCGCGGGTGACCCGGACAACCGGCGCATGATGCAGTTCGACGGCCTCAGCGACGAGCAGGTCCGGGTCAAGACCGCACTGACCAGCCTCATCGCGGCCCGGGCAGACCACCCCGCCATGCGGTCGGGCACCTTTGCCCTGCTGTTCTCTGATGCGCAGGGCATGGCCTTCGCAGTGTCCACGTCATCGGATGCGGTCCTGACCGTGCTCAACATGGGTGCTGCACGCACCATCGTGGCGAATGTCACTGCGATTGCGGCCCTGTCCGGGGCCAGTCAACTCACCGACGCAATCAGCGGAACCCTGGTGCCCGTGCTGTCGGGATCGGTGTCCGTTCCCATGCCTGCCTTCGGCACGATGGTGCTCACGCCCTGATCTTGAAACGTCACGAAATCTTGCGCAGACCGTCGACCGGATTGACCCGGCCTGCGCGAAGCGACGACAACAGGCAGGACAAGAACACCACGCCGAACGACGCGAGTCCGATCAGCGCCGCAGAGGAGAGGTCCAGCGTGGCGGGCAATCGCGTGATCAGATAGACCTTCGGGTCGAGCGCAAAATCGATTTCCTGGATCACCTTAACGATACCGGCCCCAAGCAGCAGTCCCATCAGTACGCCCACGGCGCCCAGCAAACTCCCGTGGGCCACGAAGATGCCGTAGAGTTGGCGGGGCGAGGCCCCGACCGCGACCAGGGTCGATATCTCGCGCACCCGTTCCCGGGCCACGATGATCTGGGTCCCGACCATGTTGAACGCGGCCACCAGCACGATGATCAGGAAGAACAGGGCCAGCACGGCCTTCTGCATGCGCAGGGCAGAAAACAGGTTGCGATTCATTTCCTTCCAGTCGATCAGGCGGTAGCGCTGCGGCGGCCCGGCCCCGACCTCGCTGTATTCCAGCGACCGCTGCACCCGCGCCACGCCCCCCACCAGATCCAGAATCGAAAACGGCTGCCCGGACGTCATCTGCTCGGGCATGACCCTCGCGATGTCCTCGCGCAACCGCACCGCGTCGTGCAGCAGGTCCGGCAAGGTGTAGGGCTGCAGCGTACCAAGAATCTCCCGTCGCATGAGGTCGGTCGCGAACAGGTCCGCAATCCGCAGTTCGACCCAGCGCACGGCATTGCCCCGATTCAGGAAACGCTGCGCGGCCCCAAGTTCCATGATCACCAGTCGCGCATCGTATTCGTAGAACCCCGAATCAAAGCAGCCACGCACCCGAAAGCCCTGTTGCACGGGTGCCATGCCGAACGGCCCCGAGCCCCCATCGCCCAGTCCTCGCAGCGGGGTCGTCAGGGTCACGCGGTCGCCCAGCCCGATTTTGAGTCGGGCGAACAGTTCGCACCCGACCACCACTCCGGGCAAATCGCCGGGCATCAGCAGGTCATCCAGATGTCCTTGGGTCATGAGCGAGCGCAGGTTCGACACGTGGTCCACGCCTTCCAGGTCCACGCCCTTGACGATCGCGCCCCCGGCCCCCAGGTCGGACGACACCATCATCTCGTCGTAGGTCGACGGATTGCTGCCCTGCACATTGGGCAGGGCTTCGAGGCGGCGGGCCACCTCCGCGTAATCGGTGAAGGATTCGCCCCGTTGCAGCACCACGATGTGCGGATAGACCCCGAGGATGCGGTCCCTGAACGCGGCCTCGAAGCCCCCGGTGACGGCGAGCACGGCCGTCAGCGTGGCTACGCCCACCGCAATCCCGATCACCGAAACGATCGTGGCCGTGGACACCCGGGACTTGCCACGTCCCCGGAACAGGGTCAGTCCCACGGCCAGCGACAGCGGCAGTTTCTCAATCAAGCCAGGCACAAGCATCCTTATCCTTGACTACCGATAGAAGGCCGCCATCTCGGACAGGGGCTTGGGCTGGATCTTCGGGCCCCAACCGGCTTGGCCGAACTGGACCATCCGGTCTCTTACGACCACCTTCATGGCATCGCGTGCAGGCGTCATGTAGTCACGGGGGTCGAACTTTTCAGGCGTCTCGGTGAGCACCTTGCGGATGGCGCCGGTCATGGCCATGCGGTTGTCGGTATCCACGTTGATCTTGCGCACGCCGTTGCGGATCCCCATCTGGATCTCTTCGACCGGCACGCCATACGTCTGCTTCATCTTGCCGCCGTAGCGGTTGATGATGTCTTGCAGTTCCTGGGGCACCGAGGAACTGCCGTGCATCACCAGATGAGTGTTCGGCAACTTGCGGTGGATCTCGACGATCCGCTGCATGGCCAGGACCTCGCCCGTGGGAGGGCGGTCGAACTTGTAGGCCCCGTGGCTCGTACCGATGGCCACCGCAAGCGCGTCCACCCCGGTCAGGCGCACGAATTCCGCGGCCTCGTCCGGGTCGGTGAGCATCTGGTCGCGCGTAAGGCAGCCTTCTGCCCCGTGACCGTCCTCCTTTTCACCCGCGCCCGTGAGCAGGTGTCCCAGGCAGCCAAGCTCCCCTTCCACGCTGATTCCCCGGGGATGAGCGGCCTCGACCACGGCGCGCGTCACAGCCACGTTCTCGTCGAACGTGGTCGGCGTCTTGGCATCCGCCTTCAGGGATCCGTCCATCATGACCGACGTGAATCCCTGGTCCATGGCGCTGATACACGTTTCGGGCGAATTGCCGTGATCCTGGTGAAGCACCACCGGAACCTCCGGGAAAACCTCGGTCGCGGCCACCATCAGGTGGTACAGAAAGCGATCGTTCGTGTACTTGCGGGCGCCCCGGCTGGCCTGAATGATCACCGGTGACTCGGTCTCCCGGGCCGCCTCCATGATGGCCTGGATCTGTTCCATGTTGTTGACGTTGAACGCGCCCACCCCGTAGCCGTTTTCGGCCGCGTGATCGAGCAACTGTCGCATCGAAACCATCGGCATGATCGATCTCCTCTTCAGAGTCCCGGGGGGAATCATATTCCGTAAAATGGTGACAGCCTCCATTTTTTTTGGAAATTGGAGGCT
>CAYRIB010000101.1:0-8534 GCA_964424165.1 uncultured Myxococcales bacterium | reverse complement strand
GAACCCGGGGACCTGGGCGCGGACCCCATGCCGGACCCCGGACAAGACCTCATCGCAGACGCCAACGATGAGGTCGTCCCGGACCCGGGGCCGGACCTGCCCGACGTTCTGTCCGACGCAACGGACATCGCCGAGGTCATCGTGCCTTTGTACCCGGCGACCGCGGCCCCTGGGTGGCGCGTGATTTTCGGCGACGAGTTCAACGGCCGTCCCTGCGACCCGGGCATACCCGGGTCCTGTCCGGAGGGCATCACAACCCGCATTGCCGCATGCTTCGGATCGGGAACGACCGCGGCCCCGACCAATCTGCAGCACAGCTTCCACGCCTGGCCGGGAAACACCGTGAAGACCGTGTTGCCACACCTGATGGACCTGGACAAGTGCATCTGGAGCGTGAACGACCACGTCAACTGGATCCACTTCACGGGCACGAACCACGACGAACTGATCGCTCAGTACCACCCGGACATGATCTCGGTCGCCCGGGGGGAACTGCTCGTCGGCACGAAGCGCGTGGGCGGGACCGGCCCCTGCGGCACCAACCCGGACCCGGAAAGCCCGGTCGGCCAAGCCTGTCCTTATCGCTGCGGGGCCGTCACCTCGACCCCTTTCAACGGCAGCGAGCACGCCTTCCCGAAACCCACCGGGCCGTGGGCCCCCGGGGACGGAATCAACATGCCCTCCGAAGGACGCATCGACATCCGGGCCAAGATGCCGTTTACGAACGGCAACATGGCCGCTTTGTGGACCTGGGCCGTCAACGGGGAACCGTTCGAGCAGGAACACGACATCCTGGAATACTTCGTGAACTGGCGCAACGCGCACCACCAAGGGGATGCCCAGTACCAGCCCGGCTCGACCAGTGGCAAGGGGGCATGGATCATCTCGGACGCGTCGGAAGCCGACTACCGCTACCACGAATTTCACGTGTACAGCATGGAGTGGATGGGCGGAAACAGCTTGCGCTACCTGTTCGATGGTCACGAGGTGGTCCGCCTGATCCACGGCGAGGACGGCCTGTTCGGAGACGGCGTGTGCCGACCACTCCAGGTGCAGGGCAACCCCTTCTTCCTGATCTTCTGGAACCTGCTCGTCAGCTACTCGTATGCCCCGTCGGCCGCGCCTTACGGCGACGGACACCCCCCGGACTGGATGCACGTGGACTGGGTGCGACTGTACGAGGCCTGCACCATGGACGAGGATCGCTGCATCGAGTTCCCGAACGCGGGCACCTGCGAAAACCCGTGCGAGGGCTTCGGAGCCTGGGAGGACGGCCGATGCATCGCGGGCCAGGCCCCAGTCGGGCGCGTGGCCGCCATCATCGACGGGCAATACGGCTACACCGGGGATCCGACCTGCGCCAGCGGCGGGACCCCGAACGGGGGCGGTTGCGTGCTCGGGGCACCCCCGCCTGGCCGCACCCCATCACTGTTCGGGTCGAAGTACGTGGCCTCGCCGGCATGTCAGCCCACCGAGGGCATCTACAACTGCGCACGTCCCTGCCCGCAGAATGGGGCTACGGTCACCGCATCGGGCTGTGCGCTTCCGGGCGGCGCACGTGCCCCGGCCGAACGCTGCGCCTATGGCGGCACCTACAACGAGGCAGAGGGCGCCTGTCTGTTCCTGGCCGCGCCGCTGGGTCAGAATGCCTTCACATGGGCCGGAGGCGCCTACTACAAGCCCTTCGCCACCGAGCCCCGCTGCGACACCGATGCAGGTTTCGACGGTGCCAATTGCTACGTGGGCCCCTTGCCCTCCGGGGCCGATGACTACGTCGAGGCGAACCGCATCTTGTTGCGTCCGACCTGCGGGCCGGTCACTCCGCCCGGCGTGTTCTTCGCCAACACGGAAGTGAGCCCGGACGAGCATCCCTGCCCTTGATGATTCGGCATGACAAGACGATCGCGAACGGACGCCACCTAGCGCAATGGGAAGAAGTCCCGTTCCGTGACCACGGGCATCGACAACAGGAATTGGCAGATCAGCCAGGAGGCCACGAAGAAGATCAGAAACAACGCCGCGGACAACGACAGGTATTCGTGCCAGACCCGCCGACGAAATGCCAGCAGTGTGACCAGGGTCGACAGCCCTGCACTCAGAAGGAGCAAGAACACCAGCAGGTGCAGATTGACCACGACCCAGCCCGCATAGATGCCCGCGCCACCCATGAAACGCCACCCCCGAATTCCACAAGGTCACCACAAGCACCTTAGAACGAGCATCTCGGGGAGTCAACGGACCTTGACATCCGAAGAGCCGTGGCTATGCTTTGCGTCGAAGTAACTAACCGGATAGTTACTTCGACCCCGAAATGCAGGGAGGCTATCATGGCCGGCCGGATGCGGGATGCCGCCGAGACCCGACGAAAACTCCTCGCAGCCGCGGAAGCCGTGTTCATCGAGCACGGGTTCGACGGGGCGCGCGTGGACGACATCGCGGCCCGGGCGGGCGTGAACAAGCGCATGATCTACGAGTACTATGGAAACAAGGAGGAACTGTACTTCCGGGTGCTCAAGGTCAACTACGACCGCGTGTTCGAGGCGGAGCGCACGGTCATCAGACAGTCCCCGAACGCCGAGGCCGCGCTACTAGACGGGTTTCGCCGCTATTTCGAGTTCTTGGCCGAACACCCGGGTTTCATTCGTCTGGTGGGGCAGGAGCAGATGTCTCGTACCCCGCGAGCCAGCGAGGAGATCCGGGGTCTCGCGGACATGGGACTCGGCAATCTGACCCCCATCCTTGCCCAGGGGATCCGCGACGGGACCTTTCGCGAGGACCTGGACCTTCGGCTCGTGCTCGCCAGCATCGCCTCACTGTGCATGGGCATCTTTCAGCGCCGATCGCAATTACAGCGTCTGTGGGACATCGATCTGGACGATGCCAACACCCGCGAGCGGGTCCTCCAACACCTGCAGACCCTCTTCCTAATCGGCGTGCGCCCCCGTTCTGCCCGGGAAGGAGGCGCGCAATGAGGCCTCTGTTGCTCTTTGGCGCAACCATCGGGGCCCTGCTGACCCTACCCTGCCTCGTCACGGCCGAACCGATGTCAATCGAGCACTGTCTTCGCGAAGCAGTGAGGCACCACCCGTCTCTGCGGATGGCCCATGCCGCCATCCGCTCCCGCGAGGCCGAGGCCGATTCCACGCGGGGTCACCTCTTGCCGGTCCTCAAAACCCGATTCAACCTCACTCGCTGGGACTCGGATCAGGACCTCCGGGTGGACGTCTCGTCGTTTGCGGCATTGCTCAAGGACTTCGAGCCGCTGCTGAGCGCCGAGACGAAGACGGCGATAGCCACCCTGTCCGCCGATGGGTTGTCGCTGCCCGTCCGGGATGATCTGACGTGGCAGACTGGCGTGACCGTGGGACAGCCCTTGACCAAGCTCTATCCGATTGCAGCCGGTTACAGCGCCCAAAAAGACCTGGCTGCCGCGGCGCGCCTGGATGCGACGAGCGCGAGACGCCTGGTGGAAGCAGACACGGCCCGAGCATGGTACGGACTCGCGGCTGCGACCCGTCTTCGAAGCACGGCCGAGGCCGCACTGCGCCAGATCGAGGCCGTCGAGACCCAGGTGGCAGCCCTGCTCGATGCGGGCATGGTCGAACCAAACGCCCTGCTCAAGGTCCGAGTGCAAAAGGCGGACATCGAGCGTCGCCTCTTCCAGGCCGACAAGGCCGCCAACCTGGCCACGGCCTTCCTGAACGCGCAGATGGGCCGGGAATTGACGCTCCCTATCGAGCCCGAGGGCGATGGCCGTATCGCCATGGAGACCGATGATGGCCCCGGCCATGCAGGGGAAGCTGTGCTGGCCCGCCCGGAACTGCAGGCCGCACGCCTGCGGGTGGCCGCGGCGCGCAGGGGCCGTCACGTGGCCTTGGGCGAGGCCCTACCCCAACTCACGGCATTCTTCACCTACGAAAACAACCAGGGCTTCGGGCAACTCGTGAAGGAAAACCAGTTCTACGGTGGTCTGGCGCTCGAGTGGAACGTGTGGGATTGGGGGGCCTCGTGGTACAAGGTCCGGGCCGCCCGCGCGCGGGCCGCGGAGGCCGAGGCAGCGCTGGCCCTGGGCGAGGACCGGGTGCGACTCGACCTCGCATCCAGGCGCCTCGATCTCGAGGAGGCCCACAAGGCGCGGGCCTTGTCGCAGCGCCAGTTGGAACAGGCCCGCGAGAATCTGCGCGTCGAGCAACTCCGCTTCGACGTGCGCGAAACCACGGTCACGGATCTGCTGGCCGCCACCACATTGTCTCTGCAAGCCGCAAACGAGGACGTGGTGGCGGAAATGAAAGTGCAAGAGGCGCGTCTGGCCCTGCGTCTGGCGCAAGGCGATGACCTGCTCAAAGAGACGGGGGAGGAACGATGATGATCCGGTTGGCTCGTTTCTGGCCGCTGATGGTGGCGGCATGGGCAGGATGCGCGTCCGGGGAAGGACAAGGCCCTGTCGTGCTCACGGGCCTGGTGGATGCAACCGAGATCGACGTGGCATCCAAGGTGCCGGGGCGCGTGCGCAACCTCGCGGTGCGCGAGGGCGACACGGTGCAGGCCGGCCAGAAGCTGCTCGATATCGAGAGTTTCGAGGTCAAGGCGAAGATCGATCAGGTCAATGCCGCGATCGACGCGACCCGAGCCAAACTCTCGATGGCAAGGCACGGGGCGCGGATCGAGGAAAAACGGGCCGCACGAAATGCGCTGAACGCGGCGCGCCATCAGGTCGATGTGACACGAAGCATGCTCGACCGCTCGAAGCCGCTGTTCGAGGCCAAGGCCATCAGCCAGGCCCGATGGGAGGAGATCGAGTTTCGCTACAACCTGGCGATGGATCAGTTCGCCATGGCCCAGGCACGGCTGGACATGGTCTTGAACGGGGCCCGCGACGAGGAGGTCGATGCGCTCGAGGCCATGGTGCGCCAAGGCGAGGGGAATTTGCGCGAGGTCCAGGCCTATGACCGCGAGACCGAGCAGGTCGCCCCGATCGCGGGCGAGGTCGCGAAGGTGGTGTTGCACGAGGGCGAACTCGCCGGAACCGGAGCGCCGATTATCACGATCGTGGACATGTCCGACACGTGGGCCTCGTTCGCGGTGCGAGAGGACCTTCTGGGCCGCGTTCGCAAGGACTCGGAGATCGAGGTCGTGATCCCGGCGCTCGGGCGCAGCGTCCTCATGCGGGTGTTCTTGATCTCGGTCATGGGGGACTTCGCCACCTGGCGTGCCACGTCTGCCAAGGACACGTTCGACCTCAAGACCTTCGAGGTGCGGGCGCGGCCCATCTCGCCCGTCGAGGGACTGCGACCCGGCATGACCGTGCGATGGACGATCCCGGAGGCATGATGGGCGCGCTGCGCGACCTGGGACGGGGTCTGGTCGACCAACTCCGACGCCTTCTGGCGACGCCCCGCTACCTCGTGATCCTCGCTATCCTGCTGGGCGCCTCCTGGCTCACCCAGGAGGTGTACGCGGATCGCGTGGTGCTGCATGCCCCGATCAGGCTGATCGACGAGGACGGGTCGCACCTGAGCCGTATGTTGAGCATCTTTCTATCCGCAAGCCGCGAGATCCGGATCGTCAACCAGGATTTCAGCAGTTCGGATGGCGACCACGAGGCGCTGCTTGCCGGCCGCATCGCCGGCGTGGTCCGCATCCCCGCGGGCCTCGCCACCCGAATCAAGCGGGGCGAGCCGGGCGAGGTGCTGCTGACCGTGGACGGCAGCAACGTTCTGATGGCACGCAACGTGATGAAGGCCGTTTCCAGCGCAGTCGGGACCGTGGGAGCCGGCGTGCAACTGGCCGTGGCCGGAAAGCTGGGTCTGCGCGGTGATGAAGCCCTGGCCGCGGTGATCCCGATCCAGGTCGTAGAGGACACGACTTGGAATGCCGGGGCAAACTACACGATCTACCTCGTGCCAGGCCTCTTGTTCTTTCTGCTGCACATCTACCTTCTCACGGCCGTGGTGTCCTTGTTCCGGCCCGACGGTCCGCGGGGTGCGGCACGTCGCGCCGGCGCGGTGACCGGTGTCATCCTCGTGTCAGCCGCAATCGGGCTCATCTTCTTGTATGGATACTTCCCGAGGGCTGGCGTCGTGTCGTCAAGTTCTGCGGGGGTCGTGTTGGCCCTGCTGCTGGCCTTCCTGATCACCGACGCACTCATGGCAGTGGCCATCGCGACGCTCGTGCCTCAGCCACTGACCGCCCTGCAGATGACCATCGTGATCGCCATGTTCTCCCTCATGCTTTCGGGGATTACCTGGCCTACGGATCGCTTTCCCCCGGCCCTGGCTCGTATCGCCGAGGCCATTCCGTTCACCCCGTTCGCCAACGCGTTCCAGATGTTTCTCCATCGACCGACCCGGCTTGCCGCCCTGTTTCCTCATCTGCAATGGCTGGGCTTTCAGGCCCTCGTCTTTGCCGCTGTGGGCCTTGCGGCCGCTCTCGTCCGGAGGGGATTGGCGCGATTCGCCCAACGGAGGGCCGCGTGACGACTTGGACCACATGGCTCTGCGCGGCCCGCGAGGAATGGACCCGGGTGATTTTGCGCACGCCCTCGGTGCTGCTGATCCTGATCGGACTGCCCCTGATCTATCCCCTGATCGTGTCCTGGCTGTATTCCGAAGACTCGGTGGTCGAGCAGCCCGTGGCCCTGGTCGACGACGATCGGTCCGCCATCTCCCGGCGCATTGCACTGGGCCTGGCGGCGGCGCCCGAGGTCGACATCGTGTTGAAGCCCGCCGCGGTCAACGAGGCGCTCGATGCGCTGACCGACCGACAGGTCGAGATGGTGGTCTGGCTTCCTCCTGACCTATCCCAGCGTGTCGAGCGCGGTGAGCAGGCCGGCATCCGTGTCTGGGTCAACACCGCCAACGTCCTGGTTTACGGGGTTGTCTATCCGGCCGTCGTCAACGTCGTGTCACAGATCAACCAAGAGATCGGCCGCAACCGTCTGGTGGCGGCCGGTTTGTCGAACGCGTCTGCCGAAGGCCGCGTCACCCCGTTGCACACCGACACCCGGGTGGCGTTTCACCCGACGCTCTCGTACGGCAGTTTCCTGGTGCCGGGAATCCTGCTGCTGGTAGTGCAGCAACTCCTGATCATCGGATTGGCCCTGTCGGCCGGCTTCGAGCGCGAAACGGCCGGACCCAATCACGGATCGCGCCAGTCTCCCTGGGCCTGGCTGTGGGGCAAGGCAGCCGGGCAGTCGCTGCTGTGGGTCCTGGGCATGCTGTTCATCCACATGGTCGTTGTGCCCTTTTTCGGTTGGCCCGCGCAGGGCACGGCTTCCATTCTGCTGCTGCTCGCTCTGTTCATGCTGGCCACGCTACCCATGGCCGTCCTGATTGCCCGCCTGATCCCGGACCGTCACGCCGCCTTCCAGGTGCTGATGTATCTGACGGTTCCACTGCTGATGGCATCGGGCTTCGCGTGGCCGCGCGACCAGATGCCCCTGTGGACCCGGGTCGTGTCCGCCGTGTTCCCGGCCACCCCCGCGCTGCAGGGGCTGCGAGCCCTGTCCATGCGCACGGGCGACCTGTCCGACATCGGCCCGCAGATGGCGTGGCTCGCGTGGCAGGCGATGGGGTGGTCACTGGCGGTTGGCCTGGCGGCTGCATGCGAGGCCGGCGCATCCCGCATCTTCCCTTCCGCCCGCCATCCTGCTAAGGTTCGCTCATCGAACGGGACAGAATGTCCCACGGATCTCCCCGGATAACAGGAGTGTTCGACATGCCGCAACCGAACCTGATCATGACCGTGCCACAGGGCGCCCTGACCGCCATCAGTTTGGGCGTCGAGGGTTACGCCGGCCACCGCAGCCCGGGGTCCGGCAAGTTCTTCCAAGGGCGAACCGTGTTCGTCGATCTGGCAACCCGGGATCTGAAGCCCGACTTCACGTTCCTCGACGAAGGCGGGTGGCGCGACACGGCCGTTGACACCGCGAATGCAATGGCCCTGGCCGCAGCAGGCAAGCGCACCAAGACCGCCCTGTCGAACTCGGCGTTCAATTGCGTGCCCGTCGATGCCTATCGCAGATGTTTCCTGGTCAAGACCGGAGGCCACGTCCTCGAGATGGACCCCGGGGTGCGGTTGCTCGATTTCCCGTCACACGCGTACATCGACAACATCTCGGCGGACCAGATCGCGGCCACCATCGGCCAGCCCGTGCCCGAGCGCCGGGTCCCCAGGCTGTATCTGGTGCTCGAGCCGATCGAATTCGTGGTCATGTCGTCGCTCACGCCCATGGAATACGTGTGGTACGCGACGCACCGGCCAGGCAAGATCTTCCGCCAGATCCTGTTCACGGAACTCGGGGACGTGGACCGCCGCAGCCTCGCGGCCGAGACCATCTTCGAAGAAGCCTACGACGAACTGCTGGTCAAGCCGGGCAAGAAGACCAAGACCGTGTTTGTGGGCGACTGTTTGAACCGGCTTCCCTTCCAGTCCTGGCTCGGCTATGACCGCAAGGCGGATGGCGGCATCTACACCGGTGACCGCAACGGCCTGACGTTGTGGCGGTTCCCCGACAAGATCCCCGCGGCATGGGA
>CAYRIB010000100.1:0-8634 GCA_964424165.1 uncultured Myxococcales bacterium | reverse complement strand
TCATGCGCCTCATCTTGACAAGGCTTTGTGGCCATGGGTACGATGAGCCTCGTCGACGGATTCAAACCGCAACGGAGGTTCCCGATGCCCGAAACGACCGAAGTCCTGCCCCTGGCGATGGATTCCATCGAAGCCCTGCTGCGGCACGTGGGCTATGACCGCTTCGAGCGCAACGACGAAGACGAACGCTTCCTGTTCGACGTGCAAGGGGAATCGACCCGATTGCGGGTCCAGATCGGGCTCGGACGAACCCCGGCGCCGGGCACCACGAACGATCAGCCTTGGTTCGTGCGACTGGTGAGTTTTTCGCTGCAGTTCGAGCCCGCCAAGGCCGGGGTCGACCAGGCGGATGTATTCGCTTGGATCAACGCCAAGAACAAGGACATCCTGTTTGGTCGCTACTACTACGAAGTGGATTCGGACACGATTGCCTTTGAACTGTCCCTGCCCTGCAACGGGGGTATCCACCCCGAGAACCTGCTGGACATGCTGCACATGGCTACGGTCGCCGTGGATCAGACCCACGAAGGGCTGGAACAGAAGCTCGGCGCGCCCGCCGCAAAGCCCGCGCTGAAGCTCGCACCGAAGCCGGCCAAGACTGCTGCAGAGCGCGCCCCGAAGAAGGCCACCAAGCCCACGCCCAAGAAATCCTAGAGCTTGCCGAGCAGACTGAACGAAATCACCAGCGAGTAGATGACGAGGGACTCGATCAGGGCCAGACCCAGGATCATGGGCACGAACATCTTGCCCGACGCCTGGGGATTGCGTGCGATGCCCTCGAGCGTAGCGGCCACGGCACGCCCCTGCCCGTAGGCCCCGCCGAATGCCGCGATGGCGATCCCGAAGCCCGCCGCGATGGCAATGAACTTCTTCACCGTGAACTCGTTGTCGCCAGCCACGGCCGCCTGCGCGAACGCGGACGGAACCCACAGCAACAGCGACGCCGCCGATACCATCAACACGGCCCAGCACTTCCTAAGCAGACTCATTGAACTCCTCCTCGTAGCGACCCCCTAGGCATGCCCTTCCTCCGCTTCGTCCTGCGTGGCCATGAAGATGTAGACCGTCGACAGGATGCAGAAGACCAGCGTCTGTACCAAGGACACGAACAGTCCCAGCACGATGAACGGCACCGGCACCAGCGGGATAGCCATCCCCACGAACGCGGTCACCACCGCGTGGTCCCCGAAGATATTGCCGAGCAGACGCACGGCCAGGGACACGGGCCGGGCCACGTGGCTGATCATTTCGATCACGAACATCAGCAGCATCAAGGGCAGCGCATACCACTTCAGAATTGGCCCGAAGAAGTGCTTGAAGTAGGACCACCCGTGCGCCTTGACGCCGTAGTAGTGCGTAGCCACGAACACCACCCCACCCAGGGCGAACGTCGTGTTGAGGCTGTCGGTCGGCGGCAGAAAGCCCGGGATCAGGCCCAGCAGGTTCGAGGCCAGGATGTAGATCCCCAACGACCCGATGAGAGGCAGAAAGAACAGTGCCTTCTCGCGCCCGAGCAAGCCCTCCATGAGTCCAAGCAGGGCATCCGACAGCATCTGCAGCACGCCCAGGGCGTTGCCGTGCGGCTCGGGCAACAAATCGTCGCGATTCTTGCGCAGCCGGGCCCCTGCCGCGATTCCAAGCGCAACCAGCATCACGAAAACCAGGACCCCGAAGACCACGTGATGCAGATCCGTGACTGGGCGCCCCTCGATCAGCGAATTCCCGAAGCGGGCTTGCACGAACTCCACGGCCGTCATGGGCACGAAATAGTCCGCGAGCGACCAGTGGTGTTCCCCATCCCCCTCGACGACGGCCGTGTTCGTTTCATCGAGCGGGGCCTCGGCCGGTGCCCCGGATGCAAACGCCACCCCTGTGGACAGCCACAGGGCCATCAGGGCGCCAAGGGCCACAAAAGACGCACGTCGCGCCATCATGCCGTCAGTTCCATCCTGCGCAAAGCCACCCAGGACGTGGCCACCACAATGGCCACCCCCGCCAAGGAAAGCCCGATCACGAACGCCATCAGGTCCATGGGCACCCACCGGATGCACACGAACACCAGCGCCACCAGCAACAGGAATTTTCCGCCCATGGCCGCCACGTATCGCCAGCGGTGGTCGGACGACTGCACCGCCCGGTGACAGAGCCACGACAGCACCGCCAAATTCGCGGTACCCAACAGACCACCGACCGCAATCCCAAGAACGAATGGCAGCGGTGTCCACAACCACGCCACCAGAATCGCTGCCAACAGCAAAACCAGGTCCAGCAGCAGAATCCGCCGAATCAGCGCCAGAGCCGTCATGCAGCGCCCTGTATCGGCCTTATCAAGGTCCATTCTGATCATCCTCGGGCCAGTATCGACGGGCGGTACGCCACACCCCGCGAAACCCCGCCGCGGCCCCGCAGGCCAGCAAAACGTACGTCAAAACCGGCGTCGTGTCCAGCCTCGCATCGAGCCACCGGCCGACCAGATATCCGACCATGATGGCCACCGCGAGTTCGATGCCCACCGACGCCACCACCAGGGCGGCCCGAAGCGTTCCCTTTTCGCCTGGCTGCGGCATCCAACGCCTCATGTTTCACCCGTTAGTTTCTAACCGATCTGGCGGACCGGGGGAAGCAACATGGCAGCGGCGTGGAAAAAACATGGTTGCCAGCCTTGACAACGCACCTGAATCCCTGTTAGAAATCGACCCGCGTTTCGACGTGGGCCAACTTAGCTCAGTCGGTAGAGCAGCTGATTCGTAATCAGCAGGTCTGGGGTTCGATTCCCCAAGTTGGCTCTGGAGATCCTGCACCTGCCTTGATCCGCGTCACGAGTTTCCGTCGTGAGTCTACGTCGTATTCTCTGTTGGATCGCCGCAAACACGGTTTGCTGTGGTCACCGCGTTGTCCTGGCATGAAGCCAGTCGCAATTCTCGCAACACAGTGCCATTCAGTGGCCCTTGGGGAAAGTCCCTGGCACACCTCATCCCGATGCGACGGATTCAGATGGAGGTCTTCGATGGCATGACTGTTGGGTTGGTTCCACGGGGGCCTGATGGGTTCGATGGCCTGAACGGTCGCAAACTGAACACCAACAGCAAGGCCAGGAGAGCCCACGGCAATGCCGACTCGGACGCGCCGGAATAAGAGCAGCCTGCCCCGGACCCAGTCGGGTCCTGTTCTCCCACATCGATAACATCCTCTGACACCTCGGGTGCTTCATCATCCTGGACCGTGGTCGCACACGTCGGGTCGCAGGCACAGTCCGAGTCGCAATCACCGGTGACATCGCACTCGCATGGGCAGTCCGCGTCGCACTCACATGTCGCGTCACAGGTCTCATCCACGTCGCAGTCGCACTGGCACGCAGCCGTTCCCGCCTCGCTCACGACGCATGTGGCATTCCGCTGCGTACAGTCGTCCGCCATGTAGAACCCGTCCCCGTCGCAGCGAACCACCGCTCCCTCCAAGCAGATGCCTTCGGGGGTGACGCTGCCGCACAGGATATCGTTCGTGGCGATACCTCGGATGAACTCCGCCTGATTCGCCAGATTGATGAACTTTACTCTTCCCTCGTGGTTGGTGGTGCTGAGGTCGCCCAAGAGGCGCCAGCGATCCCCCGGGAACGGGAAACTGATGCCGGATCCCGAATCGCCATAGGTCGGCAGGCCCTCCTCGCACTCCTGTGCCGTGATGCCGTCCTCGAACACAGCCTTGATCTGGACGGACGACCATCGTCGGGTCGTGGAGAAGTCGTAGGTCCCGTCCAGGGAACCAAAGCCCCCCTGCAGGACCTTCTGACCGACCATCTCGTCCGCCAGTGCGGTGAGGTTTGGGGAGATGGGAATCGCTTTCGAGCAGGTCTCGATCACGGACTGCTCGAGCACCGACAACGAGACATCGTGCATTACGCTGCCATTCCAGGAGTGCGGACCGGCCTCGGGATGAATGTGGACCTCCTGAACGTTCAGCTTGCACAATGGGTGGTCCACGTCATCGCCAACGTAGTAGTTCAGGCTGCTGGCCGGAACCAGTTTGGCTTCCGCCGTGCCGTCCAGCCATGCCTGCGTGTTGGATACCACGCAGTGCGCCGCAGACAGAACCAGACGATCCCCGATGAGCGTGCCCGAACATCCCTGGTAAACCTTATGGTTCGCGATCGTGATCTGGGCCAGCATGGCATTGGCCTGCAGCGGATGGATGTCGTACCCGAGTTCTGCCGGGGTCATGGCGCCGTCGATCACCGCCGATGTCGTGCTGACGAGAGCACCCGATGCCCCCGGGACCGTCTCGGGAAAGCAGCCCGTCCCCACCGATCCCCACAACGCCACTGCTGAAGCCAGAAAATACGTACGCACCCTCATGTCGCATCCTCCCATTGACCCGAATCGCAATCACCGGGATCGATAATAGGTGCAATGGGCCAGAGCAGCCAAGAAACATCGAAAGAACACCTGGAAAACATGGAATCAAACCCCCACGCCATCTGCTATCCCGTTCATCCAGCCGAAATCGACTATCACCTTCCGGCCACGAACCCTGCCGCCACCCCGACCCCGATTTCCATCAGGGCGTTGGACACCTTGAGCCGGCTGCCGAGGAATGTGGCGACAAGGGCCAACCCCATCCACAGGGCCGCCATACCGAAGGTCGATGCCATCGCAGAGCCTCCTTTCGTGTAGCCGCATCACATCCGCATGCCGGGGCAGATGAGGGATTCAGGCCAGAAAATGGCTCCCTGGGACCACCCCGCAGGAGTCATTGGCCACCGTGGGTACGGGGCAGTTGTCGGCGGACTCCACCGCCATCATCGAGCGTGTCGTGTTATGGCATGACGACCGTTGCGAAGTCAAATGCGTTGCTATCAACCGTAAAGATGCAACGAAGATCCCGTCAAACCACTTGATCATACGGTAGATTCCAGAAACCACCCGGTTCCGTTGCGAGCGGCGCCTTCTACTTGTTTGTTTTTGTTGACGAATCTCCGGGATTCGTAATCAGCAGGTCCGGGGTTGCAGACGCTGCGGGCTTCGCCCTCCGCGTTCGATTCCCCAAGTTGGCTCTAAGGATTCTGTATCACACCTGACCCGCTGCTGGGACGACACCCAACCGACCTTCCCAATCCTGAATCACATGAGCGATCCGCTCGCCAGGATTGTAATAAACAGCCGGTTGTTTTATCGTTAAAATGGTTGAAATGAGGCCATTGCATGTATCTGTCTCGCAACGTGGATGGTGTGCTCGAACACTGGTTTCGCGACCCGGCCAGGAAGCCACTGGTGCTGCGCGGCGCCAGGCAGACGGGCAAGTCCACGTCCGTGCGCGAACTCGGAAAGCTCGCGACGGTTTTTGTGGAGATCAACCTCGATCGTATCGAGGACCAGCGTCTCGTGCGCACCTCGGGGAGTCTGTCGGAGTTCCTCGACGCGATTTGCCTTCGCGAAAACCTCGCCGCGCTCCCGGAGGGAACCCTGCTGTTCATCGACGAGATCCAACAGGAGCCGCGGATCATCCCTTGGCTTCGGTACCTGTACGAGGACCACCCGGGGATTGCCGTGGTGGCGGCCGGGTCGCTGCTGGAGGTTCGCATGACAGACCGGGGCTTCTCGTTCCCGGTCGGAAGGGTCACGTTCCGCACGCTCGGTCCCATGACGTTCCTCGAGTTCCTCCGGGCGACCGGCAAGGACGTGCTTGCTAACCGGCTGATCGACCACCTTCGAGACCTCGCCCCATTCCCAATGGCGGTTCATGATCAGGCGGCAGCGCTGCTGAGTGACTACCTGTTCGTCGGCGGTATGCCCGAAGCCGTCGCACACTGGTGTCGGGAGCCCTCGCTCGTGAGAGTGCGCCAGGTCCATCGCGACCTGCTTCAGGCCCTGGCCGAGGACATCCAGAAGTACCGGGGCAACGTGGCGGCCATCGAAGCCGCATTTGACGAACTGCCCCGGCACTACGGCATGCGGTTCAAGTACGAGCAGTTCGCGCCAGGCCGCCGGTCGCGCGACATGCATGCCGCCATCGATCGGTTAGAGGCTGCGCGGCTTGTACTGCGGGCGCTGCCGACCGGCTCGACCGACCTGCCGGCAAGCCCGAAGGCAAGGGCGGCGCCGAAGCTGGTTCCACTGGACATCGGGATCGTGATGACGCAATGGGGGCTTGGGCCAACGGATCTGCGACGGACCGGCTCGGACCGGATGTTGGAGGGCCGCGTTGCGGAAGCCTATGTGGGGCAGCAACTCGTGTCCCCGGCCGACTGCCAGCCGACGGACCTGTGGTTCTGGGTACGCGACCAGCCAGGCAGCGAGGCTGAGGTGGACTATCTCCTGCCGCAGGGGCGACACCTCGTGCCTGTAGAGGTGAAGGCCGGGGCGGCCGGGGCCCTGAAGTCGCTGCACCATTTCCTGTGGAAGACGGGGAGACAGATCGGCTTGCGCCTCCATGCTGGGAACCTGTCGGACGAGCGCCATGTCATCCGGATGCCAACTGGAGAGCTCCACCACCGGCTGGTATCAATCCCACTGTACCTGGCAGCAGCGTTGCGTGAGAGGACTTGGGAGTAGGTCGAGACAGTTCCGGTGACTGTCCCCCGAAATCCGTCCCAACCGCTTCCTTGGCGCGCTGCCCGTAGACATGCCCGCTCGACGGGTTGCCGAAGTGCTTGTGCAAGTAAGGCAACATTGCCTCGACGACGGCCGGGTGTACTGGCGTCGTAGCGTTGTGGTCGAGGTAGATGGGCTCCTGTGTATTCATGAGAAGTCTCCGCCCATACCGTTCAGAACGTCACCGTCTTGTCGGCCCAATCAACGAGTTCGAGGCAATCGACCATCGTAGATATCGGGCAGACATCGCTTCCGTCCAGTTGCCTCGATTTGAGGCACGTGCCGCAAGCGAGGATCTGGCCGCCCTCCTTGGTGAACATGGCAAGCTGGCCGGCCACATCGTACTTTTCGTGGTGCAACCCCTCGCACTCGACTGCCTCGCCCATCAGAAAGACCTTCACCTCGTGACCCAGCTTGCGCCCCGTCGCTGCAAAACGAAAGGCGTTCCATGCTTTCTCCGGTTCCTTTGTCTCGATGATGATTCCAAGTTTCATGTGCTCCTCCTCGTTGGAACTGGCTGACTCTACCATGGAGATGGCCTGTCGGTATCCGACAGGCGACTCTGCTACTTCACCTCGTTGTCACATTTCGCCATCCGGCGAACATCGTGTTCATCCCTCCTCCAGGGGCCCGTTTTCCTCCACGTGCTTCCCCGTGACAACGGTCGTCTCGGCAACGCTCCCGGCCGCCAGCAGATGCCGGGGCACGAACCACGCCCCCGCAATCAGCGTGGGTACCACGGCCGACCCGATGACCACCGCGACCAGGTGGGAATACTGCTCCTGGTCCACTAGGCCGTGCGTCAAGCCAAACAGCGCCGAGATGGTCCCGAACGTCAGTCCGGTCGACATCATCAGCGTGTAGTACCAACGCTCCTTGCGGTCCTTGCGGAAGGCCCCGACCACGGGGACGAGCCCGAAGACCTTGGTGGCGATCTTGCCCCCGAACAGGGCCAGAAACACCAGGGGCGCCCCAACCAGCGCGGGGATGGATACGAGGGACCCCGCCCTCAGGAAGTAGAATGGGCTCAGGAACCCGATAGTCATCGTCCGCAGGCGCCGAATGAACTGATGATCCGCCGACATACTGCGCGACAGCAGCATGCCTGCGATGTAAGCCGGCAACACCGCCTCGCTGCCGGCCCACAGGGCCAGCGCCCCGAGCCCGAACAGGATGAACAGCACCCACTTGGTCCGGAAGGCCGCGGTCCGGTTCGCGTAGTGGTTGACTAGGCGCGGGGTGATCCGGGGCAGCACGAGGAATGCCGCCACGCTGGCTCCCAGGAACGCCCCTGTTTTCCAGGTGAACGGCGAAAACATCAGTCCCAGGGCAATGACGGTTCCGAGGTCCGTGACGAAGCAGGCCCCAAGGATGCCCTTGCCGAAGTCGGTTTTGTTGAAGCCGGTCTCGAGCATCACGGCATAGACCACGGCCATCGAGGTGGTGGACAGGGCGATGCCCGCCAGCCAACTCGCTTCCACCGACCAGCCCAGGACGAAGCGGGCGATCGCCGCGCATCCGAAAAATGGCGCCGCGAAGCTCACGAGCCCGACGACGCTCACCTCTTTCCACTTCCGTCGCATGGTGTCGACGTCCAGTTCGGCACCCGCGAGGAACGTGAGCATGACCGCCCCGGTGCTGGCGATGAAGCCAAGCCAGGGCAGGTGTGCGCCCAAGGCGTCGGGGCCGATGAACCGAGTGGCCACGAACCCCGCCGCCACGCCGACCCCGATTTCCATCAGGGCGTTGGACACCTTGAGCCGGCTGCCGAGGAATGTGGCGACAAGGGCCAACCCCATCCACAGGGCCGCCATACCGAAGGTCGATGCCATCGCAGAGCCTCCTTTCGTGTAGCCGCATCACATCCGCATGCCGGGGCAGATGAGGGATTCAGGCCAGAAAATGGCTCCCTGGGACCACCCCGCAGGAGTCATTGGCCACCGTGGGCACGGGGCGGTTGTCGGCGGACTCCACCGCCATCGTCGAGCGGGTAGGAGGTTATCGGATGATCACGTTTTCGCTTGCCGATCTTCCGCACACGTCGTAG
>CAYRIB010000099.1:5442-8642 GCA_964424165.1 uncultured Myxococcales bacterium | reverse complement strand
GACTAGCTCCATCCGCCATCCATCTCGATCCAAACCGTGAAGAGCCAAAGCGCAAGCAAGCTTGCGCACTCCCAGAAAGCTGCTTCTGAGTTCAGATTTGCTTTGCTTGGTTGTTTGCGACAAAGATGACGGACGAGGCTCGGATCTAGTCGTTCTGGCTCTTCTTGCCCGCGGTCAACACGGTTACCGTGACCAGCCCGGCCACCACCGCGGCCCCGATGGCAATCAGGGTCACGGTCTTCCAGGTGCTGGCATGGTCAACTTCCGCACGATCCTCGAGCCCGTTCAGGTCCAGGATGTAGTCGCGGTCCGAGGCCACGAGCTGGGACTCGGTCATCTTGAAGTTGAAGGGCGTGATCGGATACCGCTTGCCACCCTTGGAGCGCACGAAAAGATGCGTATCATCACTGACCTGCAACGCCTCGCCCTCGAGGTCCTTGACCGTGACCGGCGTAGCCTCGGCGACCTGCAGCTTCTCCAGCTCGGTCCTGGGAATAACGTAGGTGCTGTAGCACCCCACCGTCGAGAACGACACCAGCACTGCAATCGCGATCACCCGCTTCATCGAAAATCCTCCGTCCGGCCAATACGCCGATGCCTGCCGCATTCTATAAACCGGCCCGCAAAAAGGGAAGTCATTTTGCACCTCCCCCGTCACCGGGCAGTTCCATGGACAACTGGGCCCCCACGTCAGGTTCGAAACAATGACGGCATCGCGCCTCGTAAACTTCCTGAGCCCCGACCACGATGCGCTCGCCCGACGCGACCAGCCGCTGCGAGCGACTCGCCGGGGCGCCGCAACGGGCACAGACTGCCGATGCCTTGGTCACCATGTCCGCCACGGCCATCAGCGCAGGTACCGGATCAAAAGGCAGGCCACGGTAGTCCAGGTCCAGACCTGCCACAATCACGCGTTTTCCCATGTTGGCCAAGCGCTCGCACGCTTCGATGATACCCGTATCGAAGAACTGCACCTCGTCCACCCCGACCACCTCGACCCGATCATCGAGCAGGCGCAGCAACTCCTCGGACGACCCGACTACCACGGCCTGCAAGGTCTGATCCGAATGCGACACGATGTGGCTGGTCGAATAGCGAACGTCGAGGCGAGCCTTGAACACCTGCACCCGTTGACGAGCGATCTGGGCCCGTCGCAGGCGCCGAATCAGTTCTTCGCTCTTGCCCGAGAACATGGGGCCGCAGATGACCTCAAGGACCCCGGCAAACGGTGAGTAGCGCATCATCGCGTCCCATACCTCGCCTCGAAGAAGGCCCTCAACCGGGGGTTCGAACGGAGCAGATCCAGCGCCACCCGCGCGTGCCCCGGCACATAACCGTTACCGATCATCAGGCTCACGTCCTTGCCCACGCCCTCGGCCCCGAGCGCCGCGGCCGTGAACGAGGTGGCCATATTGAAACAATAGGCGATTCCGCCGTCGCGCGTGGCCATGACCGTGGCCATCTCAGTGTTCGAGACGTTGGTCGTGTTCAGCACCACGTCGAGCATGCGCCCCTCGGTCACCTTGTGCACGGCCTCGTAGACGGCCACGGGATTGCGGGCATCCACCCGGATCCCCTGGTCCACGTACCCATCCCGGACCACCTGATCGAGCGCCTCCTGCCCGCGATCCAGGCCATAGATCCGACCGTTGTTTCCCAGGACCTTGCGGGCCGCGGCCGCACACAGCAGCCCGGACTTCCCGGTCCCGATGATCCCCACGCTCATCCCTGGCTGGACCAGCCGGAACACCTGGGCCGGCGCACCTGCCACGTCCAGAACCGCCAGGGCCACGTCACGCGGCAGGTCCTCGGGCAGCTTTTCGGCAATTCCGCTCTCGAACAGGATCGCATAGCCTTCGACGGCCACCTGGTCCCGGTCGAGGAACACCTCCCGAACGCGGTGCAGCTTGAGCGGCGTCAGACTCAACGACACCAGGGTCGCAATGCGGTCCCCGACCGCGGCCTCGACACCGCCGTGATAGTCCTGGCCGATCTGGCTGACCACGCCAATCAGCATTCCACCCGACCCGGTCACGGGATTGTGCTGCTTGCCGCGCTGAGACACGGTTTCGAGGATGATCTCACCAACGCGGTGCGGGTCGTTGTTGGCCACGGCCTTCATCTGGGCCATCGAGGCAGCATCCACGTTCAGCATTTCGACTTCGATCAGAATCTCGGTCGGGTGCAGAGGCAACGCGTTGTCCACCACGTGGGCCGCCTGGGGCATCACCCCCTGCGGCTCGATGACCCGGTGCAGTCCGTATCGAATCCCCGCATCGTATTGACTCATCAGTCTCCTCGCTAGCGCTCAGCCCGGCGGTTTCATCCGGACCATGACCCGCTGCACGTCTTCCCACACCAGTCGTTTTCGGCTTGGATCCCGCAGCAGCGCCGCCGGATGATAGGTCACCAAAACGGGAATGTCACCCAGTTTGTGGAACCGGCCCCGCATCCGCGCAACGCTGTCGGCCCCTCCCAGCAAGGCGCGGGCCGCGGTCATGCCCAGCGCGATGATGAACTCGGGTCGGATCAGCGCAATCTGTTGCTGAAGATAGGGATAACAAGCCTGCATCTGCTCCGGGGTCGGGGTCGCATTGTTCGGGGGACGACACTTGACCACGTTGCCGATGTAGGTTTCCTCGCGGCGCAACCCCATGGCGGACAGGATCTTGTCGAGCAACTGGCCCGCAGGGCCAACGAAAGGTCGGCCGCTCGCGTCCTCGGCAGCCCCGGGGCCTTCGCCGATCAGCATCAGACGGGCGTGCGGGTCCCCTTCGCCGAACACCGGATGCGTGCGCCCCTCGGCCAAGGGGCATCGCTGGCACGTGGCAGCCATGGCAGACAGGGCCGCGAGATCGCTCGGAAGGTCCGTGCGCAGGCCGATAACTGGTCCCGCCAGCCCCGCCAGGCCGGGATCCTCGAAAACCGCAGGCGAACGACCTGACGATGGTGCCACGGTCGTGTGTGGCACGCCCGATGCCGCAGAGGCCGTCGGACGAGTCCCACGCGGCACGTGCTGCAACCAATCCGCATCCAGGGTCGCCATTTCGTGCAGGGCCTCGACCAAGCGGCCCGCATCATTGCCCATCATTCCTCCGGGTTCCCGGACAGCCGCTTCACCACATGGTCCAGGAGCCACTCGGCCAGGTCTTCCTTGAGCTGGCGCGGCGCCTCTTCGACCATGTTTCCGGGGCCCAGCA
>CAYRIB010000099.1:0-5342 GCA_964424165.1 uncultured Myxococcales bacterium | reverse complement strand
CCCATGCGTCCGGACGACGGGTTCGTGAGCACGCGGACCGCATCGAGCGGCTCGGCCGTCGGACCCGCGGTGACCACGATCACTCGCCCCGAAAGATCCTGCTTTCCACAACAACGAGCAGCCTCCTGCACAATGCACGACACCTCGGGAAACCGTCCCGGACCCTGGTCCCCGGAGGCCAGTTCCCCGTGGTCGGGCGGCATCACCCGATAGCGGCCCGACGACAACGCTGCGAGGTTGTGCTGAACGAACGGGTTGGTCCACATGCCGACGTGCATGGACGGCACCAGAAGCACGGGGCAAGTGGATGCCATGACCGCGGCCGACAGCACGTTGTCCGCGAATCCGTGGGCGATCTTGGCGATCGTGTTGGCGGTCGCGGGCGCCAGAAGGATAAGATCCGCCCTTCGTCCCGCCTCCACGTGCGACACCGAGGCGTCCGGCCGAAACAGGTCATCGTCGGTCAGACAGGGCTTGCCCGACAACGTGGCAAAGGTCAGGGGGGACACGAATCGGGTTGCAGCGGCGGTCATGACCACCGACACGTCCGCACCTTCCCGCATCAGGGCCCGCACCAGATAAGCCGCCTTGTAGGCAGCAATCCCGCCACACACGCCCAGCAGCAACCGCTTCTTGTCCAGGGCTCTCACAACCACCCCCGCATCCGCTATCTGGAAACGATGAAGAACTCGACCCGACGGTTCACGGCACGCCCCGCTTCGGTGGCATTGTCATCGATCGGCCGGTCCTGTCCATAGCCTACGGCCCGCAACCGTTTCGACGATATCCCCTTGGAAATCAAGTATTTGCGAACTGCGTTGGCGCGTGACTGCGACAGCCGCAGGTTGGACCTTGGCGCTCCCACGTTGTCCGTGTGGCCCTCGATGCGGATCCGGAACGACGGATGATCCTTCAGGGCCTGTGCGATCTCATTCATCAGGGCAAAGGATTCCGACTTGATCGCGGACTTCCCGAACGCGAAGAAGATCTTCTCGTTGAGCACAATCCGGTCGTTCTGGATCGCAATGCGTCGATAGGGACAACCCGCATTTTCAGCGGTGCCCGGGTCGTCCGGACAGCGGTCCTCGGGATCAAGGATGCCGTCCTTGTCGCGGTCCTGCAGCGGGCACCCCTGGTTCAGGGCAGCCCCGAACTCCTTGGGGCAACGGTCCCGATCGTCGGGCACCCCGTCGCCATCCTGATCGGTCACGGGGCAACCCTCGTTGCTCACGGGGCCCTGTTCGTTGGGGCAGCGATCGGCCCGATCGAAGATCCCGTCAAGGTCGTTGTCGGGGTCCGGACACCCGTCCGTGTCCTTGTGTTGATCGAAGTCCTCGGGGTCGTCCGGACAGGTATCGTCCCGATTCGGGATGGTGTCCTGATCGCGATCACCCAGGCACTTGCGATCCCTCGATGCCTCAAACGCCTCCCGGGCCGCATCCTCAGCCTGTGTCAAGTGACGACCCGCGGTGTGCGAGCGCCCCTTCGACGACTCGTGGCGCGCCCAGGCCAGTTCGGCCTCGGCGGCCGCGAGCTGCACCGGGGCGCAGTGGTACATGGCCTCGTGCTGTTCGGCGAGCAGGGTGTCGAGCGCTGCGCCCCTGCGATGCACCTCGGAGGACGTCACGCACCCCAAGGTCATCAAGGTCAGAATGATCGCCGTCCCGGCCCATCTGCAGGAACTCATTGGGCACCTCCGTCGCCCACGGGCATCCGGATCTGCTGCCGGATGTTCGCCGGAACGTTCTGCTTGGCCATCACCGCATAGCGCAGGGCCTCGTCCGCAAAGATCCGGGCGGCCTCGAACTCCGAGCCCCCCTGACACCGTTTGGCCATCTGCAGCAACCGGTCCGACTTCGTGTATTCATAGGGGGAAAGCCGGTCCGCTTCCATGAGTTGCGCGGTCCTCAGTTCCTCCTCGGCCCGCGTGATGCCCGTGGTGGCCTGGATGGGCCCGCACGATGCCACAAAAAGCACAAAGCCAAGAACCGCCACTCGCCACCGTCGCATTGCTTTCCCCGTCAGTCGTACGTGCCATGCATGGCGCGGATGAGTTCGAGCTTGCCCACCAGATACTGCAGTTCCGAGAACTGCCACGCGGCCCGAAGGTCGTCGAGGGTCAGGCCAGCCACGTCGGTCGTGCCCGTGATCCATTCGCAGCGGGCCCGGGCCGCAGAGGACAAGGAGTCGTTGAGGTCTTCGTCGTAGCACGCGAACATGCTCGCGCACTGCTGCACCAGGTCGTACGCGGGATAGTATCCCTCATCGGGCAGGGCGAACGCCTGATACACCCGCCCCGAGAACCGATCCTCGCAGGTGGCCAGCAGCGCCCCCTCGGGAGGCGTGATCTCGGAGGCCTGTCCCTTGAGCCAGATCCGGGTCCTGTCCAGGAATGAACGGTCGTAGCTGCTGACCAGCAAACTCATTCCGTAGTAGGCGGCCAGCATCGGGATCCGGTACCGCGTGGTCGGGAAGGTGTAGATCGGCTCGGGCTCCATGGGCACGCCCTTGAGGAGTTCGTACCCGGCGGCCTCGAGTTCGATCCCGCAGGGATGTCCCGCATCGCCCCACGATGCCGGCGCCCAATCCACGGCGCGATCTGCCACGATGCGCCCGCAGAAGTAGTCGGTGCAGGTTGCTCCTGCGCCGCCCACGGCCAGCGCCGGCTTGGGTGCATACCCGACCGGCTTTCCCGTCATGCGCGATTCGAGCATGCACCAGCCGTACTTGGTCGCATTGTTCGCCATCAGCCCGCCGAACAGCTCGGCGACTTCGTCGCGGAACACCGTGCCATAGTTGATCAGATAGCGCCGCGTATCCGCGTCCGAATCCGTGGCAATCAGGAAGGGCTCGGGGTCCGACAGCATCTCGAATGCCGCGATCCGGTCGTACACCGAGCCAGCGGACACCACCACCGGCAGATACCCGTCGTACGACCACTCCGAGTAGATCGGCCGTGCGCCGTCCTCTTCCATCAGGTACACGGTGTTGATGTAGTTGTCCTCGTTCATCTCGTCGATGGGTTCGTAGCGCGCGGTCATGGCATTGAACCCGAAATAGTCGGGTGTCGGCCGGCCGAACGCGTCGACCATGGTGCTGAACCCGAGGTGCGAGGCCAGGGCGCCCGACAGGCCGCCGTGGATATCCTCTTCCCACCGCTTTCCGAACCGCTTCTTCCAGTAGTCATCGTGGTTGTAGGTGGCATACCCCATCACCCACCACTGGTACTGGGTCTTCATCTGCAGGAACTGAAGCCGAATGGCGTTGTCGTACTCGGTCGGCCAGTAGGTATCCTTCTGGTGCCAGTAACCCGCGAACAGCCAGTACTGCTCGTAGTTCTCGCGGGCGTTGGCCACGATCTCGTAGGGATCGATGCCCTCGTCCCAGAACGTCACGGTCGGCAGACCAAAGGCCACCTCATCGCCGCCAAACCGATAGGGCACCACGGTGCGGTCCTGGCTGCAGCGAAGGCCCTCGTAAAGGCGTCTGCAAACCTGGCCGAGCTGACAGGGCGTGCCCTCGCCGCTGCAGGGTTCGCCAATCACATCCGATCGTCGCACGTCCACGCGGTCGTACATCGCGTCCAGATCGCCCCACAAGTCGGGGTACTGCGTGGGGTGCATCCGTCGCAGCGACTTGCCCAGACCTTCCCCGCGTTCCTTGATCACAGGGACGTTGCCCGGGTGCTCGAGGGCCGGATCGACCCCAAAGTACGCGGCAAACGCCGCGGTATCCGGTTCCTGCTTGAAGACCTCCATGGTCCCAGCGTATCCGTACTTGATGGCCGCGATGTCGTACAAACCAAGTCCCAGCCATGGCAGGTTGAACTTGCTGTAGTAATCCATCACCGACGAATACTGGTACTCGCGCATCCCGGCCGTGGTCTGCGCGGGGGTCTCGCCCCACGCCCGGTGTGCCACGAAGCCGCCCTCGGTCTTCTTGACCTTCAGGTCCCACCAGGCGCGCGGGAAGTTCAGGGCGTCGGTCGAGGCCTCGAAGTTGTGGCGCAGCCCCACGCTGTGTCCCACCTCGTGAATGGCCACCCCGTAGAAGATGCGCTGCTGCAATTCCCGCAGGAACGTGGCCCGGAGCTCATCGAGCACGGTCTTCATCTCGGCTTGGGTCTGTCGCAACACCGGGTCATAGGTGTCCTCTTCGAGCGGGGTCGGGATGTACGTGACCTCGAACCCGTAGGGACTGTAACCGTTGGCCAGGGCAAATCGCGCCCGCAACTGCTCGATCAGGGCCTCGGCCGAACAGTCCGACAAATCGGCCTGGAACACACTGAAGTCGAAGCCCAACTCGACGGTGCCCGCCTTGTCCGCCATCCGAGAACAGATCGCCTCGTCGTAACGGGCCTTGTATTCGGTCGACAAACGCAGCAAGGCGCCGTCATAGAAGTCCGCAAGGTCCAGCCGACGTTTCGCCATGTCCACGTAGTAGTCCTTGAGCGCCTTCAAGCCCCCGGCATGCGACCACGAGCGCAATGCGTAACGTTCGCGCTGAGCAGGCGTCAGGGTCGGGTAACCTTCGCCGATCCGAGGGTCCTTGAACAGCAACTTCACGTCGTCCGTGATGAACAGGTCCTCGAGCGCCGGGCTCGCGGCCAGGCGTCCCATGCGCGAGGCCGCCACGTTCGCATCCGTCTTCACGAGCCCATTCGCCTGCAGATCTTCGGCCACGTCCCGAGTGACCAGATTCGCCGTGATCTTCGCAACGTCCGCCTCGTCGTATCCGTTCTGCCAGTAGGTCTGTCGCAGACGCTTGTACTTCACGGCCTGCGCAATATAGTCCGCGTAGGCGATCTCGCGGTAGGACTTCACGCCCGCCATCATCTCGAGACGGTCGAGGGCCCGGTTGGCCCCTTCCCGCATGGCCGCCACGTAATTGTATGCCGCCGCACTCACGATCCGGCCATTGAGCGGGTCCGCGGACGAAGGACCATAGCCGTACAGCCCGTTTTCGGTCGCGGCCTGGACTGCGAACAGGAAGTTGTACCGCAAGTCGCCGTTGCGCTTGACCTCCTCGGTGACCTCGCACGGCGTTGTGGTGCTCGCCGTTGCACCGGTGCGGGCCGCGGCTGTTGGGGCGTTGTTTTCGCACACCACGAACGCATGTTCGAATCCAAAGTCCGAGGGCTCACGCCCCGTGGCCGCACGCACTGCCGCATCAAACGCCTTGGCCCATTCGATACCCACTTGGTTGGCCTGTTCGACCAGTTCATCCGGATAGTCCGCATCCAGGTAGAAGACGACCGGCTTGATGCCCGTGACGTTTCCGGCCGCATCGCGCTGCAGCAGGTCGAACCGGTTGGCATAGCGCAGCACCCCGGAATACGTCGT
>CAYRIB010000098.1:3849-8688 GCA_964424165.1 uncultured Myxococcales bacterium | reverse complement strand
AGCGCAACCGCCTCGCCCACCACGTCACGGGTGGTTCCGGGCCGTTCGTGCACAATGGCGCGTTGCTGACCGACAATTGCGTTGAAGAGGCTGGACTTGCCCGCATTGGGTGGTCCGAGCAGGGCGATCCGGAACCCGGACAGGCATGGCCTTGCAGCCCGGGCCGCCGCAAGCCAGTCGGTCAGGGTTCGTCGCGCCGCATCAAGGGCCGGCACGAGGGAGTCCGGGTCCACGACGACCCCGTCTTCCTCGTCGAAATCCAAGGCTGCTTCGAGCATCGCCAGAAGATCCGTAAGTTGGTCGGCCAGGCCCCTGACTTCGCGCGAGGGCTCGCCCGACAACTGCCGCAGCGCCACACGCACCGCACCATCGGTCGGCGCATCGGCCAACATGGCCACGGCTTCGGCCTGAGCCAGATCGAGGCGACCGTTGAGCACGGCCCGCCGCGTGAATTCGCCCGGTCCTGCCAGCACGGCGCCCGCATCGAGGCAAGCGCTGAGCACGCGTTGCAGGATGAGAACCCCTCCGTGGCAATAGAACTCGACCGCCTCCTCGCCCGTGTAGGAAGCCCCGGGCAAGAACCATGCGATCAGGGCCTCGTCGAGCGGGTCTCGGCTGACCGGATGCGCCAGATGCACCAGAGTGAGCTTGCGCTCGGGTGGGGGCAACGCGAGGCCCGGGCAAAGCCGCATCGCCAGAACATGCGAACCCGCCCCGGACAGGCGCACTACCCCGATAGCCGCGGGTCCATGACCCGTGGCGATGGCCGCGACAGGAGGAAGGTCGTTCTTCATCGCGGGCCCAACGTTACCACAATCCGGAAACGAACGATTGACAACAGGGGTAGTCTCCGATAATCATTGAGCGACCCTTGTTTCGAGGCGACCATGCAGGATGACGAAGGCGACTTCGTGGCATACTCCCAGTATGAGGACATCCTCTCGGAAGTCCTTGCTGGACGCACCGAAGGACACAAATGCCCCATCTGCGTGGAGGGTGAACTCGAGTGCTCCGGAGACGAGGAGCACGTGATGATCAAGTGCAAGAAGTGCGGGCGGTACTTCGAGGGCACGCTGGCATGAACCGGCCGGTGGCACGGCACGAGGCGCGATGAAGAAGACGTTCTTGGGCAAAGGGATTGGGTTCCCCGTCAGGCTCGACGCCAAGGGCAACGTGGCGCTCACGGAATTCGAGCAGAACATCGAGGAAGCCATCCAAATCATCATCGGCACTGCCCCGGGCGAACGGATCATGCGCCCGGAATTCGGGTGCCGCATCCATGACTTCGTGTTCTACCCCAACAACTCGGCCACTGCCTCGCTCGTCAGCTTCTACGTGCGCGAAGCCCTGCAGAAATGGGAGCCCCGCGTCGACAGCATCGAGGTGGCCGCATATCCGGACGTGGAAATGGAAAACGTGATGCGGATCGACGTCAATTACCGCATCCGCCGGACCAACAGCCCCAGAAACCTGGTGTATCCATTCTTCCTGCGACGGGAGCAAGAGACATGATACCGACTCCCAAACTCGACGATCGCACCTTCCGCGACCTCGTGGACGAGGCCATCCGGCTGATCCCGCAGTATTGCCCGGACTGGACCAACTACAACGCCAGCGACCCGGGCATTACGCTGATCGAGCTGTTCGCATGGATGATGGAGATGGCCTTGTACCGGCTCAATCGCGTGCCGGACAAGAACTATCTGACGTTCTTGAACCTGCTTGGTATCCGACTCAGACCACCGCAGCCTGCGGCCGTGGTCCTGACCTTCAAGATGTCGGACAAGGGCGACCATGCCCAGGTGCCGCGCGGCACGACCGTGGCAACCATGCCGTCCGCCGATGGCAAGACCGTCTCGTTCGAGACCGACTCGCCCCTGCTGGTCGTTCACAACCGCATTGCCAAGTGTTTTTCGCAGTATGGCAAGTCGTTCACCGAACACACGCTCCTGCTCGACAACCCGTCGCCCGAGGGGTTTGATCCGTTTGCCGGTACCTCGGTGGCCGAACGCTATTTGTACCTCGGGGGCGATGACCTCGAGGCCCTGGTCGAAGGGTCCTCGCTTCGGGTCCGCATCCGCTGTCCGCACCCGAACGTGACGGACCTGCTGGACCTGCTGGACTGGGAGGTCTTCGACGGCATCGGTTGGCGGATCGTGGTGCCGATCGACGTCGAGAGCGACGCGGACACCGTGGTGCTGCCTGCCCCGCGAGTGGTCGGCAAGACCCGGGTCAATGACGTGGAGTCGTTCTTCGTCCGCGCACGCCTGGTCGATGTCCCGTCTTCGCCGGAGCTGACGCAGATCGACACGATTTACGGGGCCATCAAGATCACCGGGGAAGGCCTTCTGCCCGAACAGTTCCTGTCGCACACGGCCGAGGACATCTTCACCAATCAGGACCCGGGCCGGCGCTTCGAGCCATTCGGCAAGGAACCCCGCAAGGAGTCCGAGTGCTACATCCGGGTGGATCAGGCGTTCTGCCACAAAGGGGCCTTGGTGCGGCTCGACTTCCCTCTCGAAGGCGGCGAAACGAGCAAGCCGAATGCATCGCCCGACCTGACGCTGAAATGGGAATACTACAACGCCACCTCCAAGCGCTGGCGAACCCTGGCCACGTGCAAGTATGGCGAAGGCAAGATCGAGGCGGCCGAAGAGGCCCGTTTCTCGGACGGCACGGCCTGCTTCACCAAATCGGGGATCGTGTCGTTCGTGGTTCCCGATGACCTGTCGGCTGCGGAAGTCAACGGCACCGAAGGACTGTTCATGCGTTGCCGGATCGATGCCGGCGACTATGGGGTGCCGGGAACCTACGAACTGGATGGGGACCGCTGGGTGTTCAAGGATGCCCGGCCGTTGCGCCCGCCCATGCTGCGCGAAATGGCCGTCCGTTTCGAGGAGAAGGAGCACTTCTTCCAGCACGTATTTGCCGAGAATGATGGCGTTTTTTCCGACTATTCGGAACAGGCCACGGTCGAGTTCAAGCCGTTCACGGCCCTGGTTGCGGTGGCCGAGGCAAGTCCGACGCTTTACTTGGGTCTGGAAGACTCGTTCCCCAACGAGGAGATCCAGATCTATTTCCACATGATCGAGGAATCGGCTCTGCGCGACCCGCTCAAGGTGGCGGCACAGCATTCCGGGGCCTCGGTGGTCGTGTCGTGGGAGTATTTCAACGGCAAGACCTGGCAGAACCTGTTCCCGCAGGACGAAACCCAGGGCTTCCTGCATTCCGGGTTCCTGCGATTCGTGGGCCCCACGGACTTTCGGCGCTCCAAGCGCTTCGGCGAAAACCTGTTCTTCTTGCGGGCCCGCCTGGACATGGGTGGGTACGTGGAATCGCCGCGTATCCTGCGCATCCTGCTCAATTCCGTCTATGCGCACAACGTGACGACCTTCGGCGAGAGCGTGCTCGGATCGTCCCAGGGTACGCCGCATCAGGTGTTCAAGCTGCCCAAGGGCGAGATCCTCGCAGGACAGCAGGTGATTGTGCTAGAACGCGAAAAACCGAAGGAAAATGAACAGTTAGGTATTATCGAGGACGAGGGCGAGGACGCTACTTGGGTCGACCCGGACGGCAAGGGTTGGTGGGTGCGTTATCACGAGGTCGAGGACCTGTACGAATCCCTGCCCGACTCGCGCCACTACGTCAAGGACATCGTGACCCGCGAGGTGATGTTCGGCGACGGCATTCACGGCTTCACGCCCCCGAAGGGCGACCGGAACATCCGCTTGGCGCGCTATCAGATCGGCGGCGGCCTCGACGGAAACGTGCCAACGGGAAGCCTCACCGTGTTGAAGCAGGCCTTGACGTTCGTCGAGGCCGTGATGAACCCCATCCCGGCGGGTGGCGGTTCGGACATCGAGAGCGTGGACGAGATCAAGGCCCGGGCCCCGCACCTGTTCCGCAGCCGTTTCCGGGCCGTCACGGCCGAGGACTTCGAGTGGATCGCCAAGCAGGCGTCGACTTCGGTGGCACGGGCCAAGTGCATTCCCTGCGCGGACCGCGAGGGCGAGGTCACCGTCATCATCGTGCCCAAGGTCGCCGACGACCTGTCGCGCGAAGGCGACGCGGTCAAGCCGCTGCCGTCGACCGAACTGATCCGCCGGGTCAAGGCCGAGCTCGATGCCCACAAGCTCATTTCGACGATCGTGCACGTGGTGCGTCCGCGCTATCGCAACATCGCGGTGAGCGTCACGTTGATCCGGCAACCCGTGGGAAGTTCCGAAGCCATCAAGGCCGAGACCATCCGTCGGGTCCGCGAGTTCCTGCATCCATTGCGCGGCGGCAAGAACCGCAAGGGGTGGCCGTTCGGGCGATCGCTGACCAAGATCGACGTGTATCACGTGTGCGAACAGATTGGCGGCGTCGATTTCATCGAACGTGTCTCGATTCGTGACGTGGACACCGGGGAAGACCTCGACACCGTGCGCCTGGCCGACGAGGAACTCCCGTTCGTGCAACTCGTCGAGGTGATCGAGCGGTCCCAGGAGAGGATCCTCTGATGTCAGCACGCGCCAAGAAACTGCCCGTGCCCGATGTCGTCGGCTTGACCCTGCCGATTGCGCAGCGCGTGATCGGGAATGCAGGGTTTGCCGGTGCCAGGGTGATCTATGTCGAGGCCTACGAGACCCCGAACACCGTGGTGGCCCAGCAGCCAACCCGCGGCAACTTGCTCGAAAACGACGAAAGCGTGACGATCCAGGTGGTCGCGGTCAGTCCGATCCGTTATCTGCCCGCGACGTACCAGCCCCGCACACCCGACGACCAGTCGTTCCTGCGGAACTACCTGTGGATCTTCCACGCGATGCGGACCACGATCACCGACCACATCGACGGGAT
>CAYRIB010000098.1:0-3749 GCA_964424165.1 uncultured Myxococcales bacterium | reverse complement strand
AAGGTCGAGGTTACGGCCCGTGAACCGGATCTGGCACAAGAGGTCGAGCTGGCACGCATCTATCTCGACAAGGGCGTCAAGCAGATCAAGGATGCCATGGACCCCCTGTCGCCGCGGCCCAACGAGATCGACCTTCGATTCGTACCTGCAGCCGGCGTGGCTGGCTCCTATCTGAAGCCCGATTTGCGGACCCAGTTGCATGAGCTGTTCATCGCCGAGCAGGCGTTGTTCGCCCATTTCGGGCATACGCTGAAGATCTCGACGGCCCTCGACTGTTTGCACGCGGTGCTCACGCTCGAGATGCTGCTCGTGTCGAACTACATCGACTACCGCAACATCTTCCAGCTTTTGAGCATGTTCCTGAATCTGCAGCGGGCCATGATCTACCAGGTCGAACGCGAGAACCCGGACCTGTCCAAGGCCAAGGAATTCGGCACGTTCAAGTGGAACGTCGAGAGCATCAAGCTCGATCGGCGCTTCACCATGGACCTCCTCGTCGACATTCTCACGACCCAGAAGAACGCCAGCGAATCCATGCGGTCTCTGTTCGCCCAGGAGCTTCGGCCGCGCACCAAGGTCAAGGCCGAGGCCGAGGTTTCGAGCGACGTGGTGTTCGAAAAGATCAAGCTGCGCAGCGAGGAATTCCCCGAAACCCTGTCGATCGAAGGGCGTGACTTCAAGCGCATCGATTTGCTCGACATCATGGACGACGTGAGCGAGAAGAAGCACCACTTCTCGATCCAGGAAGAAGGCGATCGCTACCGTTCGCGGCAGAAGCAGAAGTACCCGGACGGCACCGTGGTCGAAGACGTGGGAGTCCACTTCGCGGGCGGTCATGCCCAGTGGGAGATCTTCAACGTCGAACCCAACCGGGACGTGTACGTGATCGCGCGAATCGACTACGTGCGTGGCGACTACGAATGCGAGGTGCACATCAACGGCAAGAAGGGGCCGGCCCTGTCGGTGCCCGGCAACGACATGAAGTTCCGCTGGCGCAACTGGCCGCTGCTGATCCCTGCCGAGATGGTCACCGAGCCCGTGCTGCGGATCTCGCTGACCCCGGTCAAGAGCGACCGCGACGTCAACCTGTTCAAGGTGTGGGTCTATCAGCCCATGTGAACTCCATCCTTCCTATCCCTTCATAACCCTTGCCGAAACCGCCCAACTTTGCTAGGATATTGTCACGCTTCCTGGCAAGGGATGTTGATCGGGAGGAACCTATGAAACCGCGTTTGTGGATCCTGTCCATGGTCCTGGTGCCAATCCTTTGGTCGTGCGGCAGTGGCGCGGACGATGCCATTGACGAGGACGGCGAGCTCGACTCGTTCCTGGCGGACGGCAAGGCCGATGCCGCGGGAATCACCGAGGGCAGTCCGACTGCGCTCGCGGTGCTCAAGATTGCGAACGAGACGACCCTGGATGTGCTAGCTGACAAGGGGGGCGTGAACCTGGGCGACAAGACGGCCAAGTCGATTCTCAAGGTCCGCTCCGGCAAGGACGGCCAGGAACCGACGGACGATGACGTGACCTTCACCACGCTGGTGCAACTCGATGCGGTTCCCTACGTGGGCAGCAAGGCCTTCGAGAAGCTGGTGGCCTATGCCCAGGCCAAGGGCATGGTTCAGCAGCCCTCGGGCGGCAGCCCCTTGGCGGCCCAGGCAACGCGGACCCCGTGGTCCGGCTACTACTGGTCCATGTGGCGCGGGGAACTCGCGCTCGGATGGGATGACAAGAACGGGCGTAAGCTTTGGACCGAGAAGGAGGCCCGGGCCTTCGATCAGTGCCTCGAAAGCTACAGTGACAGCTGTCGCGCCCTGATCAACGACATGGCGGGCGAGCAGGGCCGCCAACTCTCTCCGCTCATGAAGTTCGACTACTACATCCGACAAATGCTCGAAGAGCAGTTCGGTCCTGGGCATGCACCGTCCGGTTACTACACCCACGCCACCAAGTGGGAACTCGACAATCACTACATCGGGGACAACACGAACCACCCCTACTGGGATGCGCGCGGCTATTCGGGCAAGTGCATTGGCTGGGCCCTGGCCACCATGTTCTACGACGAACCCACCCGCGAGAAGGTGATCGGCGACGTATTCTTCCGCCCCGCGGACATCAAGGGCTTTTTGGCGTCGATCTTCAACGGCGCACAGTTCTTCGTGCCTGAGGACAAGGTCATCGGCAACGAGTATCACAACTACGAGGGCGGCAACACCGCCGAAAACCGCGAGGACGTCTATCCCCATGATTTCGTGCGGTCTCTGTTCGAGACGATCGCCAAGGGCACCATGCTCGAGGGCGACCTCGAACCGGACGACGGCGTGTGGAACTACCCCATTCACCGCTACGAATTGAGCTATACCAAGAAAAGCGGCACCCTGCTCGACGTGACGGCACGAATCTGGTACGCGGACGACGAGGTGGACATCGATTTCGTGTCCGCGATCGACCCCGATCGCAGCGACATCCTGTCGCGCGAGCTCACCTTCGAACTCGACGTTCCGGCCGACTTCAACGGAGATCTCCTGAAGGCCACGGGAGGTCGCTGGACCGGGGAATCCGTGGACACCCATCCGGATGCCCTGATCCTGGGGCTCGAGGACAACTGGCGCAACACGATCTACGAATACAAGAACACGTCGATGAATACCGAGGTGAACTATCCCCTGATCAAGCGGCTGCAGAACGCAAGCGGCCGATGGACCCCGGTGATCGACGACATTCTGAGCGCATACTACAAGTAGTCAGAACAATCAGCAGATGTCGAGGGCCTGGGCAAGGTCTTGCAGGATATCCTCGGAATTCTCGAGCCCCACGGACAACCGGACCCCGCCGGGGTGGATTCCGGCCTTGAACTGGGCCTCGGGATCCAGGGCACAATGCGTCATGACCCCTGGTGCCTCGATCAAGGTCTTGGTCATGCCAAGACTGACCGCCAGGGTGATGCAGTACGACTCGGAGGCGATGTGGTCGACCAAACGCTCGCAACGGGCATGCGCCTCGCCTGGCTCACCCGCGAGTTCAAAATACACCATGTAACCTGGGCAGAAATGCCCCTCGGGGTCTTGCAGTTGTCGCTGGGCCACCTCTTTCCAGGGAAACGAATCCAAACCTGGATAGAAGACCCTGGCCACCTTCTTGTGCGCTTCCAAAAATCGCGCCACCTTGCCCGCGGTCTCGACCTGCCGGGCCATGCGAACCCCCAGGGTGCTCAGTCCGTATACCATCACGTTCCATGCCGTGGCCGGCGGCAGCACCCCGCCAAAGTCCTTGCGGAACATGCGGAAGGTCAGGTCCAGGCGCTGAGGGCAAACCACGGCCCCGCCCATGTCCACCCCGAACCCGCCCATGTTCTTGGTGAGGCTGACCACGACCACATCGGCCCCCAAAGAGATCGGCCGCTGTGCCCACGACGTGGCAAACGTATTGTCCACAATCAGCAGGACACGGTCGTCCGGGGCGCGTTTTGCATTGATCCGGTCCAAGAGATTTCGGATTCTCGCGAGGTCCACACACTCGAGCGTCGGATTGGAAGGGGTTTCCAGATAGATCGCGCGAGTCTGGCCATCGATGGCCGCGGCCGTGGCCTCGATGTCGTTGGCCATCACGAATCGGGTCGTCACCCCGTACCGCGGCAACCAGTTCGTCATTAAGCTATACGTACAGCCATACATCGTGCGATGAGCGACAATGTTGTTGCCCGCGCGTGCCGCCACCATCAAAGCCGCGGAAATCGCGGCCATGCCGCA
>CAYRIB010000097.1:4552-8725 GCA_964424165.1 uncultured Myxococcales bacterium | reverse complement strand
TCACGTAGACCGCGCAGTCCTCGGGGGCTTCCTTGCAATCGCCGAGCCCCTCGCAGCGCCCGGAGCTCATGTACGCGTAGTTCCGACACGTAGTATCGAACGCGTCGCAGTCGACCGCAGGACAATCAACATCGTCCGCGGGCACCCGATCGCAGTCTCCAGTCCCGTCGCACGTCGCACATAGACCGCAGTCCGCGCCGGTTCCCGAATTGCGATAAACCGTGCAATCCGACGGGGTATTCGCGTCCTTGCAGTCCCCAAAAGCCTCGCAGCGCGCCGATGTCAGGTCCATGTAGTTGCGACAGGTCACGTCCAACAGGTCGCAGTCGATTTCCCCGCAGTCAGCATCATCCGTGGGCGTCAGGTCACAATTGCCATCCCCATCACACGCAGCACACAGTCCACAGTCCGATCCGCTGCCCGAATAGGCATAGACGTTACAGCCGGTATCCGGATCGAAGGCCTCCTGAGTGCACGGGTTCTCGTCGTCGCACTCGGTCACGATCCCGTCGCACACGTCACCGAGTCCGTCGGCATCCGCATCACTCTGAGCCTTTTCGCACAAGAAGCCCAGTTCGCACTGCGCGTCGAGCGTGCACGTCCCACCGATCTGCTTGAGCGTGGCGTTGTAGCAGGTCCCCAAGGCGGTGTCATTGGGGTTCACAGGGCAGTTGTCGCACGAATCCACCGCAGAATCGTCGTCGCGATCCGGCAGGCAGATGTTCTGGTCACAGGCACAGACATTAATCCCGCCCTGCATGCAACCAGTCACGGCCGCGCAGTCGGCATCCACCGCACACTCGTACTTGCAACACATGACGCCGCCGAGCGTGTTGCTCGACGTCTTGGTCACCAGTGACGCCTCGTGCTCGCAACCGCTAATCTGACAACGATTCAGACTATTGTAGATGCATCCCGCATCGGAATACGCGGGGTCGGTCGTGGTCAGAACCCAAGGCGAGGCAACCCCGGCGCCCCATCCCCAATGAGTCAGGTCCCAGCACCAGGAACCACCACACGTGTTGAGCCCCGACCCGATGTTGTGCGAACCCCGATTCAACGGGGGACAACTCGGGTATAGACTGGGACTGACCCCACAGCCCAGATTCCCGCAACCAAAGATGTCATCCAGGCTAGCCGGGCTTCCAATCGTATCGGGTGCACAGTTGAACGCGCCCGTCGACGAGGTGCGCGTCAGGAAGAACAGCGGCCGCACCTCGTAGCCCGATCCGGGCGTACCCGCCGCACTCTGATGTTCAACGGCACCGTCGCACGACAGAGGCACGGAATTCGTACCACACCCGAGCCGGTTGGCCAGGTCATCCCTTCCGAGGCAGACGCGCCAGCCAGGTGCGCAGAGGTCCTCGACATTGCACCCCACGCCATTGAAATTGGCCCCGTTGTTGCCAGCCTCGCGGCCGCAAGCCGGCGCAGTCTGGTGGATGCCAGGCAAGTTCCATGCCCCTTCACAGGCTGCCACGGAGGGGTACTTCACCCCGTCCACGAAGCCCTCGCGAGTGCCGTCCGCACACCCGACCCCGGGAATCTGGGCAAACCCGGTCATCGGGTACGACAGCATCGACGCAACCAGCAGCCATTGCCAAAGCTTCATGGCACCCTCCGCGAAATACCCGCTCATGTGAGCCTTTCAATCGCACCCGAACCGGTTCGGGACGGCGCCTATTTGGCGCCCCCATCCTGCACCAGGGTGAACTCCACGCGACGATTGACGGTGCGTCCGTCTTCGGTCTCGTTCGTGGTGATCGGCTTCTCGTCGCCATAGCCGACCGCATCGAGACGCGCCTTGTCCACCCCGGCCTTGACCAGGTAATTCATCACGGCCTCGGCCCGCTTCTGGCTCAGCCGCATGTTGCTGTCCTTGCGACCCACGTTGTCAGTGTGTCCTTCGATCCGGATGCGCTGGAACTCCGAATGTTCCTTGAGCACCTTCGCAACGTCGTCGAGCAGCGCAAACGACGACCGCTCGATCACGGCCTTGCCCAGGCGGAAGAAGATCTTCTCGGTCAGGATCAAACGGTCCTTGCCCACGGTGACTCGCGCCTTGGGGCAGCCGTAGTTTTCCTTTTCACCGGCCTGGTCCGGGCAGCGGTCTTCGAGGTCGATCACCCCATCCTTGTCGCGATCCGGGCAGCCTTCGGTTTCGGCCGGTCCGGCCGCGTCCGGGCACAGATCCTTGCCGTCCGGAATCCCGTCCTGATCCGTGTCCGGGCAGCCCCGGAATTCGGCCGGTCCCTTCACGGTCGGGCAGAGGTCGTCGATGTCCGGCACGCCGTCCATGTCCGTGTCCGGACAGCCGCCCAGTTCCGGCGGGCCCGCACGATCCGGACAACGGTCCTCGGAGTCCATGGTGAGGTCGCCGTCATCATCCACCTTGACCTGATAGCATCCCTGATCCACGTACGGACCGTACGACACCCCCACCGTGGCGCGATAGTCCGGGCTGCCGTAGCCCGGCAACACACCCGCCCCGCCTGCAACCAACAGGGACACCGGCCCCAGGTGGCCGCGTACACCCCCCATGAGGTCCACGCTGTTGTGGTATTTGTCCTCGAACGGGTCCGTGGCCGACGTGCGCATCTCTGCGGTCACGATCGCCTCGAGCTTCTCGCAGATCAGGGGCGCGTTCACCCCGAGCCCAATCAGCATCTCGTTGGTTACCGCAGCGGTGCCCATGCCAACCGGCTCCTTGCGGGCTCGGTATCCGGCGTTGAGCGCCACCAGCCAGCCCTTGTGCAGATAGTCCGCAATCAGGGTGGTCGTGGCAGTGACCCCGTTCTCGCCGGTGAAGTTCCGTTCGGTGGCCGTGGGGAACGACACGTCCTCGGCCAGGGCCAGTCCGAATCCCCCGCGCTTGTGATCGATGATCGTCCCCTTCAATGCCAGACGCACATCGCCGAGCGACGTGTTGTTGGCCTTGTACAGCGGCTGTCCAGGCAGCGGGTCATCGAACGCCGCATGGATGAAGACCGGAATCACCACGCCCACGTCGAGGGGGCCGAACGCGATCGAGCCGAACACATCGGCCTTGACCTGCGTCGTGGCCACTCGATAAAGCAGGTTCCCGTCCTCGTCCTGGAACTGGTTCGTCGAATGCGTCCACGTCGCAAACAAACCCACACCGGGATGCAGATGCGCCGGGCGGGTCGCACTCATGATCCCCAGGATATCCCCCGGGTGCGGCGACGGGCGGAACGTGTCAAAGCTCACGTCCGGATTGTCCGCAGCGCGGGCTGGTAACGCCCACAGGCCCGCGACCAGAACCGGAACCAGCCATGCTGTCAAATGCTGTCCTGTCATCTTCATATCGCTGCCCCCTGCCTACTTCGCCGCTTCGGCGATCTGGAGGATGATGAACTCCACCCGGCGGTTGGCCTGGGCGTCCTCGGGCGTCTTTTCCGGCTTGACCAAGGGTCGGCTCTTGCCGTAACCCTGCGAGGTCAACCGGTTCGCATCGATCCCGTGTTCGACGAGATACTGGCGAACCGCCGCGGCCCGTCCCTGCGACAGCTTCTTGTTGTAGCCCACCCCGCCCTTGAGGTCGGTATGCCCCTCGATCCGGATCTTCTTGATCTGCGGGTTTTCCTTGAGGATATCGACCACCGCGTCGATCACGGGGAAGCTCTCGGGCTTGATGATCGTCTTGTCGAAGAAGAACAGGATCACGTCAAGCACCAGGATCTTTTTGCCCTCGATGCGCGCGAGCTGCTTCTTGGTGACCGCGTCCGGACAACCGTCGTCGTCCTCGAAGCCGTTGACCCGCTCGGGCTCGTTGGGACACTGATCGGACAGCCGGCACTTGTCCGCGTACTTTTCGACCTGGCCGTTCGCCGCGACCCACGGATCACAGATTCGGTCCTGGTCATTGTCCTCGTCGGGGCAGCCATCGTCGTCCTGGAAGCCATCACGGTCCTCGGGGATGTCCGGGCAACCGTCGGTCAGGCGACACACGGCCGCATACTGATCCGCCAGGCCCATGGTAGCCACCCACGGATCGCAGATCTGGTCACGATCGTTGTCCGCATCCGGACAGCCATCGGTGTCCTCGAAGCCGTCCTTGTCTTCGGGCACGTCCGGGCACTGATCCGAGCCCTGGCACTGTGCCGCATACTGGGTCTGGAGGCCCTTGTCGGCCACCCAGGGGTCGCAGATGCC
>CAYRIB010000097.1:3115-4452 GCA_964424165.1 uncultured Myxococcales bacterium | reverse complement strand
GGAATCGTCTCGACCGTGACGGCGCTATCCGGGTCCGCAGCGGTCTTGCCCGCCACTTCCGCGATCACCGAGAACCGATCCTTGACAGCATTCCAGTCGAGCGCCAGACCGTAGGTCACCTCGTTGCCCACGTCCACGTTGAACAGGCCCTGCTGCTCGCGAACGATGTAGCCTACGTTGGCCGCCATGCGCAGCCGCGGGTGCAGCAGGTAGTCGAAGATCAGCCGCGGCTCGACCGTGGCCGTCGCGTTGCCCTGCATGCTCTTCTGGCCACCCGACGGCAAGGACACGATCGCGGCCAAGGCCAAGCCCCCGTGTCCCTCCCAGTGATAGAAGCGCCACTTGGGAACCAGCCGGATGTCACCGATCGTGGCACGCGCCACATTGGCCTGCGCCAGATCCAGGGCATCCTGATCGGAGTTCTGGAAGAAGGTGACCGGCACGGCCACCCCGAGTTCCAGTGCGCCGAAGAACCCGATGGCCGCCAGGAAGTCGCCTGCCGCTTGATTGCGGATGAGGGACGTGTTGCGGCACCATGGGCAAACAGTGAACACCAGCGGCTTCCGGGCGTAGTTCAGGGTCACCCCGAACGAGGACTGGAGGTGCGTCAGCACTTCCGAGCCCATCAGCCCGATGAAGTTGCCATCCCCTCCTGGAGGGGGCTGGAACTGCTGCGTCGGCACGTTTCCGGTCTCGGCGGCTGCCATGGTCGTCCACAGCAGTGCCACCAGCAGAATCAGCGGTTGCGCTCGTCTTGTCTTCACCGTTCACTCCCCCCTTTCTTGCCTTCGGACACGGACCACCAGCCACCCCATCACCAGCAGCAGCAGTCCAGGCAACAGGCCATTCGGTACCGTCGTGGTACCGAACGAACACCCGAATCCGTGCAGCGACACTTCCGCGTTCGCGGCACACTGGCCCCCGAAACAGACCACGTTCTCGGACGCATCGGCACCACCCACCGGCGCAGGTGCCACGGGCTCGACCATGTCGCGCAGGGGCACCTCGCACTGCACCGTCGTCACGTTCCCCGACGGGTCGGTTCCGGTGGCGGTCCAGGTCAGCCGGTTTGCATCGCCCGAGGCGCCGGACAGCACGACCCTCGTCCCGTCCACTCGCACTTCACAGGGCGTCACCTCACGCATGGTCCCGTCCGCTTCCAGGTCCAGGCACCGGACATCGCGGATCTCGACGGCCACCGTGCACAGGTCATACGCCGTGACCGACATCAGCGCCGGCAGGTCGTCGCCGGTGAGCAGGGCCGGCACGTCGCACCGCACCTCGGGCGAGATGCGATCCACCACCGTCACGGCCGTGGTGCACTCGCCCCGGTTGCC
>CAYRIB010000097.1:0-3015 GCA_964424165.1 uncultured Myxococcales bacterium | reverse complement strand
CGCGGCCCAATCCCCATCACGTCGATCGGGTTGCCACCCAGGGTTCCAACATCGGTCATGCCCACTTCAGGCAGCCAGACGAACGCGGCCCAGTCGTCTTGTGCACGCTCGGCCACACCGGCGACCTGGCCCAGGTCGTTGATGCCCAGGGCCCGGCTGTCGCCCGACACAAACCATGCGCCCAGGTCTTCCATGCCCACATTAGGGGTCCACAAGAAGGCATGCACCGTACCCGTTACGGTCGTGGACCAACCCGTGATTCGGCCCGCCGCGTCCATGCCCACGGCCGCGCTCTCGTCGCCACAGGCAGCTTCTGGACCCGACGTGCACAAGGTCCCGAGGTCCTGCATCCCGTCCTCGGGCGTCCACACGAAGGCCCGCTGCTTGAGCGACCCCTTCTGCGACGTCCCGGCCACCCAGCCGTCCGCATTCACGGCCACGGCCTGCGTGGTCCCACCCAAGGTTCCAAGGTCCACGGTGCCATCAACCCGATCCCACCGGAAGGCGCGGATCTTGCCATCCGCGGTGTCTGCCTGGCCGGCCACGTAGCCGCCCACCGCCACCGCGGTCGGGCGGGCGAACGTCCCGCCGGACAACGGCGGGATCAGTTGTTCACCCTGGTCCTCGGACCACGCGTGGTTGCGATAAGCCACCCAACCATCCTCGGACGGGCCCACCACGGGACGGGTCGCAATCTCGTCGACGGCCCCCAGTTCCACCGTACCTTCTGCCGTGCTCCACACGAAAGCCCTTGCCACGGTCCCTGCTTCCTTGACCGTTCCGGCAATCAGGCCCGCGTCGTTGATTCCGTAGGCACGGGTTTCGGCACCCAGCACCACGGGCATCTCGACCAACCCCAGCACCCGGCTGTAGCGCACCGCGCGCGTCAGGCCATCGGCAGTTTCGGACTCGCCCACGGCAACGCCGGTGATATTGACATCCCGCATCAGGCTCGATGCCCCACCCAGCGTGCCCACGTCGAACATGCGCACGGCCATCAGCACGTCCCCGTCGCGGAAGGCCGATTCGCAACGACCCGTCTGCGGGTTGCACTCGGACGGCGTGTGGCAGATATCCACTTCCGGACACACCACAGCCACGCTCACGCACCGCCCTTCCTCGCATTGATCGCGGGTGGTGCACAGATCACCGTCGTTGCAACGGGTCCCGTCGATCACGTTGCTCCATGCCGTGGTCGAAGCCTCGGGCCGGCACTCGCGGCACTGCAGATCGCGTTCGTGCGTTCCGGCCGCCACGCACGATTCGTCGATGATGCAGTAGCCATCGATCAGCACGTTGTAGCATCCCTTGTCGGGGTCACAACCGTCGGTCGTGCAGTCGAAGGCGTCCTCGCAGTGAAGCGGCTTGCCTTCCAGGCAGAGTCCGTCCGAACTGCACCGCTCGAGCCCATTACACACGGTTTCGTCATCGCATGGCGTATCCACAGCTTCATTCACGTAGGCCTTGCAATCATCGAGGGTATTGCTGTCCTTGCAATCCCCGAAGCCCTCGCACCGGGCCGACTCGACCGCCAGATAGTCGCGACAGGGCGTATCGAGTCCGTCGCAGTCGACCATGCCGCAGTTCGCGTCGTCCGCGGGCGTGTTCGCGCACAGTCCGCCACCATCGCACAACTTGCACACGCCACAGGATGTCTGGCCCGAGGCGTTCACGAAGTCCGTGCAATCCTCGGTATTCGCCACCCGGCAGGTCCCGAAGGCCTTGCAACGGTTCGCGGTCATGTCCGAGTAGTTGCGGCACGCAACGTCCAGACCATCGCATTCGATGGTGCCACAGTTGACATCGTCCGCAGGTGTATGGCCACAGGTCCCAAGCCCATCGCAGGCCATGCACAAGCCGCACGCCTGGGTCATCGGGGCATCCGCGTAGACCGTGCAATCCGACAAAGTGTTCGCCTGCTTGCACTCGCCGAAGGCCTTGCACCGCCCGGACGTCAGATCCGCATAGTCACGGCACACCGTGTCGAGTCCGTTGCACGCAATGAGCCCGCACGCATCGTCGTCGGCCGGCACTTCACTACAGTTCCCGCCAAGCCCACAGGCCATGCAGGTCCCGCAATCGGTTCCCACGTCGGCATCCGTGTAATCGGTACACGCGGCACCGTTTGGCACGTGGCACAACCCCGCGGCCTGGCACCGGCCGGACGTGAGATCCCGGTAGGTCCGACAGCCCTCGTCAAGCCCGTTGCAGTCGATCACCCCGCACGCGGCGTCATCGACCAGGGCTACGTTGCACCCGCCCTTTCCATCGCAACCCGAGCACAGTTCACAGTAAGTCCCGGTGCTTGCGAACGATGCGTCCGTGCAGTCCGCAGGGGCCGTCTTACATTCCCCGGCGGCCCGGCACCGACCGCTCGTGATATAGCCATATTCCGCGCAAGCCGTGTTCAGGCCAGTGCAGTCGATGTCCCCGCAGGCCTCGTCGTCGGCGATCATCTGGTTGCATCCACCCATCCCGTCGCAACCCGTACACAGATCGCACAAAACTCCGGGGGCCACCAACCGCGGGTCAGAGCAGTCTGCCTCCGTCTTGCAGACCCCCGGTCCAGCGCAGCGGGCGGTCGCGATGTCGCCGTATTCGGCGCACGCCGTATCCAGGCCGGAGCAATCGACGATCGGGCACGCCTTGTCGTCGATCAGGCCCAGGCCACATTCCCCCTTCCCGTCGCAACCGGAACACAGATCGCACCACGTCCCGGACCCGGAATACGCGTAGGGGACACAGTCCTCCGGGGCTTCCTTGCAATCCTTGAGCCCCTCGCACCGACCGCTCGTCAGGTAGGCGTAGTCCGTGCACAGGGTGTCCATCGCATTGCAATCGATGTCGCCGCAGGCCTTGTCATCTGCCAGGGCCACGTTGCAGTTGCCCTTGCCATCGCAACCAGAACACAGATCGCACCACGTCCCGGACCCCGAATACGCGTACGGAGCGCAGTCTTCGACTTCCTTACAGTCGTTGAGGCCCTCGCACCGACCGCTCGTCATGTACACGAAG
>CAYRIB010000096.1:0-8734 GCA_964424165.1 uncultured Myxococcales bacterium | reverse complement strand
CGCAAAAGCGGCAGCAAGCTGCCGCACTCCAAAGGCTCGCCTCGCGCACATCCGACGTGCACTGCCCCGGTCGCTTCGTGAGCTCAGGCCCCGACGTGCTTGGATAAGCAGCATTTCTTGTACTTCTTTCCGCTGCCACACGGACAGGGGTCGTTGCGTCCCACCTTGTCCCCCTGTGCGGAACCTGCCCCGGTCGCGGAGTTGTCGCCGCCACCAGCGGGCTGCGCGTCCTGAGGGGAGGTGCCTCGCCCATAATGCATCGACACCTGCCGCCGCAAACGCTGCATCCGCTCGACGTCCAGTTGCCCCTGGACCTCGACCCGGAACATGGTTTCAACCACGTTCGAGTTGATGACATCGATCAACTGCTTGAACAGCTTGAACCCTTCCTTCTTGTAGATGACCTTGGGGTCCTTCTGAGCGTAAGCCTCGAGGTACACGCCTTCCTTGAGGTGGTCCATGGCATACAAGTGGTTCTTCCACAGCGAGTCGATGCTGCGCAGGTAGCGTTCCCGTTCGAATGCCGCCCACTGACGCGTCACCACTTCGCGCACCTTGCCGCGATCTTCCTCCCAGGCATCCCGATCGAACCCGATCGCCCCTTCGTCGGGCGGCGGCAACCGGGTGTTCACCAGACGCTCGATCACTTCGTCCTTCTTGGCCTCGTAGAACGCCTTCAACTGATCGCACAGCAGATCGCCACCGTGCTCCGGGTCGCGCACCAGGGCGTCCATGTCGCCCTTGAAACGCAGGTTCCCGGCCAGTTCCTGAGCCAGGCCGTCCCAGTCCCATTCCTCGGGATTGCTGCCTTCGGGGCAGTACTGATCGAACAGGATGTAGCTTTCCTGCTCAATGGCATCGAGCACCATCTCGTGGATCGTGCTGCCCTCGAGCACGCGGTGCCGCAGTCCGTAAATCGACTGGCGCTGCTGATTCATGACGTCGTCGTATTCCAGCAGGTTCTTGCGGATCTCGAAGTTGCGCGCCTCGACCCGCTTCTGGGCCCCCTCGATGGCCTTGGTGACCCATCGGTGCTCGATCGGTTCGTCCTCGGGCACCTTCAGGCGCTCCATGATGCGCTTGATGTTTTCGGCCCCGAAAATGCGCATCAGGTCGTCGTCGAGCGACAGGTAGAACCGCGAAGACCCAGGGTCCCCCTGCCGACCGGCGCGGCCGCGCAACTGATTGTCCACACGACGTGATTCGTGGCGCTCGGTACCGATGATGTGCAACCCGCCCGCGGCGAGCACGGCCTCCTTCTCGGCCGCGCAGGTCTTGCGCAGGGTGTCGAGCAGTTCCTGGTATTTGTCGCTCTCGGTCGACGATACCTGGGCCTTGGCCAGGGCCTCGGCATTGCCGCCTAGCAGGATGTCCGTACCGCGGCCCGCCATGTTGGTCGAGATCGTGACCGCACCCTTGCGGCCGGCCTGCGCCACGATCTGGGCCTCGAGCAGGTGGTTCTTGGCGTTGAGTACGTGGTGCGGGATGTTCTTGCTTTTGAGCAGGCGGCTGACCAGTTCGGACTTCTCGACCGAGGTCGTGCCCACCAGCACCGGCTGTCCCCGCTCGTAGCAGTCCTTGATGTCCCCGAGCACGGCCATGAACTTGCCGCGATCGTTCTTGTACACCACGTCCTCGTGGTCGTTGCGGACCATGTTGCGGTGTGTCGGGACGACCAGGACATCGAGGTTGTAGATGCGGGCGAATTCCTCGGCCTCGGTGTCCGCGGTACCGGTCATGCCCGCCAGCTTCTTGTACATGCGGAAATAGTTCTGGAAGGTGATGGTGGCCAGGGTCTGGTTCTCTTCCTGGATCTTCAGACCTTCCTTGGCCTCGACCGCCTGATGCAACCCGTCGCTCCAGCGCCGGCCGGGCATCTTGCGGCCCGTGAATTCATCGACGATCACGACCTTGCCTTCCTCGATCACGTAGTTCACGTCGCGCTTGAACAGGGTGTGGGCCTTCAACGCCTGGTACACGTGATGCACCAGTTCCACGTTGTCGCCGTCGTAAAGGTTGCGCACGCCGAGCCGCTTTTCGACCTTGCCGACCCCGGATTCGGTGAGCGTCACGTTGTGCGACTTTTCGTCGACCGCGTAGTCTTCGTCGCGCCGCAGCATGGGCACAATGGCATTGACCGTGTAGTAGGTATCGGTGGATTCCTCGGCCGAGCCGCTGATGATCAGCGGGGTGCGCGCTTCGTCGATCAAGATCGAGTCCACCTCGTCGACGATCGCGTAGTGGAACACCTTGACCTGTTCCTTGATCACGCCGAACTCGTAGTAACGGTGCACCATGTCCGACAGCGAGAACTTCATGTTGTCGCGCAGGTAGTCGAACCCGAACTCGTTGTTGGTGCCATAAGTGATGTCGCAGGCGTAGGCATCCTGGCGGGCCTGATCCGGCATGTCGTGCACGATGGTGCCCACGGTCATGCCGAGCGCCCGGTAGATGACGCCCATCCATTCGGCGTCGCGCCGGGCCAGATAGTCGTTGACCGTGATCAGGTGCACGCCCATGCCGCGTTCGGGGTGTTTCGGGTCGGGCTCGAGCGCGTTGAGGAACATGGGCAGGGTGGCCACGAGGGTCTTGCCCTCGCCGGTCTTCATTTCAGAGATCATGCCCGCGTGCAGACCCATACCACCCATGAGTTGCGCGTCGAAGTGCCTCATGCCCGTGGTGCGTCGCGAGGCCTCCCGCACCGCTGCAAAAGCCTCGGGCAGGATCTGATCCAGGGTCTCGCCATCGACGAGTCGCCTGCGAAAATGCGCGGTCAAGCCCGCGAGATCCGTATCGGACATGGCCTGAAACCGGGGCTCCAATTCGCCGATGGCCGCCACGATGGGGCGCATGCGCTTGAGTTCCCGGTCGTTCTTGGTTCCGAAAAGGCGCTTCAGGAAATTCATTCAAACAGCCTCCAGCAAAGGCCTTCGTTCAAAGGCGCAAAATATTAGCATGTTTGGCCTTTGCTTGCCATGCTGCCGCGGGGCTTGACCCTGCGCTGGAAGCGGTTAGGATGGAATCCGACGCATCGGAGGCGGCATGCAGGACAAAATCGACGAATCCGTGACCCCGGAAGCCGAAGGCACCAAGAAAGGAACCGAGGGCATCATCTTCGACCTGGCCCGCAAGGCCGTGGCTTCATCGGTGAAGTCGCTGCTCGGGTCCGAGGACGGGGTCCGCTCTCTGATCGGGGCTATCGTGCCCAAGGAGATTGGGAACTACATCGCACAGGAGGTCTCGCTTCTGCGCAGTGAGTTCCTCAAGGCCATCATGTCCGAACTGACACGCTTCGTCGAACAGCGGGACGTGCCTGGGGACATCCGAAAGGCACTCGACGGTCTGGACTTCGACATCCACGTCACGGTCTCGGTTCGCGAGCGCGGAGCTCAGGGCTCGAAACGGCGCTGACGAAACGCGTCGTGGATGGCCCGCAGATCGGGCTTGCTCGGGTGGTTCTTGCGGACTTCGTCCACGGCCTCTTCGGGGGTCACGTTGTGTTCCTTCGCGAAGAATGCCGCACACACGGTCGGTGATCGGTTCAAGCCCAGCGCACAGTGCACGTAGACCTGACGACCGCGGGCACGCAACCGTTCGATCAGGTCGACGGCATCGAGCAGGCGACGGATCAGTTCGCGGCGGGCGAAGTCCTCGATCTCGATGCGGTGCAAGACCATGCCATGGGCGGCCGCCAGACGGAATGCCACGGTGGGCTGCAGACCGTTGTTCGCCGCTTCGTCTTCGGGCTGCAGACTCAGGATGTCGGTGACCCCAAGAAGATGCAGCAGTTCGAATTCCTCGGGCGACACGGGCGCTGGTCCGACCCGCAATCCTTCACACACCTCGTCCGCATCGAAGTTCCGTTCCATGGTGCAATCGTAGCACGCGAAGGCAGGCTGGGGCGCGCAAAAAATCGGGTTGACAGCGGGGCGGTCGAGGTCGTAAGTTGCACCCGCGATCCGCCCTGGGGGCGGGATCGACAAGATGACCCCTTGAAATGGAGGAAGACCATGGCGCTTTACATCACGGACAACTGCACGGCGTGTGGCACGTGCATCGAAGAGTGCGAAAACCAGGCGATCACCGAAGGTGATCCGATCTACGTGATCGACCCGGCGAAGTGCACGGAATGCGTGGGCATCGCCGATGCGCCGAAGTGCCAGGGCGTTTGCCCGACCGAGGCGATCGAACTGGATCCGTCCCACAAGGAAACGCACGACCAGCTTCTGGCGAAGTTCAAGGCTCTGCGCGGCTAGTCCTGTGGCGGGTCGATGCCCGAACGCTCGGATCGCACAAAACCTGTTCTGACCGAACACGACCAATGCTATAGTCGCGCTGGTCCCCCACGGAGGAAGAATCTCGATGCGGTATGATTTGAGGCTCGTATTCCTGGCACTGGCAGTCCTGATGGCGGGCTCGGCGTTGTCATGCCAGACCGTCAAGCGTCGCCTGGGCATCTCGGAAACGATCCGGGATCCCGCGGTGGGCACGCCTGAAAAGGTGGTACAGGACGTTTTGAAGGCCGCGGCGAACCCGGATGACGAGGAAGGGTTCCTGCAGTTCTCCAGGACCTTGCACACCGAAGAAACCGAGGCCCCCATTGCGATGAAGGGTTGGAAGGAAATGAAGTTCCCCTCGATCCGAAGGAAGGCGGACTACTTCATTACGGACAAGGCCACGACCTCGTACAAGTTGCTGTACCGATCCGAGGAAGGCAGCAATCTGTTGTTATTCGTGGTGACGAGCCAGAGCGACTACCCGACCCCCTGCCGACTGAAGAAGGATCCCGCCCAAGGCAATGCCTGGAAGGTCATCTCGGCCTGCCTGTAGGGCGCGGTCACCAAACCGCGCCGTCTCTGGTACTTTTTGGGAGTGCGGTAGCTTGCTACCGCTTTTCCGGCATACCCGTACCGCCCCGGCGCTGCAGAAGCGCAAGCAAGCTTGCGCACTCCCAAGATCCGTACAGCGCAAGCTGGCTTGCGCTGCACGGACGTTCGCTTTAGAATGCGTCCACCTTTTCTGGGAGTTGACATGAAGCCTTCCATCCTGATTACCAATGGCGTGGTCATGACGTTCGGGCCCTCGGCCAGGGTGTTCGACCGCGGGGCCGTACTCGTTCGCGACGGACTCGTCGCCGCCGTAGGTCCCATGGCCGACGTCGAAGCCTCGGCTGCCGGCATCCCCGACGTCAAGACCATCGATGCTCGCGGTGCCGTGGTCACACCAGGATTGATCAATGCCCACATGCACCTGTATTCGACCTTCGCCTGCGGGATCGCGTGCGCCACGTCCCACAACTTTCAGGAGATCCTGGAAAACCTGTGGTGGCGCCTGGACAAGGCCATGACGCTCGATGACACGCGCCTGTCCGCACTGGTCCCCGCAGCCCGCTGCCTGAAGGCCGGCGTGACCACGATCATCGATCACCATGCCTCGTATGGAAAGACCCGGGGCAGCCTCAACGTGGTGGCCGACGCCTGCCGCCAGGTGGGCCTTCGTGCGGCCATGGCCTACGAGGTCTCGGACCGCTGGGGCGAGGCCGAGATGCGCGCGGCCGTCGACGAGAACGCGGCGTTCATCGCGGGTCTCGATCCCCGTGACACCGATATCGCCGGACTGTTCGGTTTGCATGCCTCGTTCACGCTCTCGGCCGCCACCCTGGCCTTGTGCCGCGAAGCCGCCAAGGGCGCGGGCTTCCACATTCACTGCGCCGAAGACAAGGCCGATGCCGAGGCCGCGCGGCGCGAAGGATTCGCCGGCGCCGCGGATCGCCTGCACCAGCTTGGCATCCTGGGTCCCAAGACCATTACGGCGCACTGCATCCACGTGACCGACGAGGAGGTGCGCGCGCTCGCGGACACGAAGACCACGATCGTCACCAACCCGCAGTCGAACATGAACAACGCGGTGGGCGTGGCCAACGTACCGAAGTTGCTCGAGGCCGGTTGCACCGTAGGCCTGGGCTCGGACGGCATGACCGCCGACATTCTGCGCGAAATGGCGGCCCTGATCTTCACTCAGCGCCAGCGCATGCAGCGCCCGGACGTGATGTTCGCCGAGGCCGTGAACGCCCTGTGCGTGACCAACCCGGCCATTGCGTCCGCGGTGTTCGGCAAGCCCGTGGGCATCCTGGCCGAAGGCGCGGCCGGCGACGTGGTGGTCTGGGACTATGTTCCGGTCACGCCGATGAGCGACAACAACGCCATGGGACACACCGTGTTCGGCCTGACCACCGGCCGCCCCTGGGTCGTGGTGTCGTCGGGCCACGTGGTCGTCGACGACTATCAGGTCACCACGGTCAGCGAACAGGACCTGGCCACGGAATCCCGCGCGCTGGCCGAGGCCCTGTGGCGCCGCTGGTAGGATTCCCGCCGGGCGCACCGCTTGCCCATGGCCCCCGGAAGTGCTAATATTCTTCGCCGAGTCCGGTTGCACCGGCCAACACGATTCTGACGCAGAGAGGAATCCATCATGTCGCAAGCGATCACGGTGATTGTCGAAGGGTGTGGTCCGATCACCCTTCCTGCAGGTTCCGATTATCGAGCCGTTCTGGCCGCCACCCCGATCTCGAACGCTTCGGCCGTGCTGGCCGCGCACGTGGAAGATGCCACGGTCGATCTGACGTCACCGGCTCGCGACCAGGCCCATGTGACCTTCGTGCGCTTCGATGACGACGCGGGCATCGACGTGTTTCGGCATTCAAGCGCCCACCTGATGGCCCACGCGGTGATCAGTCTGTTCCCCGACGCGAAGCCCACCATCGGGCCCGTGGTCGAGGAGGGCTTCTACTACGACTTCGGCGCCCGTCCGTTCACGCCCGAAGACCTGACCCGCATCGAGGTGCGCATGGCCGAACTGGTAGCCGCGAACATCCCCGTGCAGCGGGTCGAAGTGTCCAAGGCCGAGGCCCTGGCGATGTTTGCGGACAACCCCTTCAAGGTCGAGCTGATACAGGACCTCCCCGACGGCACGATCAGCATCTATCGCCAGGGCGAATTCGCGGATTTGTGCCGCGGCCCGCACGTGCCCTCCACGGGCGTGCTCAAGGCCTTCAAGCTGACCAAGGTGGCCGGTGCCTACTGGCGTGGCGATCAGGAACGCGAGCAACTGCAGCGTATCTATGGGATCAGCTTCCCCGATCAGGCACAACTGGACGATTACCTCAAGCGCATGGAAGAGGCGCGCGAACGCGATCACCGCAAGATCGGACAGGACATGGAACTATTCTCGTTCCACGAGGAAGGGCAGGGTTTCCCGTTCTGGCACGCCAATGGCATGGTTCTGCGCAATGCGGTGGTGGACTACTGGCGCGATGCGCACCGGCGCCACGGCTACGTCGAGATCCAGACCCCGAGCATCCTGGACGTGGGGCTGTGGAAGCGGTCGGGTCACTACGATCACTACCGTGAAAACATGTATTTCACGACCATCGACGAGATGACGCATGCGGTCAAGCCCATGAATTGCCCCGGCGGGCTCCTGGTCTACAAGAACCGCATGCACTCGTACCGGGAATTCCCCATGCGCGTGGCGGAACTTGGCGCGGTCCACCGCCACGAACGCTCGGGCGTGCTGCACGGGCTGTTCCGCGTTCGCGCGTTCACGCAGGACGATGCCCATATCTTCTGCACCCCGGCCCAGGTCGAAGAGGAAGTCGGGGGCGTGATCGACCTCGTACACGAAATCTACAACACGTTCGGGTTCACCGACGTGGCTATCGAACTGTCCACCCGACCCGAAAAGTCGATTGGCACCGACGACATGTGGAACAACGCGGAAGGGGCGCTCAAGGCCGCCCTGGAACACCGCCACATCCAGTACGCACTGAACCCCGGGGACGGCGCATTCTACGGCCCCAAGATCGACTTCCACGTCCGGGACTGCATGGGCCGGTCCTGGCAGTGTGGCACGATCCAGGTCGACTTCTCGATGCCCGAACGTTTCGGCGCGACCTACGAGGCCGAGGACGGAACACGAAAGTGCCCGGTCATGCTGCATCGCGCAATACTGGGGTCGCTCGAACGGTTCATCGGGATCCTGATCGAGCATTACGCGGGCAAGTTCCCGTTGTTCTTGGCCCCGGAGCAGGCACGCGTGCTGCCCGTGTCGGACAAGTTCAACGACTACGCCAGTCAGGTCAACGACACGCTGCGGGCCGCTGGCCTGCGCAGCACGGTCGATCTGCGACCCGAAAAGCTCGGCAAGAAGATTCGCGATGCCCAACTCGCGCACGTCAATTACCAGCTCGTGATCGGAGGGCGCGAGGAGACCGACCACACGGTGTCTATCCGCACCCGTGGCAACGAGAACCTCGGCGCACTGCCCGTATCCGATCTGGTGGCCCGCATGAAGACCGAGGTCGATGGCCGCGTGCTCAATCCCTCCGCACAGTGAGGCAATCATGGTTCGAACCCTTCGTTCCATCCAGGAAGAGGCCCGGGTGAAGCAGATTCGGGATGCAGGGTCGGATGCGGCCCTGGCCGACCCCGCCATGCTCGAAGCCCTCGAGGGCAAGACCCTGCAAGAGATGCTCGCCTGGGCCAAGGATGGCGCACGTCGGGCCCTGGTGGTCGGGCTCGAAGACCGCGGCCGCATCGCCCTGGAACTTGCCGCCGCCGGCGTATTCGTCACGATCGTGGACCCGGACGAGTCTTTGCACGCGCCGGTCATGAAGGCCGCCGAAGAGGCCCGGTGCTCGATCCGCGTCAATTCCTACGTATCCGAGTACATGACG
>CAYRIB010000095.1:2328-8855 GCA_964424165.1 uncultured Myxococcales bacterium | reverse complement strand
GGACAGTCGCACACGTTCGCGGGCGGGCTGCCGCGCTTCTTGGCGAGCGGGGATGTCAACCGTGACGGTGTGCCGGACATGGCGGTATCGCTGTATGGCACGGCCCAGGTGGCATTCCTGGTCAGCGACGCCACCGGCAGCCTGACCCTGGCCGGGTTCCTGGAAGCCGACAGCGAGCCGGGCGCCGTGGCTCTTGGGGATCTGAACCGCGACAACACGGACGACGTGGCCGTGCCGTTGCTCAAGACCTCGATGGTCAAGATCGCCATGATCGTGCAGCCTGTCGGGGCCGTGTACCCCGCAACCAACGGCGCAACTGCCTACCTCAGCGAGGTCATGCCCGAGGGCGGCTGCAACGTGCTCGAGTGGGGCAACGTGTTCGTGGGCGGCGTGTTCGAGGCCAAGGATGGTCATGTCACGTTCACGGTCGTGGACGCGGACGACAAGGACATCGAGGGGTACCGAAACCTGTTGCCCGACAAGGCGGGTCGGATCGACCTGTCCGGGCTCGACGGGTTAGCGCATCCGCGCATCCGGATCCGGGCGGACTTCGTGGCGCAGAACCTGGTAGGTGGCACGTACTGTGCGGGATCGGGGTGGAAGACCGATCCCAAGACCCCCCTCATTTCGATCCCGGCCAAGGAAGGCGTTTGGACGGATGTTGGTGCCGATTATCACAAGGCTGCGCTGGTGCGGTCGGACGGAACGTTGTGGAACCTCGAACCTGGAAGTCTCGATCCCTCCAGACTGGGAGAGGGGACGGACTGGAAACTGGCGCTCGGCAAGCTGCACCAGAAGCGCTGCGCCATCCGTCAGGATGGGACCTTGTGGTGCTCAATCGGTTCCTACTTGGAGCCAAAAAGAATGTGCGGCGAGCCGACGGACCGGTGGATCACGGTCGGGGCTACTTACGATTCGTTGCCCTATGCTATCAAGACTGACGGGACCATGTGGCAGTGCAACAGGAGCGGGACGCTCACGGCCATCCGTCCCGAAGAGCGGTGGATGTCCGTGGGAGGGGGCTACTATCATTGGTGTGCCGTGCGAACCGACGGGGCGCTGTTCTGTTTCGGTTCAAGGAAATGCGCCATGGGCAATGGTGGCATAGACGGTGCCCAGGTGGGCAAGGCGATGGACTGGGTTCAGGTCGACGGTTGGCGATTCTCGACCTGCGCGCGCAAGAACGATGGCACCATATGGTGCTGGGGTGACGACAATTGGGCTGGCTTGAACGGTGATGGAACCATGGATAATCGCTGCAGCCCCACGGCACCCGTGTCGCTCAAGGGTGACCCACGAGTTCCCATCACCGACTTCGTGGATCTGGACACGAGCGATCTACTGGCCGTTGGGGTCACGGGTTCGGGGGAGGCGTGGTGCTGGGGACGCAATCAATATGGTGAATGCGGCACCGGTGCTGCGGGAACTCTGATCGAGCCGGTCGAGTTTGGGCTTGGTAGGTATCACTGGAACAAGGTGTCGACGGGTTATCGGTACACCTGTGCGATGGAAGCCGGAACCGCGACCGAGGCGTCTTTGCCTCGCGTGGAACGCATCGTGGCGACGTTCAAGACCGACTGTGCTCCGACCTTCACCTACCAGGGCTTGGTGCAGAACGAATGCATGAGTTCGCTGCGCAACCAGGTGCAGATCCAGACCAGCACTCCCGAGGTGTCCGCGGACAACGACACGGCGCAGGTGGTCACCGCGGTGAATCGCGCGGACGTGATGGTGGAGGTGCAGGCGGACCGCTCCGTGTTCCAGGAAGGGGACCTTGTGAGGTACACGGTGCGCTGGGAGAACCGGGGCCCGTCGACCGCGCACGACGTGGTGGTGACCTTCACGCCGCCCGAGTTCACGGACGGCGTGGTGCAGGTCTGGCTGCGGGGCGACCTGCAAGCGGGCGAGATCGACGAGATCCCGGTCACGGTCAAGGTGTTGACGAACGAGGCAGGGCGCCACATGGTGGCGCGTGCCGAAATCGCGACTAGCACCATCGACTGCGTGCCGGACAATGACCAGTCATCGGTGACTGGCCTGATCGGACAGATGCCGAACCTCTGGGTGACCAAGACTGGCCCCGATGCCGTGCGCGCAGGCGAACCGGCCACCTTCGTAATCCGTTATGGCAACAACGGTAACGCCGCGATGGACGGTGTGGTCCTGACCGACCTCCTGCCCGAGGGATGGACATTCCTGTCAGCCGCTCCCACCCCGAGCGTGGAGGATGCAACGGGCGGCATCTACCAGTGGGACCTCGGGGTGCTCGATCGGGGTGCTGGCGGGGCTGTGGAGGTGACGCTGCAGGCGCCGGGTTGCGACGGGGCCGGGGTTTGGCAGAACAACGAGGCCGTGATCGCCGGGGGCGTGCGTGTCTCCGAGGCCACGGTGTCCGACAACGCGGCCATCGCGTCGGTCTATGTGCAGGCGCCTCTGGGGGAACTGTCACTCGCGGCCGTGCCCGAACGATCGCTGGTATCGGTGGGCGAGGCCGTGGCCTATACGGTGTGGTTTGGCAACGTGGGCCAGACCGCGGTCACTGACCTCGTGGTCACGGCCGTGGTGCCCTTGGGCACCAGTGTGGTGCCGGGGTCGATCAGCGCGGGCGGGTTCGAGGATCACGGCGTGGTTGCGTGGCCCGTGGCGGCCCTGAACCCCGGCCAGTCGGGGACCGTGTCGTTCCGCGTGATGACCGCACAAGCGGGCGAACTGACCACCGAGACCGCGGTCGGTTGTGCGGGCGCGTGTCCCGTGATGGCCCAGGCATCGGCCACCGCGGTGGTTGAACAAACCGATGACGTGGTGCTGGCCTGGAAGACGGCATCCGCGACCACGGCTTGCCCGGCGATGGGCGACGTCATTCGCTGGACCGTGGCCGTGTCCAACCCCGGGGACGTGGATCTTTCCAACGTCACCATCGTGGACGTGCTGGATGCTGCGGGGACCTACGTGCCGAACAGTATCCGTGGCGAAGGGGCCAACGACACGGGGTTGCCCGTGCTGCAATGGCAGATCGCGAATCTCGAAGCCGGGGCGGTGCGCACCGTGTCGTTCGAAACCGTGGCGATCGGTGACGTGGGTGACCTGATGACCAATGCGGCGACCGTGCTGCTCGAAGGCGGCACGGTGCTGCAGACGGCCGAGGTCCTGGTTAGGGCCTCGTGCGACGGGGATCTGTTGCTGGCCAAGGCGCTGCCGCTGGATTGCCAGCTCACGGGCGATACCGTGGAGGTGACCTTGTCGCTGTCGAACCGGTTGGGACGTGCGGCGACCGGAATCATGGTGGTGGACTACCTGCCTGCGGGCACGCAGTTCGAGTCCAGTGCGGACGGCGGGGTGTACGACGCGGTAACCGGGGCCATCCGCTTCGATGCGATTACCACGCCGGCCTTGATCGAACTGGCCGATGCGGCGGTCGCAACCCTGCGGTACGTAATCCTGGTGCCGGACGTGGCGGGCGGATTCGGGCTCGGCGGCGCCTGGGTGTCGGCGGACGGTGCGGCGCCGCAGGTGTCGAACGAGGCGAACCTGGTGGTCGAAAGCTGCCCGGACGACGGGGATTCCTGCACGATCGAGATGTGCTCGGCCGCGACGGGCTGCTACCGGGACCTCGAACCTGACGGCACTGTTTGCGATGCGGACGGCAACGGCTGTACCGAGGATGACGCCTGTCTGTCCGGGGCCTGCGAGGCGGGTGAATTCCCGTGCGACGACCTGGATGGCTGCACGGTGGATTCCTGCGCGTCCACAGGCACCAATACCCACGACTGCACGAATGCGCGGGTGACGTGCGATGACCACATCGCCTGCACCAGCAACGTGTGCGTGCCGCGAGGCACAAACGACTGGGTGTGCGTGAACGAAACCATCGCCGGGACTTGTTTGATCCTTGGCTACTGCTACGTGGACGACCAGACCGACCCGTTCAATCCCTGTCTGACGTGCGAGGATGAGACGCCCCTGGTCTGGACGAACGTTTGCGGCGGCACCTGCGGCAACGGCGTGGTCGACGCAGGTGAGGCCTGCGACGACGGCAACGTGATCCCGGGCGACGGGTGTGACACAAATTGCACGACGGATTCGTGCGTGGACGAACTTTGGATGGCCGACGGGTTCAACGTGTTCGTGTTCGACTCGTACATGGGATTTCACGATGTGCTCGGACGCATCGCGGCCGGCGGGGACGTCGGGGCCACCAGCTTCAGCGTGGCCAGATTGGACCCGGGGCGCGCGGCGATCGTGTCGGGCGGCGAGGTGTTCCTGTCGAATGGGACCGTGTACGGCGACCTTTTTGCCGCGGGCGATGCGGAACTGAGCAGCGTGGACCTGCGGGGCACCTCGCACGAGAACACGCCGGTGGACTTTGGGGTGGTCGAGACGGTGCTCAAGTCGCTTTCCTTGCGGCTCGCCGGTCTGGTTCCCAACGGGACCGTGACGGCCCTGGGCACCGAGTGGGATCCGCAATGGGTGCTCGCCGGCAACGACCCGGTGATCAACGTCTTCGAGACCACGGCGGCCGTGTGGGACAAGGCTTCGTCCGTGACCGTGTCGGTGCCCGCGGGTGCGACCGCGCTGATCAACATCAGTGGGGCCTCGGTATCCATGTCGAACTTCTCGTGGTTCGACGCGGACCCGCAACACGTGTTGCTGAACGCCTATCAGGCGACCACGGTGTCCGTGTCGGCGATCGGGGTCAAGGGCTCGATGCTGGCGCCTCATGCGGACGTGACGTTCAACAACGGCTCGTGGGACGGGACAATCGTGGCCGAAAGCCTGACCGGTTACGGGGAAATGCATTTCCTGCCGTTCCTCGGCGCGCTGCCGTGCGATGTCGGCGACCCGTGTCAACCGGGCAATGCCCGTCCGGACACGGACTGCGACGGAATCGACGACGATTGCGACGGGCACACGGACGAAGAATACGTGCCCGTGCCGCTGGTGTGCGGGTACGGGGTCTGCGCGCGGCCCGGCACGTCCGCATGTGTCGATGGCCTGCTCGACCAGTCGTGCACCCCCGGGGAACCGACGGGTACGGACGAGGAGTGCGATAACGTGGACCAGAACTGTGATGGTGTGGTCGACGACGGCTTCCCCATCGAACCGACCACCTGTGGCGTAGGCGCGTGCGCGTCCACCGGCGGCATCGCTTGCGTGGCCGGTGCGCCGACGAATACCTGCGTACCAGGGGTGCCCGCGATCGACGATGCGACCTGCGATCGGGTCGACGACGACTGTGACCAAGCCGTGGACGAGGACTTCGTGTCGCACCCGACCACCTGCGGGGCGGGCGTGTGCGCCTCGGTCGGCGTGATGACCTGTGACTCGGAGGGCGCGCATGACAGTTGCGTGGCCGGTTTGCCCACCGGGACCGACGTGGATTGTGACGGCCTGGATTCGGACTGCGACGGAACCGTCGATGAATACTGCCCTGCGATCAATCCCTGCATGGTCGAGACGTGCGACGAGTCCGGTGCGTGCACGATCGTGGCGCGGGCAAACGGAACGGCGTGCGAGGACGGGGACGAATGCACCGGTCCGGACCTGTGCGCGGCGGGCCTGTGCATCCCGGGATCACTGCTTGCGGAATGCGAGCCGGCACAGTGCCCGTCGGATCTGTGGCTGGCAGGCCAGTACAACGTATTCGTGTTCGAGGACTATACGGGTTTCCCGGACGTGGGCGGTTGGGTGGCAGCAGGAAGCTACATCGAGTCCACGGGCTTCGGGATCGGGTTCGAGAACGTGGGCGGCAACGCGGTCGTTTCGGGCGGGACCTTGTCGCTGTCGAACGGCACGGTGTACGGCAACATCTGGAGCATGAGCGAGGGGACCTACTTGGGCGTGGATGTGCAAGGTACCAAGGGTGTTGGCAGCGTGATCGACTTTGCATCGGTCAACGCCTACGTCCTGGAGTTCTCGGCGCGTCTGGCCGCGCTCGATGGGGTTGATGTGAGTCCCGATGCCGCCAATGGGTTGCGGTTTGCCGGGGACGATCCGGTGCTCAACGTGTTCTTCGTCAGCGCAGATGCTCTGGGTGCGGCCTCGTCTTTGACGGTCGACGTGCCGGATTCCGCGACCACGGTGATCAACATCGAGGGCACCGAGGTCGTGATGCACGACTTCGCGTTCTTCGGGGTAGACGCCACACAGGTGGTGTTCAACGCGCCCATGGCGACCGCTGTGACGTTGTCGGGGATCGGAGGCCAGGGGGCGCTCGTGGCGCCCGACGCCACGGTGGTCTTCCAAAACGGCAACTGGCTCGGGACCTTGGTAGCGAAGTCGATGGCGGGTGGCGGCGAGATGCATTGGGCACCGTTTGCTGGCCCGGTGCCCTGCGTGGAACCTGACGATGGTCAGACGCTGCCTGGGGACGGCGCCGAGGGGGCTGGGGGCGGCGGGCTTCTGCTATGTTCATCCGCGCCGGCAGGTGGTGGGCCGGACCTGGCGGGTCTGCTGATCGTGGGTCTGATCGTCACCTTGCTGGCCAGACGTCGGCGTGCCTCGCTGTAGGGTGCGGTCACCAGACCGCG
>CAYRIB010000095.1:0-2228 GCA_964424165.1 uncultured Myxococcales bacterium | reverse complement strand
AGCGAAATCGCCTTGGAGGTCGGGAACATGCGAGGGCGTCCCGGGATCATGCTCGTTGCTTTCATCGGGTGGATCGGTTGTGGAACGAATACCGAATCCGATTCCCCGGACGCATCTGCGGTCACCGAGGGCAAAGCGGACCAGATCCTCGATGCCATGTCCGAAACCGAAGTCGAAGTGATCCCGCTGCCGACGGCAGGGGCCTGCGAGTTCGAATATGGATTCGCCCCCATCGATGCGGGCGTGGTACAGAGCGGGTTGTCGGATTGGAGCGACGATGACCTGCTGCCGGCCATGTCATCCATCGAGGTTGCTTACCCCGAGCCTTGGCCCACGGCCTACACCATGGGCCTGACCACGACGAACCTGTTTGTCGTGATGCCCAACTACGTGGACGACATGCTCCCATTCCCGCGGGGCCTGGCTTGGGACACCACAAAGCGCTGCTATCGAACGCCCGCAGGCGACGTGCTGCTGACCGAGGAAGAGGCCTTTCAGTTGTATCGGGACATTGCTGAAAAGACGACCGGCGTGGCTTTCGACCAGACCTTCGGACGACGCACGGTCGTTGGGATTCGCGGGGCCTATCCAGGGACCTTCGCGTTCCACGGGGATGTGCCCGACCGCTTCAACGACACCCTGGTGTTATTGTGGCGGGATGACTTCGGGGGTGCCCATGTGCGGGAATTCGCGGGAACGACCACGGACGGGGTGTTTCAGACAGGATACAACGGCAGTTCGAATCTGCCCGCGAACCGACGCTATCGCTATGTGACCGGCTGGCATCGGGGGTACAACGCGCTGGCCATCATTGAACGCAACTACACGGTGCGTGACGATTCCAACCACAACGGCCACTGGGACAGCAACCGCAACGGGTGGCTGCCTCCAGCGACCCCGAAGGATCGCGACCGATTGGGGATCGGACACAACATCCACGTGGCGTCGGTCGACGGCAACCTCGGCGAGGCTTCGATCGGCCACTGGTCCGCGGGATGCCAGAACATCGCAGGCATGGCGAACTGGGAAGAATTCATCCAAAACGCGTGGACGGGGTTGGCCGAAGACGTGGACTACTTCCTGATCGATGCTCGGGACATCGACCCCACGGTGTGGACGCCCTGCGTGCCCGACAACACACATGCGTGTCCCGAACGCATCGCAGTCTTTCCCTGGGAACGCGACGGCAGTGCGCTCGAGGGGGAGGCGAGTAACGATGTGTACGACTGCGACAAGAACGTTTGGGCGGGCAGGGAGGTCGTTGCCCTGTTCACCGTGGACCGCAGCGGAACGCTGAAGGTGGTGATGAGTGGGGCGGGAGTGACCGGCAAGTGGGTTCGGGCGTTCCTGCTGTCCGCGGACGACCCGAATGCCTGCCTCAAGACCGGGGACAGTTCGTTCAGCAAGGCGGTGATTTCGGGCCGATACTTCGTGGTGGTGGACAGCAAGGCCGAAAGCGAGGTCATGGCTGCCGCGGACATGACGTGGCACGTGAAGGTGACGTTTCAGTAGCACGTGGAGGTGAAGGGGTGATGCGAAGCAACCTTCTCGTTGGTGTGGGGTCGGTGCTCATCGTCGTTTTGGGCTGCGCCCCGACGCGGATGACGGTGACCTCGAACTGGGTCGAGGGTGAACAGGCCGCGGCCCGATCGCGGTCCTATCTGCTGCACACGGACGAGGACACGACCTTGCGTGCGAAAAGGGTGTTGAGAGCCTTGGAACGCGAGTTGCCAGCCCAGGGTATCGTAGTGTCCCGCGATGCCACGAAGCCGGAAGGTGTGGTGACCGTGGCCGAGTCCATGACGCCTTACACCGGGACCTACACCACGACCGAGTCCATCACCAGCACCCAGACGACCTGGATCGACAGCAACCCCATCACGTCCACCACGGTCACCCAGATCCCGGTGACGCGCAGTTACCAGGGGACCACGCTGTCACTGGTGATCGCACTGTTTCGTCCCGAAGACATGGCGCCGGACGGCCCTGGTGGATGGCACAAGGTGTGGACCGGTACGGTGGCGGGCGAGCAGGATGACCTCGACGAGCGGTTGGACGCCTGGATCCGTGCGCTGGTGCAACGCCTGCCCACGGACTTCGAAGGTTTGGTCGAGGCGCCGGAGGACTGATTCCCGCTGAAGAGGGGAAGGGCGCGTCGAGACGTCTTAGCTTTGCAGACAAGAGGGGATGCGGTCGCTGTGGCAAAGCGCAAGCAAGCTTGCGCACTC
>CAYRIB010000094.1:4318-9406 GCA_964424165.1 uncultured Myxococcales bacterium | reverse complement strand
ATCATTGCAAGGCGGTCGGTCGCATTCATCGGGTCACCCTAGTCATAGAATGGCCGCGGCTTGCAGGGGCTTGCCGAAGGCTTCCGCGACGGGTCGCCCGGATACTCCCGCCGCAGTCCTTCGTCGATGGCCATCAGCACGTCCGACAGACGGATCTGCCAACTCATCGCGATCCTGCGGGCCAGGGCCAGTTCCTTGTTGTGGAAGTCATCGTCCTGGGACCAGTGATCCCCTGGAAACGCATGTTGGGTCGCGTTTCGCCAAGCCGGTTCGATTTGCGCGAATTCCAGGGCGATCGCTGCCCGTTCCTCGGCGGTTGCGGGTCGCCCGTCCGGCGGGGCGGGTACGGTCGCGGCGCGCACGGCCACGAACCCCAGGCACCCGACCGTGATCGCGATGCCCGTCCAGCGAATCCAGCGGTGGTGGCCCAGGGACGTGGATGGGGTATCGGCCAAGAAACCTCCGCGAACGGTTCATGACGCATACGGATCTAGAACGTCCGGGAAGCCAAGTCAACTGTGGCAGGGGGGCTGTGCACACCCATGTCGGCAGGGTCGTTTCCCTAGAATACCGGGCACTGCACGGCACCCTTCTTGTTGCTGGTCTTTCTTCGTCGCTTGGTCTTGGTACGGTTCCTGGTGGTCTTTTGCCGGGTCGGCTTGACCGACGCCGTGCTGTTCAAATAGACCATTTCTGCGTCCCATTCCGTGCTTTCGTCGTATTCGGGTTCTCCCTGGCCGGTCATTTCGATGCGCACGCGGAGGAACTGTTCTTTCGTGTAGCGGGGATCGTGCTTGTCATCGCCCGGCTTGTACGGGGTGGTCCCGATCTTGTTTTCAGTGGCAAAGGTCACGTTCTCGATGTCGATCCCCTGGTCCGTGAAGTATTTTTTCGCCTGTGCAACCGCGGTTTCGCCCCGAAGCCGAGCCAGATCCCCGGTGGCCATGCCCGCGGGGGGTGTGACCAGGGATTCGCCCGACTCCACCGTGAACTTCAGCGTCACATCGCCGCCAAACTTCTCCCGCAGCGAAGCCATCAATGCAGCGGCCTGTTCGAGCGTCTTGTTGAACGCCGCGTTGTTCATGTCCTCGGGCTTGTATTTCGCCGACGGGAAGGTCGATTCGGAATCGAAGGTCTGGGACACCGGGTCGGGTGCCGGTTTCACGGTGCGTGTGACCTCGGGATCACCCTTTTCGACCCCGATGTAACCCTCCTTGTTTCCCGCCCCCTTGGGACCCTTTCCTGCGGCCATGCGGTCGTTGCCCACCAGGGCCTTGCTGTCGATCTTCTCGAGTTCCTCGTCGCTCTGGTTCTCGATCTTGTCCACCCCGATCGTCACCTTGTACGACTTGACCTTCTTGTTCTTCTTCGCGTAGGCCTCTTTGGCCAGCAGGAAGGTCAGGACATTGGCTTGTTCGCCGGGTTCGAGTTTTGCCCAGGCGCCGTCCTTGATCTCGACCGTCACGTGCTTGAGGTTGAGCGCAACGATCTCGGGAGGCAGGCCACCCTCGGGGTCCTCCTTGGCATTGCCCGCGCCACCGTTCGGCGACAGTGCGGCGAGTTGCTGGTCATAGGTCAGTCCGCGCAGGTGTGCCAGAGCGCCGCGGCTCTGGTCGCCCTTGGTCACCGACGCGGAGCCCGACTGGTTTCGTTTCGTATCCTGCATCTGTTGCATGGACATGTGGCCCTCCAAAGCCCATGAAGATTCGAATTGCACGAGGATCACGACAATGATACCGGACCGGTCCGAATTCCGCAATCACGAGTCCCGAGATGTCGAGGATGACGCCGGTGTCCGGGTCTGGGGGGGGCGTCAGGCTCTGTTCGGCGTGGTTGCCATGTGTCTTCACCGCGACTATCTGCCGTTCGCGCGGGCCTGCAGGTCCCCGAGGATGTCCTCGACCTGTTCCAGGGCGGCGCGCAGGTCATCCGCAATCTCCTGGGCCAGGATATGGGGGTCAGGCAGGCTGGCGGAGTCTTCCAGGGATTCGTCCCGCAGCCAGAACAGGTCCATGCTGACCTTGTCCCGGGCCAGGATCTCGTCGACCGTGTAAGCACGCCACCGCCCTTCCGGGGTCTCGGGGCTCCACGTCGGGGTGCGCGCGTGCCGCTCGCCCGGCCGGAAGCACGCCACGAACTCGTCGAGGTCGCCGCGTTCGAGCCGGCGGGTCTTCAGGGTGAAGTGCCGGTTGGTGCGCAGGTCGTAGACCCATACCTGCCGGGTCCAGGGCTCCTTCGCGCCCGGCTTGCGGTCGAAGAACAACACGTTCGCCTTGACCCCTTGCGCGTAGAAGATGCCCGTGGGCAGGCGCAGCAGGGTGTGCACGTCGCATTCCTGCACCAGGCGGCGGCGCACCACCTCCCCGGCCCCGCCCTCGAACAGCACGTTGTCCGGGACCACGACCGCGGCCCGACCGTGGATCTTCAGCAGCGACTTCACGTGCTGCACGAAGTTGAGCTGCTTGTTGCTGGTCGTGGTCCAGAAGTCCGGGCGGTTGTACGTCACGGTCTCGCGGTCCATGTCGCCTTCGTCGGTGACCACGGTGATCGAGGACTTCTTGCCGAACGGCGGGTTGGTGAGCACCACGTCCACGTGGGTCGAGGGCTCGTTGCGCAGCGAGTCGTCGGTGCGGATGGGTGGCTCGCGGGTATCGTCGTCGGGTCCGATGCCGTGCAAAAACAGGTTCATGGCACACAGGCGCGAGACCCCGTCGACCAGTTCCACGCCGCGCAGGGCGTCGTAACGCAGGTGCGTCTTCTGGTCGCGGTCGAGGTCGTGTTGCGCCAGATACTCGTGCGCCGCGAGCAGGAAGCCCCCGGTCCCGCAGGCCGGGTCCAAAACCACCTCGCCCGGCCGGGGCTGCACGCAGTCCACGATGGCCTGGATCAGGGGCCGGGGCGTGAAGTACTGGCCCGCGCCGCCCTTCACGTCCTGCGCGTTCTTTTCGAGCAGCCCCTCGTAGGCATCGCCCTTCACGTCCGCGGACATGGATAGCCAGTCCTCCTTGCCGATCAGTTCCACTACGAGCTGCCGCAGCTTGGCCGGGTCCTGGATCTTGTTTTGTGCCTTGCGGAAGATGAGCCCGAGCATGCCCCCGGCCTCGCCGAGGTGGCGCAGGGTCTCGCGGTAGTGCTCTTCCAGGCGAGCCCCTTCCATCTGGGGGTTGGACAGGTCGACCCACCGGTAGCCCTCGGGGATGGGCTGCGACTCCCCGGTCAGGCGGGAGCGTTCATCGGCCATCTTGAGGAACAGCAGGAACGTGAGCTGCTCCAGGTAGTCCTGATAGGACAGGCCGTCGTCCCGCAGCACCTGGCAGTGGGACCACAGCTTCGAGACGATGCGGTTCGACAGGTCACTCATCGTGCGGGCCTCCAAGAAAACAGGGGTTCGAGGGAACCTTTTAGTAACAACGAGTTACGAATCGTTGACCTCCTGTTTACCAGACGGGAAAGAAAAGAGGGTTGGCTCCTCACCGGTCTCCGGCAGCGTGTACCGGCGATGCTGCTTGGCCGACGTCGGGTTCGCGATGACGAGCAGACCGGCATCAACCCATTCCCGCAGCAGTTTCGAGGCTCGCACCGGGTCGTCCGTTCCGAGGATGGTGCGGACCTCCGCGTTCCCAACACTGCCACGCTCCTGCACACAGGAAACTACTTGATCCCATGCCGTCGGTCGGGCCTCGTTCAGAAGCACGACCTGCACGGCCTCGCGTCCGATGTCCGGCCAGGCCCGGTACATGGGTGGATAGAGATTGGCCTGCTGCATGGTCTCGAACATCATCTTCACGCCCTCGCCCGCATCGAGGTTCGGTGGCTCCGGAAACTCGCGTACATGGTCCACCAGCAGGCCATTACGGGGCTTGGAGCCAATCCCACGCAGGTTGGCAACGGTCACGTCGCGTGGGAACGCCCCGGGGCTCTCGACCTCGATCCGGTCCGCGAAGATGCGGATGTGGATGTCAGCGTTGACGTGGTAGGCGCGGTGAAGGACGGCGTTCGTGATCGCCTCTTGCAGCACGCGCACCGGATACTGCTGGACGATCTCGAACCCGAGCGGGCTCACCTGCACGCCGCTTGCGAGTTCCTCCTTGCAGACCCGGACTGCTTCGCGGATCTGGGCCACCAGCGGCCCGCCAATTGTGCGCGGTGGGCGGACGAGGTTCGTGGACGGCGTGCGTTCGGCAGCCGTGCCCTTGTAGTGGAACAGGCGGATGGTGCATTTCGACTGGAGTAGCCCGTTTGGTTCCTCGGCAAACAGCAGTACGGCAGCGCGCGTGGGTTTGAGGTGGCCATCCTCATCCTTGCGGGCGAGCCCGATGTGGAACAACGCGTCGGCCAAGGGCCGGGTCAGGTGTCGTTGCGTGGCATACAGACGCCAGGAGGGCGTATCCAGCAACTCGAACGGAACGTCCACTAGCGCCACATCGAAAGGTGTTGCACCCCTGCGCAGCGCCAGGCTCGCGATCTCCTCCGCACTCCAGAGCCGCTTGTTGCTCTTGGGCAGCCGCACGAACGTACCCTTGTCAATGATCGAGTGGACGCGCTCGCTCTTGGACACGCGCAGCAGGATGAGATGGCCGGGGAAACCATTCCGCAGGGTGCAGGGCACGTCCCTGAACTCGGGAGGCGGGGCAAGGGGGGGCTGCATACGGCTGGCAATCAGGCGACGGAGGTCGTCCATGGCCTCGGGGTTCTCCTCGATGCCGTAGATGCGGTCGCGTCCGGTGGCCTTCTTCGGGTCTTCCAGGCCCATCACCAACCAGCCACCCTCCGTGTTGGCGAACGCGCACACCGTCTCGAGGGCGGTGTCGTTCTTGCCGACGCGCTTGAAGTCGCGGTGGAGGCTCTCCTCGAGCCGCAGGATGTCATCGACCAGGGCATCGCCGGTCTTGGCGGGCGGCTTGGTGGGACTGGTCATGGATTCCTCCGGGTGCGTTCTTTCCCCCTAAGACCACGAGGTGAGTGAACCGCGTTCGTGGCACGTTCCGCGCGGATGCGTTCCAGCAGGGCCGACGCGGGTTCGTCGGTGGGGTCCTGGTCTGCCAGCCTGCCCTCGAAGGCCCACTTCAGGATGGACTGGCGGAGGCG
>CAYRIB010000094.1:0-4218 GCA_964424165.1 uncultured Myxococcales bacterium | reverse complement strand
ACGGGTTCCTTGTAGGTGCCCTTGACGCCGTTCTCCTTCCAGCGGCGACGGCGTTCCTCCAGGATGCGTTCCAGGAGCTTGGTGGCAGGCTCGTAGGTGCGGCCCTCGGCACGGGCAAGGTTGGCCTCGATGGGCACCAGGCGCCCCTCGACCGCGGCCTTCAGGACCGACGCCCGGTAGCGCTTCAGGTTGCGCTGCACCTTCTGCAGCAACGCCACCGCCTCGTCCAGCCGGGAGAAGTGGTCCTCGATGGCTGCCACGATGCGGTGCTGCTCGGGGAGGGGGGCGATGGGCAGCCTCTGATCCTCAAGGAACGTTGTGGGGACGCGCAACTGCCCCGCCGTGCCTGTCATCTTGGAACGGGCTGCCTTCCTGAAGTCCTCCTGCAACACGTAGTACCTCAAGAGGTTTGCGTCGATGGCCTCCGTGGGCCGAAGCACGTGGAATTCCGTTGAACCGGCCCCAATACCAGCGACGAGGTGCCGGAGCACCGCAGACTTGCCGTTCTCCATGCACGGGGTGATCTTGGCGAACACCACGTCGCCATCCTGAAAGCGGGTATACCCCTTCTTCACCTCGCCCCAGTTGCGTTGTTCCGATAGGTCCACATCCCCTGAGATCGCCGTCACGGCGGCCATAGGGATGAACGATACTGGCTCGGAATCGAGCGGAGGCCGGTTCGGGTTCGTTGGGTTCAGGTCTGCCACGTCAGTCAGCGCCCCGATCGTCCAGCCTGCCGGGAGTCTGTCTGCCTCAGCACTCATGCCGCCAGCACCTCGTTCAACTCCGTCAGCACCGCCCGCAACTCACCCCCGAACACGCGTGCGGCCGCACCCAATCCCCCCTGCTGCGCGAACGGGTTCAGGTCGAAGTCGCCGGCCTCGATCTCCACGTTCACGGCCACGTGGTCGCGGATCATCTGAAGCCACCGCACCTGCTCGGGCGTGAACTCCCGCCCCCGCATCGCCTGACTGGCCATCCAGTTCTCGAAGCGCTTTTTCACCTGCTCCCCGAAGGGTTCCAGGATCGGCTGCTGGTGCAACGCGAAGCGCACCAGGGACACGAGGTCCGTCAGCAGCCTGCGGCCCGACGCGCCCCGCACCTTGTCCTTTTCGAGCAGCTCGTACGCCCGCCACAGCTTCTCGGGTGTCCACGCGCGCGGCGGGGCCTGGATGACCTCGGCCAGGGCCTTGACGTCCCGGTAGTGCAGCCGTTGCCCGTACGGCTGGCTGTAGAAGAACTGCAACGCCTCGATCTCGTCGTGGTGCTCGGCCAAGAACGCCTCGAACGAGGCCACGAGTCCCCGTGCCTGGTCGTGCGCCTCGGGCGAGGCCCCGGCGAAGATTAGCTCGTCCTTCGAGAACTCGTCGATCACCTGCTCGAGCAGGGCCTTCTGTTCGAGGATGGCGGTCCGCAGGGCCGGGTTGTTGGCCAGTGGGGCCGCGGCCGCCCGGAACAGCGCCTCGGTCGCCTCGGCAAGTTGGCCCGCGTCCGGTTCCGCGCCTTCGGGCAGTTCGAACCTCCGGCTCGCTGCCGCGACCTGCAGGTCGGCGTTCAGGGCCTCGACCAGACCGTGGCAGATGTCCTTGAGCGTCATGCCCCCGGACACCGCGGCGATACGGTCGTCGTGCTCGGGTCCGAACTCCTTGTCCAGGCGCGCCAGGCGCGAGGCCAGCGAGGATAGGACGTCCGGGTCGGTCCCACCCATGGCCACGTGTTCGAGCAGGGCCTTCAGGGGCACGGACTTTTTGCGCTCGAGCGGGTACGTGTCCGACAGCCCAGACTCGATGACGCCCACGCAGTCCACGATCACGAAGTGCGTCTTGTTCGGGGCGTCCGGGGTCACGGCCTTCAACTCGTTCGGGTCGATGATGCGTACGCCCCGCCCCTTCATCTGCTCGAACATCACCCGGGACTCGACCGGCCGCAAAAAGACCACGATCTCGATCGGCCGGATGTCCGTGCCCGTGCTGATCATGTCCACGGTGACCGCGATGCGCGGGTTGAACGAGTTGCGGAAGTCCTGGATGAGGTCCGCGGGCTTCTTGCCCGTGGTCTTGTAGGTGATCTTCTGGCAGAAGTCGTTGCCCTGCCCGAACTCCTCGCGGAAGATGCCGACCACGTCTTCGGCGTGCGCGTCGTTCTTGCAGAACACGAGAGTCTTCGGGACGTGCGTGCGCCCCGGGAACAGGTCCGTGAACAGGTGGTCCCGGAAGGCGCGCACCACGGTGCGGATCTGGTCGAGGGCCACTACCGAGCGGTCGAGCTTGGTGGCGTCGTAGCGGATGTCCTCGTCCGGGGCCTCCCAGCGCATGGCCCGGGTCTGGCGGTTGCGCATGCCCACGACCGGCTCGTCGCACGCCTCGATCATCGAGCCGGCTTCCGTGATACGGGTGCGGATGCGGAAGACCTCGAAGTCCACGTTCACCCCGTCGGCCACGGCCTGCTCGTGGGTGTATTCGGTCACGAGGTTCTGGTGGAAGAAGCCAAACGTGTGCTTGGCCGGGGTCGCGGTCAGGCCCACGATCGTGGCGTCGAAGTACTCGAGGACCTGGCGCCACAGCGTGTAGATCGACCGGTGACACTCGTCCACGAACACCACGTCGAAGGTCTCGGGCGGGAAGGCCGCGCTGTAGACCACCGGGAGGGGTTCCTTCATCAGGGGACTCGGGGCGTCGAAGGCCGATTCCTCTTCGAGCACAGGGTCCAAGTCGGGCTCGCCCTTGAGCATGGAATACAGGCGCTGGATGGTGGTGATGACCACCTTGGACGAGGCCGCGATGTGGTTCGAGGTCAGGCGCTGGACCTTGTACAGTTCCGTGAACTTGCGGTGGTCATCCGGGGTGCGGTAGTTCTGGAACGCCTTCTCGGCCTGCTCGCCGAGGTTCGTGCGGTCCACCAGGAACAACACGCGCCGCGCGCCCCCGAACTTGATGAGGCGGTAGATGGACGTGATGGCCATCAGGGTCTTGCCCGAGCCCGTGGCCATCTGGATCAGGGCGCGGGGGTGATTCCGTTTCAGCGACCGTTCGAGGCTGGCAATGGCCGTGACCTGGTTCGGATACAGCCGCCAGCCTGCACCGTTGCCGGGTTGCTCGATTGGGGGCAGGGTGCGCAGGCGGGCGCGCAGGGACGAAGGGCGCGTGGCGTCCGCGGAGGTGTAGAGGCCGCTGCCCTCCACGTGCAGGGCTTTGACCCAGGCGTCCAGGCGGTCGGCGAACAGCCAATCCGCGAGGGTCTCGGGACGATGGACGGCGAACACGCGTCGGCTGCACGGATGCGGGTCGAGCAGGTTCGTGAACTGGGTTTCCACGCCCGTGGACTCGTACAAAAAGGGCAGTGGGGTGACAGGCACCTTGAGGCCGGGCGGCAGCGCGTCTGCATACTTGCCCGACTGGACCTCCACGCCCTTGAGCGTGTGTCCGACCTTCTTGGCCTCCAGCGCGCCCGCGGCCCGGCCGTCCACGAACAGCAGGTAGTCGGCCTCGCCGGTCCGAAGCGGGAACTCGCGCACGGCCACGCCGCGCGCCGCGGACAGGTTCATGCCGGCGCGGTCCTGGACGACCCAGCCCGCGGCCGCGAGCATCGCATCGATGGTCTCGCGGGCGCGTTGTTCGGGGGTCTCCGGCTGCATGGCTCCCCGGCACTCCTACACACCTTGGTCCTGATCTATAGCACGGGGCCGCGGCGTCTGCAGGGCGCGTCACGGAGGCGGCGCAGTCGCCCACCCTTGCCTCGTTGATCACGGTCTCTACTTTGAAAATGCTTGCTGATCCTGGCGCGCCCGGAGGGACTCGAACCCCCAACCGTCGGATCCGAAGTCCGATGCTCTATCCATTGAGCCACGGGCGCAACAAAGAACCGGACCAGACGCCAAGAAACCGAAGGAAAGCAGGGTGCGTAGTGGGTTTTGAACCCACGGCCCCCAGGGCCACAACCTGGTGCTCTACCACTGAGCTATACGCACCATCGACATTGACCGGACGCCTGATCGCCCAAAGACGCCTACCGCCAGTACGCCTGGAGGGATTCGAACCCCCGACCAGCGGCTTAGAAGGCCGCTGCTCTATCCTGGCTGAGCTACAGGCGCGTGAGTCCTCGTTCACCAAAAGAACATCCGCGACTCGGTCTCTCAAAGAACCAATGCGGCTTTGGATTATCTGGGATGGGCGGGGATCTGTCAACACTGCCGTTTCACAACGAGAAGACGAGGTAGGT
>CAYRIB010000093.1:3546-9747 GCA_964424165.1 uncultured Myxococcales bacterium | reverse complement strand
CGTCGCGGTCCGCGATGTCCGTGATGGCCACGTAGATCGACCCATCGGTCACATCTTCGCCACCTGCCGTGCTGCCCATCTGACTGAGTGTCAGGCGCACCTCGGGAAGCTCGTGGATTCGGCTCTCAATCTTGGCGTACCACTCGGACACGGCCGAAAGGCTCGACCCGGCCGGGGCGATCAGCGACACCCGGAACTCGCTGCGGTCGTCCAAGGGCATGAAGTCCTTGCCCAAGAAGGCAAGCAACGGCACCACTGACCCCACGATCAAGAGACTGCACAGCACCACGATCCAGCGATGCGCCAGGGCCCAGGAAATCATGGTGCGGTACGAACGGTCCAAGCGTCCGTGCCCACTCTTTTCTGCGTCCGGCCTGTGCTTGATGCACAGGAAGCGGGCCGACAGCATGGGGGTCAACGTGAACGACACGATCAGCGAAACCGCAATCGCACAAGCCGTGGTCAGTCCGAACTCGTAGAAGAACCGCCCGGTCATGCCCTCCATGAAGGCCACGGGGATGAAGATGACGATCAGGGATGTCGTGGTGGCCATCACGGCCAGTCCGATCTCTTTGAGGCCGTCTACGGCCGCTTCGAACGCACTCTTGCCATACTCTTCCATGTGCCGGAAGATGTTTTCCAGCACCACGATCGCGTCGTCAATCACGATCCCGACCGCCAGGGTCAAACCCAGCAGGGTCATGTTGTTCAGCGTGAAGTCGAGCGCCCGCATCATGGTGAACGCCGCAATGAGCGACGTGGGGATCGCCACGGCCGCAATCAGGGTCGAACGCCAATTGCGCATGAAGAACAGCACGGCCAGTGCAGCGAGTATGCTGCCCAGGATCAGGTGCAAGTTCAGTTCGTCCAAGGATCGCACGATGAATTCCGACTGGTCGGACACCACGTTGATGCGAAACGATGCGGGCAGGGTCGGCTCGATCTCGGCCAGACGCCGCTTGACCGCATCAATGACCTGGACCGTGTTTTCGCCCGACTGCTTGATCACGTCCATCGACACGCTGGGGCGACCCAGGCCCTCGTCGCCCCGCAGCCAGATGCGCGCCAGGCTACGAGGCTCCTCGATCGTGTCTTCGACCCGACCGATGTCCCCGATCCGGACCTGACGCCCCTCGCGCGTGGCCACGACCAGGTTTGCGAAGTCCTCGAGCCGCTCGACACGGGCCAGGGTGCGTAACACCTGCTCGGTGTCGCCACGGTCGATGCGACCCGACGGAATTTCCACGTTCTGCGTGGCCAGGGCCGCCTTGACCGCAGCAATCGGAATCCCCAGGGCCTGCAGACGTTCCACGTTCAAGATCACGTTGATGGCCCGAATCCGCCCGCCGATCATTTCGACCGCACCCACACCGTCCGCGCTCTCGATGGCCTCCTTGACCTTCAGGCGCGCCACCTCGGACACCTCGTTCAGATCGCGGTCCCCAGACACGCTGAGGGTCAGCACGGGCTGTGCGTCGAAGTCCACCTTGGACACCACCGGGATCTCGGTGCCCTCGGGAAGCTGGTCCTGCACGCTCGCCACCTTGTCGCGCACGTCCTGCACCGCTTCGGCCATGTCCCGGTCGAGCATGAAGCGGATCACGACACGCGAACGACCTTCCATCGAATACGAGGACAGTTCGTCGATGCCCGAGATGGTGTTGACCACCTCTTCGATCGGCTTGCTGACCTGGGATTCGATCTCCTCGGGCGAGGCCCCGCGCAGCACCGTGGTCACGAACACGACCGGGGCCTCGACCTTGGGGATCAAGTCCACGCCCAGGTCCGCGTACGAAAACAGACCCAGCACCAGCAACAGCGTAGTCAGCATGGTGGCCAGCACGGGCCGCCGGATGAAGATCGTGAGGGCGTTCACCAATCACTCCTGCGCGGGCAGTGTTGCCTGGTCACGGACCACGATGCGCTGGCCATCGGACAGCAATTCCACACCAGTGATCACCACCCGTTCACCGTCAGTTAACCCCTTGCCGATGACCACGCGGTCTCGCACCCGCCCAGTAACCTCGATCACGCGTTCCTGCACCGTATCATCGCGGACCACGAACACCCGGGGGTTGCCCGAAAACAGCAGGACCGCGGACTCGGGCACGGTGATGGCCTCGGATTGCACCCCGGTTTGAATCGAGGCACGTGCGAACGACCCTGGCTTCACCGCGCCGTCCGGGTTTTCGATCTCGGCCTCGATCGGGAAGGCGCGCGTCGTTTCCGACACCGTAGGTCCGATCCGCACGATTCGCCCGGTCAGGGTCCGCCCCCCCAGGGCATCACCCGCAACCGTGACCGAGTCCCCGGCCTTGACCGTTGCGACGTGCCGTTCGGGCACGTCGGCGGTCAGTTTCAGGGGCGTCACGCGCACCAGATGGAATGCGGGCGTCCCCACGCGCACGAACTCGCCGGCATGAACCAGGCGTTTCGCTACCACTCCGTCGAACGGTGCCCGCAAACGGGTGTCGGCCAGGGCCTTGCGGGCCAGGTCCAGGGTGGCACGGGCCACGGCCTGCCGGCGTGCTGCCTCATCCACCTGCTGCCGGGTGGCCATGTCCTTGCCGAGCAACCCCTCGAGGCGCCGGTGATCCGCCGATGCGGCCGCCAGTTCCGCCTCGGCCTGGGTGTGTCGGTAGGCGTAGTTGCGGGCCTCGACCCGCGCCAGGACATCCCCGGCACCAACCACGGTCCCGAGGTCGGCCCGTACCTCGATCAAACGTCCATCCGCCTCGATCGACAAGGTGCCTTCTTCGGACGGGGCCAGGGTGCCCGTGACTTCGATGCGTTGTTCGATGCGCTCGGCGCGGGCCTCGGCCACGGACACGGCCATGACACGCCCTCCCCCGTTCGTCGCGCCTTTGCCCCCCGGGGCATCCCTGCACCCGGCCAGCACCGTGCACGTGACCAGTATCGTCACGCACCAGGCGCCGATTCGCCATTCCATGGGGACCTCCACCTTCATGGTTCAGGACTCGCATCGCTGCCCTGGCTTTCGGTCGGCAGTCGTCCAAGGGCCTTGAGCACTTGCACCCGCGCCATCTCGAGGTCGTATTGAGCCTGGATCAAGCGGGTCTTGGCCTGTGTGAACTGGGCCTGGGCATCCGTGACTTCGATCATGCTGCCCATGCCCGCGGCGTAACGACCCTCGGCCAAGGCCAGGGTTTCCTGAGCGGCGGTGATCAGGGCCCGGGATGGTTCCAGGCGCGCCTGGGCCTCGCCATAGGCCAGGATGCTGCGTTCGACCTCGGCCGCAATCGCGAGTTCGAGCGCTTGAAGGTCGGCCTCGATCGCCCGGATTTCGGCCTCGGCCTCGCGCACCGCATTGCTGGTGGCCAAACCATCGAACAGGTTCCATGACAGACCCGCGCCCACGGACCAGTTGAACACCATGTCCGGAAACGCATAACCTGCATACGTCAGGCCACCCGTCAGTCCCAGGGTGGGAAAATGGCCGGCACGCTGGGCCCGGGATGCACCACGCAGCACCTCGATCCGCTCGCGCAGGGCCCGATGCTCCGGCCGGGCCAGCACGGCCGTGCGTACTGCTTCCGGCAACTTGGGAAGGGCCAGGGATTCGGCTGGCGCAGGGCGCACCACCACGAAGTCGATGTCGTCCTTCACCCCCATCGCGTTGTTCAAGGTCACCCGGGCCATCTGGCACGCATTGCGGGCACGCAGCACGTCGAGTTCTGCGGCCGCGAGGTCGGACCGTGCCCGGGTTACGTCGATGCGTTGGCGTGTTCCGGCCTCGGCTTGGGCTGCCGCGACATCCAGATGGCGCTGGCGCTGGGATCGGGCCTCCTCGGCCGCGATCATGGCCTCCTGCGAGGCCAGAACCCCGAAGAACGCCCCGGTCACCGCGACCTCGACGTCCTGCAAGGTGCGCATGAGATCGGCCCGGGATGCGCGTTCCGAGGCCCGTGCCGCATCCAGACCGCCCCCGGTGCGCCCGAAGTCATAAATGGTCTGGGTCAGGTTCAGCCCGGCGTTGAAATAGTTGTAGGAGTCCATGGAATCCCGGCCGATGATGTTGCGGATGCTGGTGCTGGTGCCCGTGGTGTCCGACGACATCGAAGACAGATAGGGTGCGGTCGGGTTGTTCAGGGTAGAGCGTCGATACGAAGCCGCCAACGAGAGCTGCGGCAGATAGGGGGCGACGGCCTGCGCCGTGGCAAATCCCGAGGCCGCAACCGTTTGCTGCGACGCGGCCAGCGAAGGGTTGTTCGTGCGAGCCCGCGCCAACGCCTGTTCCAGCGACACCTGACGTGTCGGGGCCTCGGCGGCGAGGGCAGTCGTCGTTACAAGCAGGATGATGCCGCCAAGTCCGCCGAATCCGTGCACCTCATCACCTCGTCACGAGCCAGCGCCCTGTATCTGCTTAGACAGATAGCCATCCGATGTCAAGGGACGCCAACTTGTCGCTTACATGAGCCTGGTCGGTCCTTTCCGGCGCCAAGGCACAAGCAAGCATGCACAGTCCCACGGCTCGCCTCGCTTGCTCGCAGCGGTTTGCGGACGTCGACGTGGACGTGCATGGGGACGTGGTGTATCATCCGCGCGTGAGCGAGGCCATTCAGACGCCCGAGGCTACCGTCATCTCGTCGTTCGACGAACTCGGATTCGATCCGCCCATCCTGCGCGCCATTGCCGAGGCCGGTTACACGCAGCCGATGCCGGTCCAAACCCTGTGCGCCAGACCGATCCTCGAAGGTCGCGATCTGGTGGTGCGCTCGCAGACCGGAAGCGGCAAGACCGCGGCCTTCGCAGCCCCGCTGTTGCAGAGGGTCAGCTTCGAGGGAACGCGGCCCCAGGCCCTGGTCCTGGCCCCGACCCGCGAATTGGCCATCCAGGACCATTCGGAATTCGAAAAGCTCGGACGCTACACCAACATGCGTTCCGTGGTGATCTATGGGGGCACGGGTTTCACCCTGCAACTGTCGCGCCTGGCCGAAGGCTGCCACATCGTGGTGGGCACTCCGGGCCGGATCCTCGATCACTACCGCCGTCGCACCCTGGACCTGTCGGAGGTGCGGATCCTGGTGCTCGACGAGGCCGATGAGATGCTATCCGCAGGGTTCTACGAAGAGGTGCAGAAGATCTTTCAGGCCGTGCGCAAGCTCGACCAGGTCTGCCTGTTCTCGGCCACCCTGCCTCCGAACATCGAACGCATGATTGGCCGCTACATGCGCACGCCCGTGTCCGTGGATTTGTCCTCGGATCACGTGGCCGTGGACCGCATCGAAAACGTGGCCTACGAACTCGAGCCCATGGGTTCCCGCCTGCACCTGCTGGTGTCGGTGCTCGAATCCGAGGACCCGTCGTGCGCGATCATCTTCTGCAACACCAAGTCGGACACCGAGATGGTCACGACGTATCTGCGGCGTCGCGGGTACGATGCGGCCATGCTCAACGGGGATCTGCCCCAGGCCTCGCGCGAGGAGGTCCTGGGCAAGATGCGGGCCGGGACCCAGCGCCTGCTGGTCGCCACCGACATTGCGGCACGCGGCATCGACATCTCGTTCCTGCCGTGCGTGATCAACTTCGTACCGCCGGCGGATGCGGAATCGTACATCCACCGCACGGGACGCACGGGGCGTGTGGATCGCCGCGGCCGGGCCATCACCCTGGTCGGGACGCTGGACCGGACCGTGGTGCGGCGTCTGAAGTGGCAGTATGGCGTATCGCTGAAGAAGTGCGAGGTACCCTCGCGCGAGGAGACCCTGAAGATGCTGGCCGATCGACGGATCCGCGAGATCAAGGAACGGATGGAAAAGGGGATCGTGATCCCCGACGAGTTCCGCGCGATGGCCCAGGAGATCCTGACCGACCCCGAGGCCGAGTCTTTGGTGGCCTTGCTCGTAGATCGTTATCTGGCCGAACCCCCGATGGCGCGCAAGCCGATCACCGAAGAGAGCGAGGCGCGACGACCTGCAGGAAGGCGTCCCCGGCGGTAGGGGTTCTGTAGGGCGCGGTCACCAGACCGCGCCATTTCGACGTCACATGGCGGCATCTGGTGATGCCGCCCTACAGCGTCCCCGGCGGTAGGGGCTCTGTAGGGCGCGGTCACCAGACCGCGCCATTTCGACGTCACATGGCGGCATCTGGTGATGCCGCCCTACAGCGTCCCCGGCGGTAGGGGCTCTGTAGGGCGCGGTCACCAGACCGCGCCACTTTGGCGTCACATGGCGGCATCTG
>CAYRIB010000093.1:0-3446 GCA_964424165.1 uncultured Myxococcales bacterium | reverse complement strand
CCAGACCGCGCCACTTTGGCGTCACATGGCGGCATCTGGTGATGCCGCCCTACAGCGTCCCCGGCGGTAGGGGTTCTGTAGGGCGCGGTCACCAGACCGCGCCACTTTGGCGTCACATGGCGGCATCTGGTGATGCCGCCCTACAGTCCATCGGTGGTGACATGGGTGTTTGCCTCGAGTGCGCGGTCGGCAGAAAACCAGCCACTGGCAGAAGTCTCGATGCTGGCCCAGCCCCACGCCAGCCCCACGCCAACCCAGTCCATTGCGGTTGTCCTTGATTTCGCTTATAATTCGCGGCCGTTGTGACTTGAATCGGAGGTCCTATGCGTGTCCATCGCTCTCTCTTTGCCGCTCTCATCGTCCTGGTTCTGTCGGCCTGCGGGGGCGGCGAAATGTCGTTCCTTCCGGTTTCGACCGACCCCGATGCGTCGGACGTCATGGCTTCGGATACCCCGACATCGGGCGACCTTCCGTCCGACGACGCGACCGGCGACAACACTGCCGCCGACGCCCTCGACGACGCGATCGTAGACGGCCACATGGGCGACATCCCCTCCGACGTCTCGGATACGTCACCCGAGGCGCTCGATACGACGACCGACACAACAGAACCGGTGGACACCATCGAGGTGACCCCGCCCGCACCGGCCCCGGGTTGGCGCCTGACGTTCGCCGACGAATTCAACGGTCCCGAAAACCCCGATGACCCTTGCTACGACACGGCCCAGACCCCCCCTCTGTGTCTGGACCTGTACTGGAACCGCGTGGTGTGCGCCGAGACCATCGGCGACGTGCCCGTGCACACGCAACTCAAGGACTTGGACAAGTGCACGTGGGCCGTGTATGACTTCCAGAACTGGATGGATGGTTCGGCCCCCTTCGGACACCGCATCAACAACCTCGACCCCCGCGAGGTGCGCGTCGAGGATGGCGAGTTGATTCTGGCTGCCTCGGCCACCGAGCCCGACGGGAATGGCTGGGACTGCGGCCGCGACATCGGGAACTACTACACCAGCAAAGAATGCCCGATCCGCTCGGGCGCAGTCATGAGCAATCCGTGGAAGAACTGGAATGAATCCGTCGTGCATCGGGGTTTCGCCCAGACGTTTGGCCGCTTCGAGGTCCGTGCGCGCCTGTCTGACGGGCCAGGGTCTTGGCCCGCGCACTGGCTTCTGCCTACCCAGGGCGGATGGCCCGATGCCGGCGAGATCGACATCATGGAGTATTGGCAGAGTTCACCCACCAAAGTGGCGGGCAACTACCACGGGGGCAGCTACGACCCGAGCACCAAGGTCCACACGCACTATTCGTCATCCCGCAACCACGATACCGGCGACCGCCGCTGGACCGAGGAATACCACTTGTACGCGGTCGAGTGGGAGCCCGATTACATCGCCTTCCTCGTCGACGACCTCGAGATCGGGCGAATCCACCAGGGCGACCCTCGGCGTGCCAAGATCGAACAAAGCAGCAACCCCGACGACATCGGGGACTACGTGGACGAGACGCTCGACATCCCGCAGATCCCGTTCTTCTGGATCCTCAATACTTCGGTGGTGCCGTTCAATGGTGGGCTGACCAGCATGGAAGAAGTCGAGGCCTTCCCCGGCATGGAGCACCGCATCGACTACGTGCGCGTCTACGAGCGCTGCACCACCGGGCCGGAAACCCCGGACGAACCCTGCGGGGCCGCGCCCCCGAGAGCGCGTGCCGTGACCGATCAGTTCGGCATGAACTCGTATCGCTGGAGTTCGACGCAGAGCCGGCTCGTAGCTGGGGACTTCAACGGCGACAAGGCCTCGGACATGCTTTTGATGCCGACCTCGATCCTGTACAACGCTTGGCTTCTGCTGTCCGACGGCCACGGGGACTTTGCCCCGGCCGTGAACGTGGTCAACGCGTTCGGCATGTCGAGCTATCTGTCCTGGACCCACGACCCCCTGGTCGCGGACTTCGACGCGGACGGTTACGACGACGTGATCCTGCGGCCCGAGACCGCGGCCGAAGACACGTTGATGCTGCGTGGCAACCCGGTCATGGGATTCGAATCCGTGAGCATTCTGGCCGCGGGCGGGACCGAGGCGAATGCTCGATGGCCGCAAGCCACGCACACGGCCCACACCGGCGATTTCGACGCCGACAGCCGCGTGGACGTGCTGCTCGTCGGCCGCACCCCGTTGACCCCAACCTATCTGTTGACCACCTGCTCGCCCCCTTATGGCTTCCTCGACGAGCAGATCCTCACCGATGAGTTCGGCCTGAGCGGTGACCTGTTGGCCGAAGCGCACCACGTCGTGCACGTCGCGGACTTCGATGGGGACGATCGCGATGACGTGCTGTTGCAGGGGCGCGAGCCGTCGGACCGCACCTGGTTCCTTCGCAGCAAGTCCAGCACCATGTTTGCGACCCTTCAGGACGTGACCGACCGCTTCGGGATGATGGCCGAGAAGTGGGCCGCAGCGAGTCAGAAGGGGATTACGGGCGACTTCAACGGCGATCATCGCACCGACTTCCTGCTGCAGCCTCGGACCCATGGGGGTGCGGCCATGATTTTGTATGGGCAGACCGCCAACACCTTCGGAACCGTAAACGTGATCACCATGTCAAACCTGGCCCCGGAACACGCCTTCGAAACGGGATTCGCCCTGCTGCACGTGCTGGATCTGGACAACAACGGCGCCTCGGACCTGCTGTTCCAGGCAACCACACCGCTGTATTCGAGTCATGTGCTGATGGGGTCCGCACAGGGCTTCGCACCCATCCGAGAGGTTACGCGGGACTGGGTGTTTTCCAACCTGATCTGGCCGGATTCGTCGCGGGAACTGAACGTGGGTGACTTCAACGGGGATGGGGTGTCCGATTTCATGCTGCGCCCCCGCATGACCGTCGGGGACGAACAGGCTTATCTGGTACTGGTCGACCGCTTGCGCTGGTAACCGCCCTCACATGGATGTCGCTGCAACGATGATTTCTAGAGGATGGTGAACTCGACGCGCCGGTTTTTCTGGTGGTCTTCTTCGGTCTTGGCCTTCAGAATCAGGGGACGGCTCTCGCCGAAGCCTTCGGAGATCAGGCGATCGGGCGCAATGCCTGCGTTTAGCAGGTAGTCCATCACGGCCTTGGCCCGCCCCTTGGACAGATTCATGTTGTATTTGGCCGACCCGCGCAGGTCCGTGTGCGCCTCGACCCGCACCTTCTTGATCTCCGGATGGTCCGCCAGGATCTTGGACACGTCCTGCAGGACCGGGAAGCTCTCGGGCAGGATTTCGGTCTTGTCGAACACGAACAAGATCACGTCGAGGATCACGATCTTGTTGCCTTCGATGCGGGCCTTGCTGGGCTTGAGCGCATCCGGGCAACCGTCCTCGTCCTCGAGACCGTTGTACGTTTCGGGCACGTCCGGGCACTGGTCGGACAGCTTGCACTGATCGGCATACTTGCCCGCC
>CAYRIB010000092.1:7285-9818 GCA_964424165.1 uncultured Myxococcales bacterium | reverse complement strand
GGGATGCCCCGCCCAGCACGTAGATCGAATCCTGACTCGGCACGTGCACCATCGCTGCCCCGGCACGGGCCCCGGGCTCCCCGAAACCGTCCTGCCGGAACGACGGGCCGAACACCTTGGCCACCCCGTTATCGATCCGGCCGTCGCAGTCGTCGTCCGCCCCATTGCAAGACTCCGGTGCGCTCAGCGACAGGGTCGAACAGGTCGCCCCCTCGCGCGACGGCGCGCAGCGGACCACCCCCAGGGCACAGGCCCCGACCCCGCAGGATTCGCCGATGGTGCGCGGCCCAAGGGCCAGGTCGGCATAGGTGAAGGCATCATCGATCAGCCCGTCACAATCTTCGTCGATTCCATCGCAGGACTGTTCCTCGTCACCAGAATATCCGGCCACCAATTCGAAGCTGCACCGGGGCTCGGCGTTCTCGCACATGACCAGCACGGCCGATGGGTCCGCGGCGCACAACCCGAGCAGCTTGCAAACGTCGGACGGGGCCAGCGGCAGGATCAGGTCTTCGTCGGTGTCGCCATCACAGTCATTGTCCAACCCGTCACATACTTCCACGACCGAACGATCCGCCGACCCTCCGGGGTCGGTCGAACACACGACCTCGGGGCCGAGGCATTCGACCATGCCCATGCCGCACGTGCCCCGGCCCATGCACCAGCCACCCAGGGGCTGCCCCTGATAGACCACGTCGTCCGTGACCCCGTCGCAGTCGTTGTCCAGTCCGTCGCACAGTTCGTCCCGCGAGTGATCCTGACTGCCGCCCGGGGCCGTGGAACAGCGAGTGCCAAAGCCGTCGGGCGCGCATTCCACCGTTCCTTTCCCGCACGCCCCCGGCGCAATGCACCCGAACCCCACCGGCACGCCGAGCAACCCGAAACCCTCATCGGTCTTGCCGTCGCAATCGTTGTCCAGGCCGTCGCAACGCCCTTCAGGGTCCGCATAATCGGGAATGCCCGAGTAATCGCACGATGCCGCACCCAGGTCACAGGTCACCACGATCCGGTCCAGCGACGCGGCGCAGACCCCCTGGCTCGCGCACAGATAGCGCGCCATCCATGGCCCGGGCGCATCCGGGCGCTGATCGTCGACGTCGAACTGCTCGGACATGCAGTCGCGGTCCGCATCCCGGACCGCACTTTCCAGCACGTCCGGCACTTTGTCCCCATCCGTGTCCAGGGGATGCGAGGGGTCGAAGCCGACCTCCTCGTCGTCGACGAAACCGTCCCCGTCCGTATCCGGATTCGCCGGGTTCGAGCCGATCAGGCGTTCGATCGCATTGCTGAGGCCATCCCGGTCCAGGTCCCCAGACCCGGGCTCGCACCGTCCCTCGATGCACAGTTCCCCATCGCACGCAAAGTCATCCGTGCACCAGTCCACCCGCCCGGCAGGGCACCCCAACGTCGTTGCAAACAGGGCCCACGCAAGCCCCCACGCACCCAGAGCGAGCCACCGATTCCCCATGTCCACCGCCGCCTTGACGATCCCGTGCATCGCCGCTATCTTCCGTGATTGTGATGGAAACTTCAACGCCACCCAATGGTCCGATCACCGTTACCTTGCAGGTGGACGCTCTGCGCGCCGGGGCCCGGCTCGATGTTGCGATCGCGGCCTTGCGCCCGGTGATCACGCGCTCCTCGGCTCAGCGCCTGATCGAGACCGATGCCGTGCGCGTGGACGGGCGCAAGCGCCCCCAGGGCTTCCGGGTGCCCGAGGGATCGATCATCACCATCACCATGCCCGATGCCCCGCCGCAAGTCCATCGGGCACAGACCGGGGACCTGGCCATCCTGGCCGAAGACGACGACTTTCTGGCCGTGAACAAGCGCCCCGGCCTCGTGGTGCATCCCGGTGCGGGGAACCAGTCGGGCACGCTGCTCAACATCCTGCTGGCCTCGGGACGCCCCCTGTCGGGCCTCGGGGGACCGGATCGCGCCGGGTTGGTTCATCGGCTCGACCGTGAAACGTCCGGCGTAATGCTCGTTGCCAAGACCGACGCGGCCCACGTGGCCCTGTCAGCACAGTTCGCAAACCGGGTGGTTCAGAAGACCTATCTGGCCCTGGTGCTTGGGACTCGGCTGCCGGATCGTGGATGCATCCGATCGTCGTTCGGGCGACGGCCTGGCGATCGCAAGCAGTTCACGGGCCGTCCGGGGGCCGGCACGCGCGAGGCCATCACCGAATTCGAGGTGCTGGGTCGGGCCAGCTTGTGCAGTCTGGTCGCGGTCCATCCCCGGACCGGGCGGACGCACCAGATCCGTGTCCACCTGTCGGAGAATGGTTACCCGATCCTGGGGGATCGCGTGTACGGTCGGGCGTATCCCAGGCCCGGCAGCCGCCCCGAACAGGAAGCGGCCATCCTTCGCGAGATGAAACGTCAGGCCCTGCATGCCTGGTCGATCCGGTTCTTGCACCCCACCACCAACGAACCGAGGATCGTAGTCGCCCCCCTGCCCGCGGACTTCATCCGGGTGCTCGTCGGGGTCTTCGGCGATGGTTGGGAGTCGTTACTTCCGCGGTGAACTGCGC
>CAYRIB010000092.1:0-7185 GCA_964424165.1 uncultured Myxococcales bacterium | reverse complement strand
ACGATTCCAAAGACCACGGCGACCTTGGTGTCCTCGGCACGAACCACGAAGTCCGCCGCCTGTCCGAGCGAGTCGCGATTCGAACGGACGACCTTTCCGGCAAACCCCACGGACATCCCGTCAACGGCCTCCATCGAGGCCAGGGCGTGCGCCAAGGTCTGCAAGAAGGGCCGCCCCAACGGGGTGTGCACGATGTTGCGCAGCATCTCGGTCGACACAAAGGGTGCCAGGCGCGACGCGGCATCGAAGTCCACCGGACCCGCATTCAACAGATCTGCGGTGTCCGTGCGGATCCCGAACATCAGGGCCGTCGCCACACGATTCGCCTCGTCATGCTCCCAGTCCAACTGCGGCGCGATGTGTGCAAAGTGGGCGGCCATGATGCTGGAGGTACTGCCGAACGCCGTGTTCTGCTGCTTGAACAGCGCCTTGGTCCGCGTCGGGGTATGATGATCGATGTGCGCAATCAGGGGGATCTTCGGCTTGTCCGCCACGGGCAGGGCCACGTTCTGGCGATCGACCACCGCATATCCCGCGTACCGGACCCGCGGAAGGCGCTGCGCCACCTGATGAAACGGGATGTTCAGAAGATGTACGAACGCCAGATTGTCCGGACGGCTGATCACCTCGAACGTCAGGATGTCCATGCGGGCGCCCACGGCGCGGGCCATCAGCGACAGCGTCCAAGCCGACGCCAGACCATCGGGGTCCGGTGAGCCGATGACCGCCGCAAAGAGCCGCTTTCCTCGGAAGGTACGCAGGACATCCAGGAGTTCTTCGGTGCGACTGTCGGTGCTTTGGACCGGCGTCAACGCTTCTTGCATCGTCCCCCACTCCCTGCAGGACCTTGACCGATCGCCTGTTTCGATCTAGGTTGAAAGCATCCTAGCACGCCGTCACATTTGTTGCAGCGCGTCCTGCAACGATGTCGGGGCCGTAGTGTCAGGCGCGAAACCACAAGGAGGGTCGACATGGAAATCCTGAAGCAACTGGCGGTATTCGTGGCCAATCGGCCCGGGACGTTGGCCCGGGTGTGCCGCATCCTGTCCGAGCACGACATCAACATCCTGGGGCTCGCGGTGGCGGATTCGGTCGACCATGCGGTCTTGCGATTCGTGGTCGACAAGGCCACACCGGCCATTCATGCCCTCGGCGAGGCCGGCCTGCTGACCGTGGACTCGGAAATCTTCGCGATCCGCCTGTCGAACAAGACGGGACGCCTTGCAGACCTCGGCCAGGCCCTGTCCGACGTGGGTGTGAACATCGAATACGCGTATGGCGGGGTGGCGGGCAACGATCAGGAAGGCACTCTCTACATCAAGGTCAGCGACCCGGCAAAGGCCCTGCCCGTGTTCACGCGCCAGCGTCTGTAGCCTTTTTGAGGCCCCAGCGGACCCGGAAGCTCGACAGCCATTTCGGCAGGTCCAGGAGGCTGAAGTGGGCCTCCACGTCGCCACAGGTGATGCCATCCTTTTCGATCACCCCGGTCACCATGGTCGGGGATGCCAGGGGACATCGCCAGCGGAAGGTCTTGCGTCCCTGGAAGTGGTAGCGAGCGTCGCGGGACAAAAACGTGAAATCGTAGACCGCCTCCCGCCCGAACACGGGGTCGATCCGCATGAAGCCCTCGATCGCGGCTTCTTCCGCATGGCCATCCATGGTCACGTGGCCGGTCAGGTCCGACACTCCTTCCCGCAGGAAGCGCCACGGATCGTCGATCCGCATTCGGCATTGCACGTCGAAGCGACCGCACCGTCCCGCGGGATTGAGTTCCCGGTAGTATCCGTAGAGGTCTTCCATGAACACGATCTGCATGATCATCCCCGGAATCGATCTTTCATCCCTGATTGTATTCCCGAACCCGCGGCACGGAAACCGGGTACCCGTCCCCCCGAAGCATTGCCGACCGGGCGCGGATGAGATAGCGTGATCCCGTCGGGCCAAGGCCGCGCGGGAGGAAAGTTGAAGAAGTTCTTCATCGGTTTCGCCGTTTTGACCGCGATCCTGATCGTGATTCTGGCGCTGAAGCTCGTGCAGCAAGGCGAGCAGGCAAGAAGGCCCCCGGGGAGCATGGGTGTAGTCGAGGGCGTCCGGGTGACCGTCGCGTCCCGCATCCCTTCGCGCATCGTTTCCATGCACAAGGCCGAAGGTGACACGGTCCGGGCCGGCGAGGTCCTGGCCGAACTCGACTGCACCGAGGCCAACGCCGCCGTGGCCGAAGCCCGGGCCCGTCTGGAGGCGGCCGAGGCGGCCGTGGCCGTATCATTGCGCCAGACCGAGGCCACCACTCTGCAGGCCAGCGCTGCCTCGCGCTCTGCCGCAGGGATTCTGGCCCAGGAAGGTGCGGTGCGCGCCCAGGCCGACCACGCCCATCGTCAGGCGGACCGAGCCAAGCGCCTTCTGACCGATGGTGCAGTCAGCGACACGACGTTCGAACAGGCTGAAACCGCATCGAAAGACTTGTCGCACCGGATCCGCGCCGCAGGCCAGGCCTCGGAATCCGCGCGTTTGTCCGCCCAGGCCGCACGGTCGCAAGCGGCCATGGCCACCGAAGGGATCCGGGCTGCCGAGCGCCAGCGGGATGCCGTGCAGGCCGCGGTGGCAAGGCTGCAGGTCGCACAGTCCGAATGTCGCATTGCGGCCCCACGGGACGGGACCGTGACCGTACGCGCCCGGGAAGATGGCGAGGTGGTGCTGCCTGGGACCACGCTTTACGAGATCCTCGACGATTCGCAAGCCACGATAACCTTTTACGTGGGCAACGACGACCTGGCCCAGGTGCAGGTCGGGATGCCGGTCAAGGCCATCGCCGACGCATTCCCCGACATGACCTTCGACGGTCGTGTCACGCGCATCGGACGCGAGGCCGAGTTCACGCCCCGGACCATCCAGACGCGAACGGACCGATCCCGTCTGGTCTACGCCGTCGAGGCCGCACTGCACAATCAGGACGGGCGGCTTCGCTCGGGAATGCCCGCGGAGGTGCGGATCAGCGGGGGGCCCTGATGATCGACCCATCAACCCAAGGCCCGGTGATCCGAACGCACGACCTCGCGTTCACCATCGGACGGCAACAAGCGGTGCAGGGCCTGTCACTCGCCATCGAGCGCGGCGAACTTTACGGTCTCATCGGTCCGGACGGGGCCGGCAAGACCACGCTGATGCGCCTGCTTGCGGGCCTTCTGGATCCGACCCGGGGCACGGTGCACATCCTCGAACACGACCCTCGCGACCCGCGTTCGGGGGTACGCGAACGTCTGGGCTACATGCCGCAGCGATACAGTTTGTATGGGGATCTGAGCGTGGCCGAGAACCTGCGCTTCTTTGCCCGCCTGCTGTGCCTGGACCCGGAGACGTTCCAGACCCGCGCACGTCGTCTTCTGGACCTGACACGTCTGGCCCCCTTCGTCGATCGACGTGCCGAGGCCCTGTCGGGCGGCATGTACAAGAAACTGGCCCTGGCATGCGTACTGCTGCACGAACCCGAGGTCCTGCTGCTCGACGAGCCCACCAACGGGGTGGACCCGATCTCGCGCGGCGAGTTGTGGGCGCTGTTGCACGAGTTCCTGGGCCGCAACATCGCGATCGTGGTCAGTACCGCCGCCATGGACGAGGCCGAACGCTGCAACCGGATCGGATTGATGCGGGAGGGACGGATCCTGGTCGAGGGCCGCCCCGACACGCTGACCGCGACCTGCCCGGATCGCGTGCTGCAGGTTTTTCGCACCGGGCAGGACGTGGACCACGTGCTGACCCGGCATTCTGCTGCGGTGCTCGGGATCACTCCCCATGGCGGGGGCTTGCGAATCCTGGTCCGCCAGGCCGCGGCGACCCGCTTCGAGGCCGATCTGTTGGCACTGGGCATCGAGTTTCAGCCCGCCCGTCTCGGGTTCGAGGACCTGTATCTATCAAGAACCGCATCGCCCGAACACGGAGGCACGACGTGACCGGCCCGGTGATCACGGTCGAAGGGCTTTGCCGCCGCTTCGGCGCGTTCGAGGCGGTCAAGGAGGTCACCTTCGAGGTGGCCCGCGGCGAGATCTTCGGGTATCTGGGCGCGAACGGCGCGGGCAAGTCCACCACCATCCGCATGCTGTGCGGACTGTTGGCCCCGACCGCGGGCCGCATCATGGTGGCCGGGATTGACGTGAAACGCCATCCCCACGATGCACGACGCCGGATCGGTTACATGTCGCAGAAGTTCTCGCTGTACCCGGACCTGAGCGTGCAGGAAAATCTCGAGTTTTTTGGCGGGGCCTACGGCCTGCGGGGTGCGACGCTGCGCGAACGCATCGGGACGGTCCTGCAGGAAGTAGGTCTTGAGGCAGTCCGAAACGCCATCACGGGCAGCCTGGCCGGCGGATGGGCGCAGAGGGTCGCCCTGGCCAACGCCCTGCTGCACGAACCAGAGATCCTCTTCCTCGACGAGCCCACCGCGGGTGTGGACCCCGCGTCGCGCCGGAACTTCCTGGCATTGGTGCGAGCCCGCGTGGCCCGTGGCGCCACCGTGTTCTTGACCACGCACTACATGGAAGAGGCCGAATACTGCACGCGCGTCGGGATCATGGTCGATGGCCGCCTGCGCGCCCTGGACACCCCGACGCGCCTCAAACAACAACTGGTCGATGGCGATCTGCTGATGGCCTGGACCCGTCGGCCGCGGGAACTGGCCGCGGCCTTGCGGGGGCACGTTCTGGACTTACAACCGCTGGGCAATGGTTTGCGCCTGCGGGTCGCCCGGGATAAGACCTTGCACGAAGGCCTCATGGGTCTGGTGCGCCACGTGGACCCCTCGGCTGTGGTCGAACCTTCGGAGCCGACGCTCGAGGACGTGTTCCGGGCCGCGGTCGGGACGGTAGAGGAGGGCGCGTGATGGGCCAACGGACGCGTTCGACGCGCCTTCGCTATGGTATGGCCCGGACGTTGGCCATGGCCTACAAGGAGAGCCTGCACCTGGTGCGGGACCCGCGCAGCTTGTTCCTGGCGCTCGGCATGCCGGTGGTGCTGATCTTCATCTTCGGTTACGGGGTCAGTTTCGACCTCGACCACGTGCCCCTGGCCGTGGCGGATCAGGACCGAACCGCCATGTCGCGTGACCTGGTTACGCGCCTTGCGGCGACCGGTGAATTCGACCTCGTTCGCGTCGACGAGACCGGCGAGGCCGCGGACGGGCTGTTTCGACGGCGGGAGGCCGCGGCCCTGGTGGTGATTCCACCAACGTTTTCAACCGACCGGCAGGCTGGGCGCCCAGGCTTTGTCCAGGCCATCCTCGACGGTACCGACGGCACCAGCGCCGGGTCCATTCTGGCCACCCTGACCCGTATCGTCAGCGAGACGAGCACCCTGCCCCGGCCGTTCGCGACCCGGGTCCGCACGCTGTTCAACCCGGAACTTCGGTCCGCGGTGTTCCTGGTTCCGGGCCTGGTCGCCTACCTGCTCAGCATCGCGGGCGTTCTGCTGACCGCCCTGACGATCGCCCGCGAGTGGGAGCGTGGCAACCTCGAACAACTCTTCGCCACCCCGGTCGGACGCATCGAGATCATCCTGGGCAAGCTCCTGCCGTTCTTCGCGGTCGGGCTGTTGCAGGCCCTGCTGGTACTGACCGTGGGCTGCACCGTGTTCGACGTGCCCATCCGGGGCAGCCTGGGGTTGCTGACCCTGGGCACGCTGCTCTTTCTGGCCGGGGCGCTTGCCCAAGGCGTGCTCGTGTCCGTGGTCACGCGCAGTCAGCAGGTGGCCACCCAGGTGGGCGCCATCACCTCGATTTTGCCGGGGATCCTGTTGTCCGGTTTCTTGTTCCCCTTGGAAAACATGCCCCTGTGGCTGCAGGCCCTGTCGTTTTTGTTTCCGGCGCGCTACTACGTGGACCTGCTGCGCGGCGTGATGCTCAAGGATGCCTCGATGTCCGCGCTGTGGCCGGATCTTGCAGGCATGCTGGCCTTCGCGGTCGTGGTCGTGACCCTGTCCACGCTCCGTTTCCGGCGGAGGCTCGCATGATTCGGGACTTCTTCACCCCGATCCGGGCCATGATCCGCAAGGAGTTTCAGCAGATTACCCGCGATCGCCGCATGCTCGGCATCCTGGTGGCAGCCCCGTCCCTGCAGCTCTTCGTGCTGGGGTTCGCCGCGAGTTTCGAGGTCGATCGCATGCAGATCGCCATCTGCGACGAGGACCGCACGCCCGCGAGCCGGGATGTGCTGCAAGGACTCCTTGCGGACGGGACGTTCGTCCGGGTGGCAGCCCCCGACTGCAGCCAACCGGGCGAGGCCCTGCAGGAAGGCATCGCGGACGTCGCCGTCGTCTTGCATCCAGGCTTCGGCGAGCAGGTCGCACGCAACGAACCCGCCCCGGTCCAGGTCCTGGTCGATGGCTCCAACCCCATTGTCGGGCGATATGCGTCGACGGCCATCGAGTCATGGTTCGCCCTGCGAACGGCCGAACGAATGACGCATCTGGCGGAGATCCAGGCCGGCATCACGGGCGTGGCCTCGCACGCCTCGATGGTCAGGGTCGCCCCGATGATGCTCTACAACCCACGCATGAAGAGCCCGATCTTCCTGATTCCCGGGGTGGCGGCCATGCTTCTGCTGATCGTGACCACCCTGGCCACGGCCATGGGCATGTCCCGTGAGCGCGAGATGGGCACGCTCGAGCAGGTCATGGTCACGCCCATGCGGTCTCACCAGATGCTGATCGGCAAAGTGGTGCCCTTCGTGCTGGTGGGCCTGTTCGACGTACTGCTGGCCCTGGTCGTCGGGGCCTACGTGTTCGAGGTGCCGATTCGGGGCTCACTGTGGCTGCTGCTGCTCGCCACCATGCTGTACCTGTGCTGCACCGTGGGTTTCGGGCTCCTGGTGGCCAGCGTCAGCCGGACGCAGCAGCAGGCCATCCTGGCCGGGTTCTTCATCATCATGCCCGCAATCCTGTTGTCCGGGGTCATGACTCCCGTGACGAGCATGCCCGACTGGCTCCAGCCCGTGACCTGGGTCAACCCGGTGCGACACTACGTGGACATCCTGCGGGGGGTGTTGCTCAAGGCCGCGTCGGCCAGTGACCTGTCGCTCCCCCTGGCGGCCCTGGCCCTGCTGGGCTTCACGCTGCTGGGCGCGGCCGTCGTCAGTCTGCGGCGAAGGCTGTAGGCCGCGGTCAAGACCGTGGCCTACCCGCGAGCGAAGCGAGCCGTGG
>CAYRIB010000091.1:0-9914 GCA_964424165.1 uncultured Myxococcales bacterium | reverse complement strand
ACAACGAGTGGTGCAAGTGGATGGATGGGTTGCCCGGGGTCACGGGCTACACCCACGTGATGCCCTATTCGCGCGATCGAGTGGGACTGCCTGGCACCCGGGTGCCGTTCATGGACCTGGACGGCGCCTGTCCACCCGACGAGGTCATCCACCCTCCCCTGCCCGCGGCCATCGCCAATCTACCCGTCAAGCGCGAACCCGCGGTCTGGTTCGCAACCTGGGACGACCCGCTGGTGCCCGAGGACTACACCAACGAATCCAATGCATGCAACGACTCGCTCGAGGAGCTGTGGGCTTTCGTTCAGGGCGAGATGTGCGAGGACCGTTGAGCAGGCTGTTGCGACCTAGCGGCCAAAGTTAGAGGTAATCATTGCACTCGTCGACGTAGACTTCGTTCTTGCTGTCGGCGTTCATCGAAATGCAGTAGTTGAAGTTCGAATACGTCGGAATGTTCGACGCGTTGGTTTCGAAGCTGAGGTTTCGAACGGCCAAGAACCCGCACGCGAACAGGTCCTCGGCGGCCTCGAAGAGGACATCGCTGTCGAAATCCAGAACCGTCACGGTCCCATCATCCACGCCATCGCAGAACCAGTCGATCAGCCCGCTCTCGGAGATGGCATCAGGCAGGTAGGTCGCATCGATGACGAAGCACAATTGATTCATGTTGCCCGCGCCGTAATCGGCCCAGCAGTAGGCGAGGTAATTGGCCAGCATCAGATAGTTGAAGTTGATGTCATCCTCGGACAACTCGCACACTTCGAGGCAACGCCCGACTGCGCAGTGGTAGTCTTGTTCGCATTCGCTTTGGATCGCCCAACCGCTCAATGGGTCGCACACCTCGGGCACGTTGCCGTCGCAGCGTCGGCCATCCTCGGGGCACTGGGCACAGATCGGCGTGTCGCCCGAATGCACGATGCAGCCCTCGGGACAGACTTCCTTGAGTTCCCAGCCCATCCGGTCGGCCTTGCATTGCTGAATCGAGGTCTCATCGTTGCTGCATTGCAGGTCCCCGGTGTCGCACGCGTACTGCTGGCACAGGCCGTTGACGCAGGCGTTCTCGCAGGGCGTGCCCAGGTTTTCCCAGCCGGTCTCGTCCCCCTTGCACTGCTGCGGTTGCAGCGGACTCGTGGGCGAGCAGCGCTTGGCGCCCGAGTTGCACACCGAACCGTTGCACTTGTTGTTGGCGCATCCCGTGGCGCACACCTTGGAGGTTTCCTGAAGCCCGTCGGCCGAGCAAATGACCAGCGTGTCCGACACGCACTTGGCCTCGTTCGGCGTGCAGATCTTCACGCACGCGCTGTTTTCGCACCCGTTCGGGCAGTCCGAGAACACCCAGCCCGTGCCCGTGGCATTGCAGGTCTTGAGCTGCGCGTTCTGGCACGCCTTCTCGTTGGGCCAGCAGATCTGGCCGTCGGGCGCCGGGAGGTCCGTGACAATATCGGGCTTCGCGGTGTCGATCGGCAGATCAGGAACCGTGACCGCGTCGAGGGCGTCCGGGGTCACCCACACAACATCCTGGGTCGTGTTGGAATCCGATCCCCCACAGGCCATGAACGTTGTGCCCATCAGGATTGCGGGCAGGATGCCTCGAACCATTGCCGTTCGCATGTCAGAACCTCTCGAAAAGACCAGCAGAAATTAGCCCGGGAAGGGGCGTTCGTCAAGTTCGTGCGCGGATGAAGAGTCCGGCCAACAGCGCCAGCAACAACAGCACCATTACGCCGGCTGCCGTGCCGGTGGCGCCAACTCGGCAGGTGCCCGAACCAGCCGCACGCACGGCCTGTGCCTCGTCGGGCGTCTCGGCATTGATGTCATCGGGCACGGCGATGTCAACGCCCGGCGCGGCATCTGCCACATCCGGAAGCCGTTCGGGCGCATCCATTCGGGGCTCGTGTGCCCATCTCACGGCATCCACCACTAAGCCTCCCCCCTCCGGAGTCCGCAACCGCACGAAGCGTTCGCGCGCAGCGAATCCCTCGGGCAGGGCGAACCAATCACTGCCCTCGGCCGTGCCGATCTCGCTCCACGGACCGGCGTAGTCCAGGGATTGCTCGACCACGTATGGCCGGTTCTGCTGCTCGTGGGCCAACACCTCCAACCCGGCCACATCTTGCTCGACCACCACCGGCATCCGCAGCACCAGGGTGCTTTCCGCGGGCATTCGGAACACCTGGCCATCGGGGGGCCCGAGCACGTCCTGAGGCGACCCCTCACGCACGCAGAAGTAGTCCAGGGCATGGTCGCAACCCGTGGTGACCTGCATCACCATGAAGGCCGCCAGCATGCCAGCGTCCCCCAATACCACCTCCACGGGTTGCACCTGCGGGACCGTCATGGTGAACGCAACCGGCGCAAACCCCGGCGCCCAGGCCGTGCAGGCATGCGTTCCCTCGGGCAGGGCCTTGAAGAAGCGCCCCGAACCGCGTTGCGTGTACACGGGCCAGAATTTCCCGCAACTGACCCGGGCCTCGACCGCCTGCCCCTGCGATTGAGTCACCCGTCCCGCAGGCATCCCGATCAGTTTCTGCAGGAAGGCGATCATCCCGGCCCGATTCCGGGTCCATTCCCGCTCGACGTCCTGTTGGGGGGTCTCGATGGTATAGTCCAGACCCCCGGTGGTGCCAAACGAGAAGTCGTTGGTATCCCCGTAGCTCGGATAGAGCTCGTACCCCGTCATCGCCTCGTAGCATTGCCCGTCCAGGCAGGTCTGCAGGGCATAGGCGGCACCCAGGTCCTGCAGGACCGCATCGTCTTCGGTGGGCGCGCGGCGGTAGTTCCAGACGGACATCACGAGTTCTTCGGTGTTGTGCAACGACAACGAGGCCGCGAACCGGTGCTCGAAGTGGTGGTTGGCCACCGCCCGGGTCTCGGGTTCCGAGTACGGGGGATAGGTCCCGGTTTCGCCGAAGATGTCACGCGTTCGATGCTGATAACCGTAGTTGCGGTTCAAGTCCACGCCATGGGAATTTTCGCGGGTCAGGGCCGCGCGCCCGTCCGGATTCATCATGGGGATGATGTGGATGTCCAGATTGTCGATCAGGTCTGCGATCACCGGGTCGCCCGAGTCGCCTTCGATCAGCAGCGTGGCCATGCGCAGCAACAGGGCCGCGGCCATCAGTTCATCGCCGTGGTGGGTCCCGAGCAGACGCACCGTTGGAACCTCGCCACGCCTGGCCCCGAAGATGCGGATCGCGTGCAGGGGGCGTTTCTCGACCGACATCCCGATCGCCGCATATTCGGCGCGCTCGGGGTGGGCATCAGCCAGGGCACGCAGCACCTGTCCAACGGCCTCCTCGTCTGGGAAGGCGTCCGGATTGGACGGCAGCGCTGGATGCACGGTCAACCGGGTCACCTGAACCCCGGTCTGCCGCAGGGCTGCCTCGACCCGGGCGTCGCCCCGCACCAGCAGACCGTTGCGTCGCGATTCGAGCACCGTGGCACGCGCCTTGCGCACGGCCTCGATCACGGCCGTCGGGTTGCCCTGAACCAGGATATGCAGGGGTGCTTCCCCTGCCGTGGCCAAACACGGGACGTTTACGAGGCACATCGCCATCAGCAGCAGGCCGGTTCGCATGGGCGCACGCTCCGCACAAGGCCGGGTGATTCTACGCACATTTTCGACATCCGGGAATGCGCTGCCTGGCGGTCGCGGAAACAGAGTCCGAAGCCTTGACGCAGACCACCGATGCGTCAATACTCATAAGCCTGAGGAGAATCTCTCGTGAATCGTCCGGATGATGTGACACTGGAAGCGGCCTCGGTCCTTTCGTCGGCCCGCATCAGCCATGAGGGGCTCATCGCCATCGTCGACAGCATCGACGAACCCGTGTATGTCGCAGACCCCTCCACCTACGAACTGCTCTTCGTCAACCAGGCGACGGCACGCATATTTGGCACCCCGGATGGGCGCCGCTGCCACCAATACTTCCAGCAGCGCGACAGCCCCTGTCCCTTTTGCACCAACGACCGGATCTTCGGCCCCTTTCTCGGGAAGTCACACGTCTGGGAGTTCTGCAACGAACGTAACGGACACTGGTACCGGTGCATCGACAAGGCCATTCCATGGCCGGACGGACGCATGGTGCGCTACGAGATGGCCAACCTGTGCGTGAACGCCCGGGATGCCATCAAGGACACCGGACGAATCACCATCGAGACCGGGGTTGCGACGTTCGACGAGGCCTACTGCGCCAGCCACGTCGGCTTTCTTCCGGGAACGTATGCCCGCCTGGTGGTCAGCGACAACGGTTGCGGCATGGATGCAGCGACCCGAGCACGCCTCTTCGAACCGTTCTTCACCACGAAGGCGGTTGGCGCCGGCACCGGGCTGGGATTGTCTACCGTGTACGGCATCGTCCGCCAGAATCGCGGGTTCATCAACCTTCACCATCCTGATGACCGATGTCATCATGCCCGAAATGAACGGCCGCGACCTTGCAAAGAACATCCTGACGCTGCACCCGACCATCCGCCGTCTGTTCATGTCAGGTTACACGGCCAATGTGATCGCGCATCACGATGTCCTGGACTCTGGGGTGCACTTCCTGCAGAAGCCGTTCACCCGAAAGGAGCTCGAGCAGAAGCTTCTGGAAGTGCTTTCAGAAGGGTAGGCGGTCGTCAGGGGCAGCCGGCCCACCCCGGAGTACCGGTGTACTCGCACGTGCCATCCTGGCATTCGCCCTGGCAAAGCACATCCCCGGACACGGCGAACCAGCATTCCGTGCCGTCTTCCTGGGGACCGTCGAACGTGAAGCACGCACAAATTTCGCGGGTCTGGTTGTCGCAGTGACGGCAATATTCCGAAGGACCGTAACAGACGCGGTCTGACGGACACGAACGGTCCTGGCCACAATCCGCCCCGCAAGGTGCCAGGATCTGCACCACCGGGGTCGCCACGTAGGGCGACGGGTGGGTATCGATCACCACGGGCCGAACGCGCACTGTGACATCCGCGAACGTGATGATTTTCGCGCCCCCTGGCGCAGTTTCACCCGACACGTTGACCCCGGCGACCTCGTCCCGGTTCGAGAAAAGAACCTCCTGACGGCAATATGACACGCCCGCATCGCACGTCGGCGGAAGGGCCAAATCCAGAGAGTTCAGCGAGACGGTTCCCTGGATTCGGAGGTCACCGGACAACGGCAGTGGGCCCGACGAGTACGAGGCCAGCCCACCCCAGGGTATGGCCTCGATCGCCGTGATCAGCGTGGCCTTGGTGGTGATCACCGTCGCCTCCTCGCAAGAAGAGACCTCGTCAAGGCCGTCCCCCAATTCCGCAACGTCGTCGATGAAGTCGACGTCCAAGGTTGCTCCAGCGTCCTGCAGGCCACCCTGATCCGAGCCGCAGGCCAACGGCACGGAAAGCATCCACAGACCAACCCCAAATCCAATCCCTTTCATCAGGAACCTCCTGCTTCAGTGTCCAAGATCTTCTTGGCGGTCGCCACATCCTCCGGCGATCAGACCCAGAACCGATGCCAACTCCATGAAGGCGCCGTCTTGCACAACCACATCTGGGGGCGCGCTCGGTGTCATGGACACGGTCCAACAAACCGCCGTACCGATGCCTCCGATGGCCAGGCAGCGCCCCTCGTCGAACACAATGTCGATCTTGGGGGCGCGGTAGACCCCCCCGGCGAATCGCATGGTCGCCCGGAACTCGAAGACCCCGGGACGGATGTGATGACCCGTCCGCGGGCACCGGTTCTCGATCAAACGATGGGCGTCCTGGAGGTGCAGGGTGTCGCGATCGACGATCAGCCTCATGACGCTGGCATCGCGCCATCGCGACATGCGACGTGGCAGCGTGACCACCGCAAGAACGGCCAGCGCGCTTGGGATGAGCATGACCATGGTTTCGACGGCGGGCGGCAGTCCTCCGATCCGGGCCACCACCAACTTGATGACCACCACCAGCGCCACCAGCGCCAGGAAGGGCCAGCACACCAGGAACAAATGGTCATACTGGCGCCGGTATCGCTTCAGCGAGAAGGTCATCCTGGTGTGGCCGTCCAGGCCTGGACAAGGCTCAGAAGCGTCTGTCATGACCGTCAGCATACCCGATCCAGCAGCCGCGGAAAACCAGCCGGCACACAAGCCGGGCTTGGAGGCACGTGGTCATCTGGTAGAATCGCTGATAGCGAGGTCATTCATGAATCATCCATCATTCGGTCGCTGGTTGACTCCGATGCTACTCGGAGGTGTTCTTTCATGCGCTTCCGAGAGCACTCCTTTACCACCAATGCCTCCCATTGTCCGAGGCCCTGCTGGCTGTACCAAGGTCTGCCAACTGATCGGCGACCGTGACCTGCAAACCGGTCAACCGATTGATAACCGGACCCTGACCTGCGCCGGGATCTACGGCAGCGATCTCGGTGTGTCGTTCGAGCATGCGGGCAGACTGTGGTTGCTGTTCGGGGACACGGTCGGGGTCTCGATGGCGGACGAGGATGCCATGGCCTGGTCGATCGACACCGACCCCGAGGATTGCCTGGACCTGACCTTTTCAGTGGATGCCGGCGGCCGTTGGCTCCCGCCCCTTGTTCCCGGAATCGGCCAGGGTGCCTTCGAAGTCCCCTGGGCCGATCGGTGCTCGCGCGAAGCGACGACCATGGTGCATCGTTCACCCGGGTCGCGGACATCTCGCGGCTGGGGAAGTTCATCAACCTCTCGGCCGAGACCGTGGCATGCGATGACTTCGAGGACCTTCCAACGTGCAACGGACAAGGACAGTTCCTTTGGGGCAGCGGAGAATACCGCCGGTCAAGCGTGTCGCTCGCCTTCCAGCCCTTGGCGTTGATCGAGGACCCGTCGAGCTTGCGCTATTTCACGGGAATGGACGGTGATGCGCCCCGCTGGAGCACGGAAGAAGCGGACGCAATCCCACTGTTCGACGAGAACTGCGTGGGCGAACTGTCGGTCGCCTACAGCACGCACCTGAAGAAATGGCTCATGACGTACAATTGTCTAAGCAACCGGGGCATCCTGCTGCGCACTGCGGATCAACCGTGGGGCCCCTGGTCTGGCACCGTCAAGCTCTTTGACCCGGATCTGGACGATGGCTACTGCCACATCATGCACGTGAGCTATGCGGAACGCCGCTGCGACACGGTATTCGACCCTGGACGCGAGAACGAGAGCGGCGGCGAATACGGCCCCTATCTGATCCCCCGTTTCTTCCGCCCGTCGGACCAAGGGTTGTTCGTGTATTTCACCATGAGCACGTGGAATCCCTACACCGTGCTGCTCATGAAGGCGGAACTAGTGCGCGCGCCCCTGGACGAATCCGGAAAGGCCCGTTGACACCCCCCAAAACCCGACCTATTCTGATGTCAGTATTCTCATATGGTCATTTTTTCATGGGGAAGATGTTTTCAGGGACTTCTGCCAATCGAGGAGGTGCGCTATGACACGGATGTGGACCAACGCGATGCTGGCACTGCTCGGTGTGTTCGCCTGGGCCCGCGCGGATGCCGCGATCCCGTTGCAGGTCAAGGTCCTGCCCAATCCCTTCTCGGGGGATGGCTACACGGTCTTTGCGACCGACCCCTTCGGTCATGTTCAGCAGTCGTTGTTCGACCCCTGGGACCCCGGCCTGCCGGCAGGGATCAACTACGGTCCCAAGGGCATTGCATGGACCTCTCTGTTCCTGTACCAGGGCAACACGGTCCGTCAGGCTCTAACCGGCCTCACCACGTTCTACGGTACGTCGGTGCCGCTGACCGCAGACAGTCTGCTCATCGACGAGTTCGTGGGTTCGGGCGAGAGGATTCGCCACACCCGTTTCCTCGTGCCGACCATCCCTGATCTTCAGGTGGACCTGTATCAGGACGTGGACTGCGACATGCTGACCCAACGGTACGTGTTCTCGAACACCGGCGAAGCACCACTGTCCATCCGGCTGCTTCAGTATTCCGACTGGGACTTCGATTGGGGCATGAATTTCCTGAATGACTGGGGCTATCACGATGCAGCGGACCCCTATTCGTCCAGCATCCTGGGTTACGATCGGCTGGTGAGCCTGGTACACACCGTGGTTTCCGACCCTGCCATGGTTTACGAGGGCTGGCGGATCACGGGCGACAGTTGGTCCGGAGTCAGCCCAGCGCTCAAGGCACCCATGACCTGGTACGGGTATCCGCCATCGCAGCTGAACAATGCATTCATGCACATGTGGAACAACTGGCCCTTTGACACGAATAATGACGGGTGGACCGACTACAAGGGCGACGTGGGGCTGGGGTTCCAGGCTTTGTACACGATCGAGCCGGAGCAGCCGCACGAGTGGGTGTCCAAGGTGAAACTTTATCCCTCTGCGGCCATCTGCGCCGAGCCTCCTTGCGTGGACGAAGATGGCGACGGCTACGGGGTCGGCGAGAACACCGTTCGCTGCACCTTCCCCGGCGTCGAAGACCGTTGCCCGACCGATGCGGACAAGGTCGAACCCGGCATCTGCGGGTGCGACGTGCCTGATTCGGATGTCGATTTGGATGGCGTCATGGACTGCATGGACGAATGCCTCGACACCCCTGTGGCCCTGGTCATCGATACCGCAGGCTGCTCCGGTGTGCAGCGGGTGCGACTGGCCTGCAACGGCGAGATGTTCAAGAACCATGGTCAGTACGTCAGTTGCGTCGTGCATGCGGCCAATGCTGCTAGGGACGCCGGGCTGCTGACCCAGGACGAGAGAACCTTCCTCGTCACCGAGGCCGCTCAGAGCGACATCGGGAAATAATCCCGTCCAGATCGTTCTGGTGCGATTAGCGTCTTGTCCCGCTAATCGATGCTCTTTTTGCGACACGAGCTATTTTTCTTCGACGACCTGTGATAGAATTTTGCCCCGCAAGGCAAGAAGAGAGGAATTCCGATGCGCTGCCGTTCATGTTTGTTCCTTCTTGGCGTCACCATGCTGCTAGCTGCCCTTCTCGCAGGTTGCGACACCTCCGACGACGGCGACATGGACCTCGTCAGCGATGGCGTTGTGCCCGCCGCCCAGGATGAAGGCAAGGCCGATCAGGCCGACATCCCCTTCACGGTGGTCTACAACCTCACCCTGGAACCCAACCGTGCCACACAAGAGGCAGGCCGGATCATCCGTACCGCCCGTTCGTTCAAGTCGTTCTTCGGGTTCGATCCGTCGTCCGAGTTCGACTTCTCGAAGGAATGGCTGGCCTTCTATGGCGCAGGCACCCGGCCGACCGCAGGCTACCTCGCCGAGATCGTCCGCATCCGCACCACGGACTCGGGCAAGACGCTGAAGATCACCGCACGCGTAGAATCCCCTGGACCGGACTGCATGGTGGCCCAGGTCCTGACGCGTCCGTATATGATCGTCCGCTTCGCCATTCCCGCCTCACAGCCGGGAACCGTGAAATACAGCCGCGTCGATCAGGAGCGCCGATGCGGCGTCGCGGATCTGTGCGGCGAAGCGCTGCAGGCCCACCTCGAAAACCTGACCGAGGACCTGCTCTACATGAGCGAATCAGACTACCCGTTCGATTTCGTGTCGTTCGACGGGTCTGGCGACAAGGCCCCAAGCCTCGAAGGGCTCCTCGAACGCCTCGACCTGCCCGACGACACCGTGACCGACCAGGAGACCGTGGACCAGTTCTTCCATTGGCTCACCCGCGACGAAGCGGGCATGACCGAAGAGGAACGCGCCGAAGCCCAGCGTTACCGAGACCTGCGTCAGGCCCTCGAAGCCAACCTCGATGACCTGGCGATCTTCCGTATCGGCGAGATCGAAATCCGCGTGTATCTGATTGGTCGGGATGCCTGTGGTCGCTGGTCCGGACTGGCCACCACGTCGGTCGAGACCTGAATTCCTGCGCACGTTGTCGATGAGAGCGGGATACGGGAGTCGAACCCGCGACCTACAGCTTGGGAAGCTGTCACTCTACCACTGAGTTAATCCC
>CAYRIB010000090.1:0-10117 GCA_964424165.1 uncultured Myxococcales bacterium | reverse complement strand
TCTCCGAGTCTGGCCGGCAAGGATGGCAGCATGGTCAGCGCAGCGTTCGATCAAGTGTTCTCGGCGTTCATGCCTGAATTGGGCGGACAGCCGGTCGAGGCGGGCGAGTACCCCGGCGGTGCCCGTGATGCCGGTGTAGACCTGGCAGTGCAAGTGATGGGAAATCTCATCGGCGATACATTGTCGCACGAGGTCGGACACTCGCTGGGTTTGGCTGCGGTTGAGGGTGACTACCACGACCCCGGCGACAACCCGGGCTACATCATGGACGCAGGGGCGTTTCGGCCCTTCGAAGAACGGGCGCAACTGGTCGGGGCCTTCCCGCGCGTGTTTGCCCCCTACGACCGGGCCTATCTCGAGGAAGTGCTCCCGGCCGAGTAGGCAGGGGGCGTGCAAAGGGGGACCGGGGTGCGCGCCTGGCAAATCGCATGGATGGGAATCTGGCTGGGCCTGGTGTTGGGATGCCGTGGCACTGGGGTGAGCGAGGTCCGGACCGACCCTGATGTCGTGGCAGTGAGTGCCCGCCAAACCCCCGAGGAACCAGGCATGCGCGAGGTCCTGGCGGAGTTCGAGACGGCCTCGGGGGCGCGACCCGCATTTCGCGTGGAGGTCGCCGACACCCCGGAACTGCGTGAACGGGGCCTCATGCACCGGCGTTCGCTCGAGCCGGATCGCGGCATGCTGTTCGTGTTTCCCCGCGACGAGGTGCAAGCGTTCTGGATGAAGAATACGTTCGTGGCGCTGGACATGCTGTTCGTGTCATCGGATGGCAGGGTGGTGGGAGTGGTGGAAAATGCGCGGCCGCTGACGCTTGAATCGCGTTCGGTGGGCGTACCCTCCCGTTATGTCGTGGAATTGCCGGCGTTCACGGCCCGCGAGCGCGGCATCCAGACCGGGGCGCGCCTGTCGATTACGGCCTTGCCCTGAATCTGCGAGCGCCCGGTACCCGCCGTTTTCCCTGTCCCTGGCAATTGCGCTGGGCTATAATTCCCCCGCTTTCAATCCGGAGATGGGATGATGCAACCGCTCGACAAGGGATATTCGCATGTGGACGTGGAGCCGGACTGGTATTCACGCTGGCTGGCCGCCGGGGTGTTTCGTGCCGCAGATCAATCCGAGAAGCCACCGTTCTGTATCGTCATTCCCCCTCCGAACGTCACCGGGCACCTTCACATGGGGCACGCGCTAACGTTCGCCATCGAGGACCTGATCATCCGTTTCCGGCGCATGGCCGGCTTCAATACGCTGTGGCTGCCCGGTACCGACCACGCGGGGATTGCCACCCAGATGGTGGTGGAACGGGAGTTGGCCAAGACCGGGACCAGCCGCTTCGATCTGGGCCGCGAGGCATTCCTGGAAGAAGTGTGGCGCTGGAAGGACGCGGCGCATTCACGAATCGTGGCCCAGATGAGGGCCCTGGGCGTGTCGGTCGACTGGGACCGCGAGCGCTTCACCCTGGATGAGGGCCTGTCCCGGGCCGTACGGACCGTGTTCGTGCAGCTGTATCGCGAAGGGCTCGTCTACCGGGCCCAGCGCATGGTGAACTGGTCACCGGCCATCCGTACGGTCCTGTCGGACCTCGAAGTCGAGGAAAAGGAAGTCAAAGGACATCTGTGGCATATCGCCTACCCGGTGGTGGGCCATGATCGGCAGATGATTGTGGCCACCACGCGGCCCGAGACCATGCTCGGCGACAGTGCCGTGGCCGTGCATCCGGACGACGAGCGCTACCGTGACCTGATCGGGTGCATGGTGCGCCTGCCCCTGACCGACCGCGAAATCCCGATCATCGCGGATGCCGAGGCCGTGGATCCGACGTTCGGTACCGGTGCCGTAAAGATCACCCCGGCGCACGACTTCGCGGACTTCGAAACCGGGCTGCGGCACCAGTTGCCCGTGCTCACTATCCTGACCGACGACGCACACATGAACGACACGGTGCCCGCACCCTATCGAGGACTCGAACGGTTCGAAGCCCGCAAGGCCGTGGTGGCGGATCTCGAGGCCCTGGGATTGTTGATCAAGGTCGAGGACTACACCCACATGGTGGGGCATTGCCAGCGGTCGGGCGTGATCGTGGAACCCAAGGTGTCCCTGCAATGGTTCGTTCGCACCAAACCGCTGGCCGAGCCTGCCATCGCGGCCGTGCGGGACGGACGCACGCGCTTCTTCCCGGCAACCTGGGAAAAGACCTACATGAACTGGATGGAAAACATCCGCGACTGGTGCATCAGCCGACAGTTGTGGTGGGGCCACCAGATCCCGGTTTGGTACTGTGCGAACCCGGCCTGCGATGGCATGCACGTCGGGCTCGAGGCGCCAGGTCCCGATGCGCGCTGTCCGAAGTGCGGCGGCGCGTTCGGCCAGCAGGACGAGGACGTGTTGGACACGTGGTTCTCTTCGTCGTTGTGGCCATTTTCTTCGCTGGGTTGGCCGGAACGCACCGAGGCGCTCAAGACGTTCTACCCGACCTCGGTCATGGAAACGGGCTTTGACATCATCTTCTTCTGGGTGGCCCGGATGATGATGATGGGGCTGCACTTCATGAACGAGGTGCCGTTTCGGGACATCTACCTTCACGCCATGGTGCGCGACGAACACGGTCAGAAGATGTCCAAGACCAAGGGCAACGTGATCGACCCCCTCATCATGGTGTCCGAAGTGGGGGCCGACGCGCTGCGCTTCACGCTGATTACCATGGCGGCCCAGGGGCGCGATGTGAAGCTGTCACTCGACCGGGTTCAGGGATACCGCGAATTCGTGAACAAGTTGTGGAATGCGGCCCGGTTCGTGTTCATGAACCTGGACGATCTGGAAGGACCGGTGTCGCTCGATGGCTTGGAGTTGCGTCCCGCGGACCGCTGGATCCTGACCCGATTGAACGCGGTGGTGGCGAGCGTCCGGGATCACATGGAAGGCTTCCGGTTCAACGAGGCGGCCCAGGAACTGTACCAGTTCACGTGGCGTCGGTTCTGCGATTGGTACCTGGAACTGGCCAAGGGGCCGCTCAACGAAGGTGGCGAAGCCCGCCGCACCACCCAGAAGGTCCTGGTGGTGGTGCTTGATCACATCCTGAGGGCGTTGCATCCATTCATGCCGTTCGTCACCGAGGAGGTCTGGCAACGCCTGCGGCCGTTCCTGCCCACACCTGCCTCACACATTGTCACGGCCCCGTACCCGTGCACCTCGGGCATCCCGCGCTTCGACGACGAGGCCGACTCCATGGACCGCGTTCTCGACGTGATCGGGGCAATTCGAACCGTGCGCAGCCAGACGTGCGTTCCGCCGTCCGAGAGCATCGCAGCGCTTCTTCGAACCACGGACGTCACGGTCGTTGAACGCTTGGCTCCGCACGCGGATGCCATCCGAAGGCTTGCTCGCTTGTCGGAATGGTCGGTTCTTCCCACGGCCCGCCGTCCGGAAGGGGCCGCGGTCGGGGTGCTGCCGTTCGGCGAGTGCTACGTGACCGTGGGAGTCGAGCGCATCGAGGCCGAGAAAGGACGCCTTGGCAAGAACCAGGACAAGGTTGCCCGGGAACTCGAAGCCGTGCGCCGCAAGCTTGGCAACGAGGCATTCGTGGCACGGGCGCCTGCGGAGGTGGTCGCTGCCGAAAAGGACAAGGCCCTGGAGCTCGAGGCCATGGCCGCACGGATTGGGGATGCACTGAAGGCGCTTCAGTATTGAACGACGCGGAGGGATGACATGGGTGACGCAATCAGCATCGAAGCCTATCTCTTCATCGAGGTGCATGCCAAGGCCTACAAGTTCCAGTTCCGTGATGCCCTGACCGCGGTCGGGAACGCCGAAGACAATGCCGTTCGCATCCGGGAGCCCTCGATCAATGCGCATCACGTCCTGTTCACCTGGGCGAACGGGAAGTTTTTCCTGCGGCGCGTCGAGGATTCGTCCGTGTGGCTCAACGGCGAGAAGATGGAGAGCTTCTCCGAGGAACTGCGGTTCGGCGACGTGATCCGCATCGGAGACGTCCGCTTGCGCCTGGTCGAAGGCGGGAGCATGACCGACACGGCCGTGATGTTCATGGTGACGTCGCACGTCGACGAGTCCATCCGGCCGTGGCAGCTCTTCGTGTCACGCAAGACCCGGATTGCGCTGGGCGATGCGCCGGCCGACCTGCTGTTGCCCGGTGGCCTGCCGGGCACGCGGGTCGTGATCGAGAACTATGGGCCGAACGCGCAATACCTGGTCCCTCCCGAAAAGTCCGAGCATCCGGTGTACCTGAACGAAGAAGGGGTGTCGCGCCGGGTGAAGCTCAAGGACAAGGATGTGATCCGGGTCAAGGGGTTCACCGTCCGGATGCGCATGATGCGTGGGGAGATTCTCGAGGACCCGGAAGGGCTCTTGTGGATCGAGGCCATGCGGCGCTATTCGGTGCCCGAAGACACCCGAAGCTGACCCGCCGAATGCCCGTTCAGGGCGTGGAACCGCCGGCAAAATCAGGGGACTGATAGTTCGGGGTGACCTTGGGGGATCCGTCGGTGTTCGAGAACTCCCGCACCGGGTTGGCCTTGTCCGCACAGCACACGTGCCCGACCTGCCACATGTCCAGATAGTTCAGCTTTTCGATGCTGCGTTCGTACTTCTTCTCGCCGTCGATGTAGACGCGGATCGTGGGATAGGAACCGCCGTAACCGTGGTCGTCCCAGTAGTGCACCCCGACCTTGTAGCACTTGTCGTCCGGAGGTTCCACGTAGTTCAGGTTCTCGGGGCCCGCGCCATCCGTGTCGTCTCGATCCAGATTCGGCTGCTGAGCGGTTGTTCCCCCTTCGACCCACACCGGATGGGCCTTGAACCAGAAGCAGTCCCAGTCCGTGTCGAAGAAGCCGTCGGCCTCGCCATCCTGATCCACGTCATGTCCCGCGGCATACGGGTGCACGAAGTGCAGGTCCATGTCCGTTCCGCAACCCTTGTTCACGCCGCACTCATCCGTCTGGTCCGGGTCGTTGGGCGTGTTCCACAGCAGTTCGATGTGGCAGCCCTTGCCCGCGGTCACCTCGATCTGCTGCTCGGCCGTGTTGCATGACGAGATGCCGAGCTTGTTCGTCACGACCAGGCGGATCGTGTAGATGCCCGCCACGTTCAGTTCCAGAGTCGGATTGTCGAAGAAGGGGCTGGGATAGGGCACGTCCGCGGACCCGGGCGGGCCGATCACGGTCCATTCCCACGAGGTGATGCCGCCGCCGGCCATGGGGTCGTAGCTCGTGTCGCGCAATTCCAGTCGGGTCTGCGGAGGCACCTTGGCCAGATGGTCGAGCACCGTGGTTCCCGACAGCATCTCGAATTCCGCGACCGGGCAGTCCGAGCCTACGCCACGTCCGATCAGGGGTACCTCCATCTCGGGGCGCCCGGAATCGTTGGTGACCACGATGACGCCCTTGTCCGGAACGATCTTGCCCGTCTCGTCCTGGTCCACGCCCACGGGCAGATAGCGCGCCACGAAGGTGCGCGTAGTCTCTGGGGCCAGGGTCAGGGGTGAGGCCTCGGAGAACCCGCCGAGCGACGTCAGATCCACGCTGAAGTCGCTGCTCGAATCCTCGGACAGCACCACGTTCGTGATGTGCACCGGCTTGTCGCCACAGTTGTAGAGGTCCACGATCACCGAACGGAGGTCGTCCTGCACCACGGACCCGAAGTCCACCACGTCGGGACGGGCGAGCAGACAAGGACCACCGTAATTCGCGCGCAACTCCACCTCGGGCCCTTCGCCTGTGGCATAGGCCGGGTCGTTCGAATAGAAGGTCAAGAAGGCCCGGGCCGGGTCGCTCGATGACGAAGCGAAGCGGACCGGTACCTCGAAGGTCGAGTTGGGCGCCACGACCACGGGCAGGGCACACTCGATGTCCGTAATGGTCGCAGCCGTGGGGCGAATCGCGATGGGTTTTTCGGCGTTCTCGGCAGGGCTGACCCGCGGACAGCGCCAGATGAAGCTGAAGCCTTCGGCCCCTTCGTAACGAACCCCCGTGACCTGCAGAGTGCCGAGTCCGGTGTTGGTGATCACCATGAGCTGTTCCTGCATCGGGGCCCCGCCGGGCACCAGACCGAAATCCACCATGGAGGGGACTGTGATGTGGGATGGGGCGTGGCTGACCGAGAAGTCCATCACGAGCGGGGAACGGGACGCCTCGGGGTCGTCGTTCGGAATCGTCAGGGTGGCCGTGCGTTCGCAGTCGGTCGCCATCCGCCGGTAGTTGACGGTCAGTACGAAATCTTCGCGGGTCTGCCCGCCCTTGCCTTGGGGCGCGAGCTCGACCGGGAAGGCCAGATCCGAGGAATAGCTGAGGGTGAATGCCGGTCCCAAGGACCCCTCCTCGCTGGCGCAGGGAGTGTAGGCGAGGGATGGCTTGTTCACGGTGAGTGGCTCGACCCCGGTGTTGTAGACCCGGATGTTGTAGGCAAAGGTCTCGCCCACCACCAGGGCTCCCTCGTCGATCACCGGGGTCAGCGTGGCCGGTTCCACCTCGATCTGGGGTGCCGACGAGATGCTGCTCTTGCTGCTGCAGGCAACCATGGCCATGAGGGCCAGGATGGCCAGCGCAACCGCGCGGCCTGTGGCACGGAATCGGCGAAGTCGGACCCGATCAAACATGGGATACGTCATCATTGCAAAGTCTCCATCGGTTCGGAATCGAAGAGCCGGTAGCACCCGGACGAAGGGTCCCCCATCTTGGCCTGGAGCCACAAAACCAGACCCAGAAGCATGACCAGGAACACGACCCGGACCCAGACCGGGTAGCCGCCGGGCATTCCGTTGTCGAATCTGCTCGCAAAACGACGCATTGTTCGTGCTACTTCCAGTTGAGGCTGCCAACCAGCATCTCGAACGGACGGGCCTCGTCGGCATCAATGCCGTTGTCGTCCAACAGCGTCTGGTGCAGGATCACTACGATTCGCTTGCAGTCCTTGGACCAGTGAACGCCCTTGAGCATCCCCTTGGCGACTGTGCCCTTTTCGCTTTTCGCGAGTTCGATTGTCTGGAACTTCGCGGTGCGCTCTCCGCGCATCAGATTGAGCTGGAACTGGTCCCCCTTGGGTATCGCGATGATGCTGTAACGCTCATCGGGAGAGGTGAGGCCCTCGACCCCCTTATCGGTGATCTTGTGCTTCTTGCGGGTTTCCTCCAGGAGTTTCTTCTCTTCTTTCGGGTTTTCGATCGGAACCCCCTGGATTTGTTTGCCCGTCTCGAACGAACGGACCGAGAAGAAGTCGCCCGTGTTGGCGTCGGAAATCCTGAGCAGATACTTTTTGCCGTCCTCGGTGAAGCCCAAGAACTCCATGGTTCGCTTGGTGTCGTTGCCGGCCATCAGTGGGCGGGCCGCCAGCAGACAGAATACCGCGGTCAGAATGCTTGCCCCGAGCCACATGGATTTGCGCATGGTCTTCCTCCTTAGAGCATCAGTGTCGTCTTGTAACGGATCGACTCGCCCGACGACGGAAACGCCCAGGACCCGACGATGTGACGGACACAACGGTCCAACCCTTCGTCACGGGAGCCGCCCTGCTGATCCACCACGATTCCGCCCACCCGACCCTGCTCGTCGATGTCGAACGACAGTCCCACCTTCACAGGCAGATCGGTCGGCTTGGTCATGCGCGCCTTGCAGTCTGCGAACTTGCGCAGCTTGCCCGACATGAACTGGTCCATGCCGCCTTTGCTCGCGAGGTCCTGTTTCGGCATGTCGGTCAGCACCTTGGGCTTCACCTCCATGGACACATCATCCCGTTTCACGGTGCCGGTGTCCAGCAGCTTGCCATAGCGTGCGAAGTCCTCCTGGGTTCCGCGATCCAGGGTGCCCACGGACGGTGGGTTACGCATTACCGCAGCGGTTGGCGACGACGGCGTGACCGGGGTCTCAACGGCCGCGGCTCGCGGGGCGCCAACGGATGGCAGACGGAAACGAGCCGCATCCTCCTGGCGCCGGGCCTCGATCTCGCGCTCCCGGGCCATCCTCTGTTCGGGCGTTTCGGGGACCTCCTGGCGTTGTGTGGGAAGGGCCGCCTCGCCAACACTCGGTTCGGACTCGCCGCCTGCCAGGACGTTCGATGGGTCATGCCTCGCAAACAGGAAGAGAAAGACCAACACCAGCACCACCAGCGCAACGCCCGCCAGGCCCAACCAGATGAAGAGGCGCCGTCGTGTGTTCTGGCCGATACGCATCAGGACGCTGAAATCCGGAATCGCCGTCTGCGAGGAGGTGTCCGATCCCTGGGCGGTCTCGGGCGGGGGCGGCACTACCGCAGGCTCCTGGCGGGCTTGTGGAATCAACGGCTTCGGATCATCGAAGAAACGCACTTCCTCGGCGGTCTCGGCGAGGTCGGGTTGCATGGGCGCAAAGAGGTCGAGGCCACCATCCTCGAAGGACATCGGAGCCGTGTCGTCGGGGTCCATGTGGGCGCCGGGCAGGGCGTCGGGAAAGAACCCGGCAGTCTGTTCGTGGGCGTCCTGTTCCAGCACGCTCGGCGCGGCGCCGGGAAAGAACGGGGCAGTTTGTTCGTGCCAAGGGTCCTTGCGCGTCTCGCTGGTTGTTCGGGCCTCGGGAGGCAGGGGCGGTGGCTGGTGCGAATTCGCCCGGAATTGGCGAAGCACCTCGGCAAGCTCAGGCACCTCGATGAGTCGTGTCCAGGCGGACATGGTGGGTCGCCATACGAACGAACGCTCGTGAAGGGTCCCTTCGGATAGAAGACGCAAGAGATCCGAGGACAAGAACGGCCCCAATCGCTGTCCGCGCTTGATCGCGAACCAGGTGTCCTCGCGCGGGGGGCGAGAAGCGGACTCAACAGGCGTCGCGAGTGAAGGGGGCGCCGATACTGGCGGGCGGCCTCCGCTGCGGGCGGAATGGCCCTGGGGGGGGCGTGCGGCCCCTGCGGTCCGTCGAGCCGCCTCGTCGCGGGTGTCGACCAGGGCGATCGTCTGGCCTCCGAGCGAAGGATCCTTCAACAGATGGGCCGCATCGCACTTGCGGCAGACGAAGCGCAAGACCTTGCCCGACAGCCGATCCTCGGCTATCCGGTATCGGGCCCCGCAGTTCAGGCACGAGAAGACCATGGTTCCCCGAAAAAGAGAGCGATCATGACGAAAGCGCAAGGTCAATGCGGATGTTAGCACACGCAAACACGCGCGGACAAGGCGAAAACACAAGGAATCAGCGATCAAAAAAAAAGTGCTTGACACGGAAATTCTGGAGTTCGATACTGACCATTGGACACGGAGACAGGGGTTGGCGATCGGGTCCGAAACTTTTTCGGCGGGACTTGTGCCCCCGAAGAAGACGAGGACGAAAACCTCGTAGGGGCCGGCAGCCTCGGAAGAGGCAAGCCAACTTACCGGTTCTTTGACACTTTGGAGTACAGGGTTGGGAACCCAGACCGGGAGCTTTCCTGAAGTACAAGAAAGGAGATTCGTGTCCTGAAAGGGACGCGAACCGAGTTCGGGCAAGGGGAAAGCCCCAAGGAGGAAGAAACCCAGGAGAGCCAGACAGGGGCACCACCAGAAGAGATTCTGGCGCGTCCTGTCCAACCTCCAAGGCACGACAAACCCCTGAAGCGACGGCCTCCTCACGGAAGCCGAATCGCAAGAGGGGCGGACGGACCGAGAGGTCCGGACGGTCCTTGGTTGGGCAAGCTCTGAAGGGTGAACCCCGTGAGCGCGCCGGACTGAAACATGTTCGGGAGACCATCGAGGGAGGAAAACGTCGGGGCCCGTCGAAAGGGCGAGGACGTCACGTGACCCGGGGGAGGCAAGCCCGGGGGTGGTTGCTCTTGATGGAAGGATTGCGCTGTGGGGGCATAAACCTCGAGAAAGCGGCCCGCGTCATCGTACGCGGCAGGGGTTCCGGGTCATACTCTGGAGCGGGGCGAAAGCCTGGAAGGGGTCTTGTCTCATGGAAATGGACAGGACTCCCGACGTTCGAATACCACGGGGTGATTGAAATCACGAGGTGGGGGCGAAGAACCCATGATTCGCTAGAACGTCGGGGTGGCTTCGAAAGGCAGGCCAACCGCATGAGAGGAGGTCGGCGCGCAGCGATGCGTGGTCGTCAGCCCGGATACGCCTCATCGCTTTGAGGAGGAAAACCGGTCCCAATTTCTGTCTCCGCGTCCA
>CAYRIB010000089.1:0-10158 GCA_964424165.1 uncultured Myxococcales bacterium | reverse complement strand
CGACCGCTCGCAGGTCCATTCACCATGCTTCAAACGAAAGGCTATCATCGGTGCCACCGTCGAACAAGCAGGGGCCCCCTTTGGCGCCCCACCCCTTGACAACCCCGCTGCCAGGCCTACCCTGATCCAGACGTTTTGCGGAGACCACGACATGACGATCCTCGACGAAGCGGCCTGGCGCCTGCTCCTGGTGGACGCACAAACCCACTACCACTGGCTTGATGAGCCGGTCGACGACGCGGTGCTGCGACGCTTGTACGAACTGGCCCGCATGGCCCCGACTGCCATGAACTGCCAGCCGGTGCGGCTGGTGTTCGTCAAGAGCCGCGAGGCCAAGGAGCGGCTGCGTCCTGCACTTGCCCCGGGCAATGTGGACAAGACCATGGCCGCGCCCGTGACCGTTATCGTTGCCTATGACACCCATTTCTACACCCACCTCAAGAAGTTGGTGCCCCACATGCCCGGCGCAGATCAGCAGATCGCGGGCATGAACCCCGAGGCCCAAACGCACATGGCCACGCTGAGTGCCACGCTGCAAGGTGGCTACATCATCCTGGCTGCTCGCGGCCTGGGCCTGGATTGCGGGCCCATGGCAGGCTTCGATGCCGCCAAGGTCGACGCCGAGTTCTTCCCGGACGGCCGATGCAGGTCGATCTTCCTGTTGAACCTCGGCCACGGCGACCACGCGAAGCTGTACCCGCGGGCCCCCAGGCTCGACTTCGACGAAGCGTGCCGCATCGTCTGATTCCCCTGGGCGGCAGGCGGCACGGAAACCTAGGCGACCGGCTCGCGGATCATGATCAGCAGCATCTTGAACCGCTCGACCGCCTTGAGCGCATGCGGTACATTGGCGGGCATCAAGATCATCCCACCCTGGCTGACCTGGTGAGCCATTCCACCGATCACGATCTCGGCCATCCCGTCGATCACATGCACGAGCGCATCGAACGGGGCCGTGTGTTCGCTCAGGCCCTGGCCCTGATCGAACGCGAATGCCGTGACGTTGCCGGTCTTTTTCTTCACGATCTCTCGGCTCACCACGGCGCCGACCTGGTATGCCACCAGATCCAGGGCCTGTCCGTGCGTGAACGTTGGGGACTTCTCATTGTCTTCGTGCGGCATGGGAATCCTCCAGTCATGAGAGCCATCAGAAACCACACTGATTGTCACCCGGATGCAGAAGGACGCCAAGGGCTGTCAATTCAGCGATTCCAATTTCCCTATCACGACCGCATGTCCGGCGCAAACCACCACCCGGGGGAGGTTCGGCCTTCTTGAGGCTTGACGGGCTGAAGGTGCGACGGTAGATTGAGGCCCGCAACAGGAGTGTCTGCGGCCAGGCTCCAATCCTGATTTTATCTAGGAGGACCATGACATTTCTCGACCTGAAAATCCCGCAGCCTCTCGTGACGGGACTGCAGAAGCAGGAGATCAGCGAACCTACGCCCATCCAGGTCGAGGCGTTGCCACTGCTGCTGGCCGGACGGAGTGTCTACCTCCATTCAGAGACCGGGACCGGTAAGACGCTGGCGTATCTGCTGCCCCTCTTCTGCCGGATCAACCCCACACTGAAGGCGACCCAGGCCATCGTGCTGGCGCCGAGCCATGAACTGGCCATCCAGATCCACCGGGCCGCATCCCTTCTGGCACAGAACTCCGGGATGCCCGTGACCTCCGCGTTGATCATCGGCGGTGCGGGCATGACGCGGCAGATCGACAAGCTCAAGAAGAAGCCGTCGATCGTCATCGGATCGCCGGGCCGAATCCTCGACCTGATGGGCATGAACAAGCTGAAGCCCAAGGGGCTCGCAACCATCGTTATCGACGAGGCGGATCGGATGCTGGGCCGCGATTGTCTGAATCTGGTTCGCCGGATCGTTGAGGCAGCCACGGCGGGCAGGCAACTCATCTTCGCTTCGGCCACCGAACGGCCCGAGTGCACCCGCGAGGCCCAGGCCCTGGCGCCCGATCTCACCATGCTCCGCGCGGGCTCCAGCGCGGTGAATCGCAACATCGATCACTTCTACCTGGTCTGCGAGGAACGCGACAAGCCGGAGGTGCTGCGCAAGCTCCTCTTTGTGCTGTCACCCGAACGGGCGATCGTCTTCGTCCACCGGAACGCCCGGGCTGACGAGATTGCGGCGCGGCTTGTGCATCACAAGATAGCGGCGGCCCATCTCCATGGTGCCAGCGACAAGATGGAAAGAAAGAAGGCGATGGAGGACTTCCGCAGCGCCAAGGTCCACGTGATGATCGCGTCGGACCTGGCCGCGCGGGGCCTGGACATCAAGGGAGTCTCGCACATCATCAATCTGGATGTGCCGACCGAGAGTCAGGCCTATCTGCACCGGGTCGGGCGGACGGGCCGGGCCGGAAATGCCGGGCATGCCTTCTCGATCATGACCGAGATGGAAACCCGGCTGGTACGCCGCTATCAAACCGAACTCGGCATTCGATTGAATCAGGTTCGCCTGCGGGAAGGCAGAATCCTGCCCGCGGAGATCTGACAAGATGGTTTCGCCACACTTTTTCTAGGACAGTCCACGTCGGCGAGATCAAGCTGTGGTTTGAGGGGCTGGGAAACCCTGGCCTGGTAACGTCACGGGGCACGCGCACCGAATCCGGCCGGTTCGGGCAGCAATCCTCGGCGGATGTGGTGACGCAGAATGAACGCAGTGAGGCCCGCGGCAAGCAGATCGGCGGCTGGTCCGGCTGCCCACACCCCGTCCAGGCCCCACACCATCGGAAACAAGAGCACAAAGGGCAGCAGGCAGATCAACTGCCTCGACAGCGACAAAAGGACGGCGATTCGGGCGCGTCCGATCGACTGGAAGAAGTTGGACACCACGACCTGGAACCCGACGACCGCGAACGCGGCGACCTGGATGCGCAAGCCATGTGCCGTGACCTCGATGAAGGCAGCGTCGCGGGTGAAAGCCCGGGCAATCTGGGCCGGCCAGATCATGCACACGACGAACCCCAAAACCGCGACCAGCGTGGCCCAGAAGATGGTGAGCCGAAGCGCCTGAAAGACCCGGTCCATCTTCCGGGCGCCGAAGTTGAATCCCACGATCGGCTGCATTCCCTGGGTGAATCCGAAGAGGACCATCACGATCAGGATCAGGACGCTGCCAATGATGCCGTAGGCCCCGATGGCCAGATCGCCCCCGTGCCGGCCCAGTTGCAGGTTCATGACGACGGCCACCAGACTGGCTGCCACGTGAATGAAGAACGGGGACACGCCAATGGCGAAGATGTCCCGGATGATCGGTCGCGACAGTCTGAACCCGTGTGATTCGAAGCGAATGTAGGACCTGCTGCTGCGAAAGTGCGCCAGTACCCAGATCATCCCGACGAACTGCGCGATCACGGTGGCCAGGGCAGCACCACGGATTCCCCAGTCAAGCACGAAGATGAAGAGGGGGGCCAGCACCAGGTTCACGGCCACGGTCAGAAGGATCGAGACCATCGCCTTGGCCGGATGACCCGAGGCCCGCATGATGTGGTTGAGCCCGAAAAAGATGTGGGTGATTACGTTCCCCATCAGGATGATTTGCATGAAATCGCGGGCAAAGGGCAGGGTGTCGTCGCTGGCACCGAACAGGTACAGAAGTGGTTTGAGGAAGATCAGCGCAATCACCGAGAAGGCCAGACCAATGATGATGTTCAAGACAAGAGCGTTGCCCAGGGTATGGATCGCTGCATCACGCCGCCCCTCGCCCATGCGGATCGATACGATGGCGCAGGCGCCGGCGCCGACCAGGGTGCCCAATGCAATGGCCAGATTCATGATGGGAAGCGTGAGCGCCAGCCCCGAGATGGCCAAGGGACCGACACCGTTGCCGATGAACATCCGGTCGATCACGTTGTAGACCGAACTCGCCGTGGTCGCGACGATGGCCGGAAGCGAATAGGTCCAAAACAGCTTGCTGATCCTGCCGACGCCAAGATCTTCGTGAGATTGGCTCATGAAACGCACCCCGCTGCGCCCGATCCGGGCGGAACACCTTTTCGCAAAGCCACGATGCTTTGTCAACGTCGCCTTGCCATTGGGAACCGCAGAGTGCCCCCCCCTGCTAATGAAAAAGCCCTCTTGGTCGTCGATGCGTTCCATGGGTTCGGTATAATCACCCGAGTGCCGAATGGACAGGTGGACCACATGGGCGGCAGACCAAAGCGGACGCATCGGGATTACCGGACGATCGAGGCCGCGAAACGTCCCCCCCAGGGCGGTGCCGACGGCCCGACCAACGCCCGGTCCGGCGGGTCGTCACTGCGCCTTGGGCTGTGCTGCACGTTCCTCGAGGTGCCGATCCGTTTTCGCAGAACCACGGCCCGCTACGTCAACACCTTGGGACCGGACGAGCAGCGTTCGTTCCTGCGGCAGATCGCGGCGGATAACGCTACGGCCCTGGCGATGGCCGTGGACTGGTGTGCGGCCCACGAAGTCGGCGCGTTTCGCGTCAACAGCGAGATCCTGCCTCTGGCCACGCATCCGCAGGTGGGCTACTCGCTGGATGCCTTGGATCCCACCGGCGAAGTGCGAGCAGTTTTCGCCGACGCCGGTGCCCGCGCGAGCCGAGGCTTGGTCCGCCTGAGCTTGCATCCGGATCAGTTCGTGGTGATCGGGTCCCTGCGCGAGGAGGTGGTCCGAAGTTCGCTGACCGAAGTGGAACACCAAGCGGCGCTGGCCGAGCTCATCGGCGCCGAACAACTGACCCTGCACGGCGGCGGCGCGCAGGGGGGCAAGGCCGCGGCCCTCGATCGGCTGCGCCGCAACCTTGCGCGACTGAGCGTCCGTGCCCGCGATCGCATCGCGCTCGAAAACGACGACCGCATCTACACCGTGGCGGATCTTCTTCCCCTGTGCCAGGAGGAAGGCATCCCGTTCGTCTACGACGTGCACCACCACCGCTGCCATCCGGACGGTTGGTCGGTCGAGGACGCGACCGAGGCCGCCGCGGGGACATGGAATGGGCGCGATCCGTGGGCGCATGTCTCGACGCCGAAGGACGGCTGGGATGCCGATGACCCGCGCCGACACGCGGACTTCATCGAACCGAGCGATGTGCCCGTTTGCTGGCTCGGGCGGCGTATGACGGTCGATGTCGAGGCCAAGGCCAAGGAGTTGGCGGTGCTGCGCCTGGGCGAATGGCTCGCGAATGTGGGCGGGTGACCCGCGGATTGGACGGGGCGAACGATGATGATGGTGCTGGCGTTCATCGGTGGTCTGGTGGCACTGGCGTTGGGGGGGGAACTCCTGATCCGCAGTGCGTCGCGCCTTGCCACCGAACTCGGGGTGTCACGATTGTTCATTGGACTGACGGTCGTGGCCTTCGGCACCAGTGCACCCGAGGCCGTGGTCTCGATCGTCGCTGCCGTGGAGGGTTCGAGCGACCTCGCCATGGGTAACGTGGTGGGTAGTAACATCTTGAACATCCTGTTTATTCTGGGATTGTCAGCCCTGATCCTCCCCTTGACCGTGTCTGCGCAACTCGTCCGTATCGACGTGCCGATCATGATTGGCGCGTCAGCTCTGTGCCTGCTGCTTGGACTCGATGGACGAGTGGGTCGCTGGGAAGGGCTGTTCCTTCTCGTGCTTCTGGTCGCGAATATCGGCTTTGGCTACCGGCAAGGACTCCGGACCGCTGTCAAGGCAGATCCATCCGGCGAATTGGTGAACCCGCTCGCGCCTGCGGATCTCCCACGCCGTCTTCCGCCATGGAAGAGGCGTTCGACCAACATCCTCGTCATCCTGGCCAGCCTTGCCCTGCTGGTCCTTGGCTCCCGCTGGCTGGTGGCATCGGCCTCGGCCCTGGCGCGATGGCTCGGCTTCTCGGAACTGGTGATCGGCCTGACCGTCGTGGCTGCTGGCACCTCGCTCCCGGAAGTTGCGACATCGGTCATGGCGGTCATCCGCGGTGAACGGGATATCGCGGTCGGCAACGTGGTCGGAAGCAACATCTTCAATCTGCTTGGGGTACTCGGAGCAGCGGCCCTGATCGCTCCGGAAGGGGTCATCGTGGCATCGACGCTCCGCTCGTTCGACCTGCCAATCATGCTGGCCAGCGCGGCATTGTGCCTGCCCATCGTTTTCAGCCAAAGGACCGTATCACGATGGGAAGGGGGGATTCTGCTCACCGGCTACGTGGTCTATACCATCTTGATTCTGCTGCGTGCGAGCGAGCAGGAAGTCGTGCAGGCCGTGCAGGCGACGTTAGGCTGAAATCATGGGTGCTTCATGTGCGTTTCGTTGGGACCGTGCAGGTACATGAACACCTTCTCGGGTGTCAGGGGCAGCGAAGGCAGGGGCCGGTCCCGACGCACGGTGCGCAGGGCATGCACCAGCGCAGAGTAGGCACCGATGCCATGAACGAACGGCGGCTCGCCGATCGCCTTGGAATTGCAGACGGCATAGGGGTTGTCCGATTGTTCGAGCAACGTGATGCCAAGGCGCAACGGCCCGAACTTGATGTCCGGGATCTTGTAGGCGTTGACCATCGATAGCATGCGACCGTTGTCGGCGTAGCGAAGCTGCTCGATGGTCGCCCAGCCGATGCCCTGGACAAGCGCTCCTTCGACCTGACCTCGGTCGATGACCGTGCTGAGCGATTGTCCGGCGTCGTGCACGATGTCGACGGATTGAATCGTGTAGGTCCCACGGATGGTGTCGAGGTGAACCTCGGTGAGCGATGTTCCGAAGCTGTAGTATGCGAAGGGTCTGCCGCGCTCGCTGGTCGGGTCGTACCAGAGATTCGGCGTGGCGTAGAAGTCGTGTGCCGACAGATCGACGCGTGCCCACTGTGCCGCGGCCACCAGTCTTTCCCACGTGAGGTCCGTGGGTTCACCCCGGACCACAACGACGCCGTCACGAATCGCAATGTCCGTCGCCACGAGGTCGGGGCGCGCGAGGTGCTGGACCGCGAACGTGCGCAGTCGCTCGAGCAGCGTGTTGCACGCCTGCTGGGTTGCCATGCCGTTCAGGTCCGCGCCGGTGCTGGCCGAAGTCGGCGAGGCATTGGGGATGCGCGTCGTGTTGGTCGTGTCCACGCGCACGCGCATCGGATCCACCCCGAGGGTGCGCGCGGCAATGAGCGCGATCTTGGTGTTGACGCCCTGGCCCATCTCGACCGCGCCGGTCGAGACCGAGACGCTTCCGTCGACGTAGATGTGGACGAGCGAACTCGCCTGATTGAGCGCGGTCTGCGCGAACGAGATGCCAAAACAGACCGGTGTCACCGCGAGCCCGCGTTTGGTGTCGGTGTGGCGTCGGTTGTACTCGGCCACGTCCGCGAACCGGGCCTCGATGTCCACGGTTTTGTCGAGCTCGTCCCAGCATCGGATGGCGTTGGACCGCTCGAGGACCGCGCCGTAGGGAAGGCTATCCCCACTCTGAATGAGATTGAGGCGCTGGATCGTCCACGACTCGACCCCCATCTTCTCGGCGACATGCGTCAAGGCCGTCTCGATGGCGAACGTACCCTGGGGAACGCCGAAGCCCCGGAAGGCATTGTTCGGAGGGATGTTGGTTCGACAGCTCATCGCCGTTACGCGCATGTTCGGAATCCGATAGGAACCCGAGGTGTGCAACAGCGAGCGGCCGAGGACGGCCAGGGAGATGTCGGCGCACGCGCCGGCGTGCTGGTACAGGGTGGCCTCGTAGGCCAGAATCCGGCCGTTGGCATCGACCCCGATCCGGTAGTCGTACTCGTAGGCATGGCGCTTGCCGGTGGTGGCGATGTCCTCGTTGCGATCGAGGACGAGCTTCACCGGACGTTTGAGCAGGAAGGCCGCCATGGCCGGGGCGACGACCCAGACCGCCGTGGACTCCTTGCCGCCGAAGCCCCCGCCCAGGCGCCGGATCTCGAACTCAACCTTGTGTTGCGGGATGCCCAAGACCTCGGCGATGTGACGGTGGAACGCGCCGGGCGACTGTGCGCTCGCGCAAACCTTGATGGTGTCGTGCTCGCCCGGAATCGCGAGTCCCCGCTGGGTCTCGAAGTAGAAGTGTTCCTGGGGGCCGCTCGCGAGCCGCCCTTCTGCGATGTGGGCGCACTGGGCCCAGGCCGCCGCGGTGTCCCCGCAGGCGAGCGTACGCTTCTGACCGTGGATGAGGCCACGGGCCGCCGCCTCACGCGGGTCGAATACCGCTTCGAGCGGTTCGATGTCCACGGTCACGCGTCGTGCCGCCCGCCGCGCGGCAGCGTGCGACTCGGCGACCACCACCGCAATCGGCTGGCCGATGTAGTGGACCTCGTCGAAGGCCAGAAGCGGCTGGTCCTTGAGGACGTGACCCACCTCGTTGACGCCCGGCACGTCGCGGTGTGTGAACACCGCGACCACTCCGGGCGTACGGGCGGCGTCGCTGGTGTCGATCGCACGGATCCGGCCGTGGGCCACCGGCGAGGTGAACAGCGCCGCGTGCAGACAGCCACTCGGGGTCGGAATGTCGTCGACGAACTGCGACGTCCCCTGCACATGCATGACCATGTCGGTGTTCTTCATGGTGCACCTGTCTTGGTCAGTGCCGCGAAGTGGCCGAAGACGAGCTGGCGTAACAGCAGACGTTTGTAGGTTGCCGAGCCACGCACGTCATCGATCGGGTGCGCCGCTTCGCAGGCTGCATCCGCGATCTCTGCGCCGGTCGCTTCGTCGAACGGGCGGCCGACAAAGCGTTCGAGGCCGTCGAGCAGCAGCGGGATCGGCGCGACACCGCCGGCAGACAGGCGCAGATCCGTGATCGTACCGTCGCCAGCCTGCGTGACTCGAAGCGCGGTGTTGACCGCGGCGATATCGAGCATGACGCGATTGGAGACCTTCTCGAAATGGAAACGTGCGCCACCAGGAAGCAGCGGCACGATGATCTCGCGGATCAGTTCGCCGCACGCGAGGTCGATCTTCTTGTAGCCCTGGAAGAAGCGGGCCAGCGGCAGCTCGCGCCGTGAGCCGTCCCGTGCACCAAGGACGAGGCGCGCGTCGAGGGCCAGCAGGATGATCGTCATGTCCCCGATCGGCGAGGCGTTGGCAATATTGCCCGTGAGCGTTGCCCGGTTGCGCAGAATCGTCGACGAGTGCAACAGCAGGTCGCGTTCAAGCGACGGGAAGAACTCGCGCACCTCGTTCGAGCGGCGAAACTCCTCGATCGTGACGGCCCCTCCCACGCGCAGCGCGTTGTCATCGCGGCGAATGTGAGCCATGTCACGCTGTCGCGACAGAAAGCGCAGGTCCGCGTCCACGAGTTGCTCTGGCTGCTGCACGAACAGATCCGTCCCACCCGCGACCAAGATGGTGTCGGCCCCGCGGTTCGGCGATGGCGACGGCAGTTTTGCGAGTCGTTGCGCCATGGTGCGGAAGGTGTCGGGCAGTACCCCCGCACCGATGAGCACCTCCAGGCGCCGCTCGGGGCGCCGATCCGCGGTCGCGAGCGAATCGCACAACGCACGTGCGGCGCGACGGATCGCCTCGTAGCCCGTGCACCGGCACAGATTGCCGTCGAGCGCATCGATGGCATCGGCGTACGAAAAGTCGGGGCTCGTCAGGCAGAAGCCCGTCAACGACAGCACGATGCCGGGCGTGCAGAAACCGCATTGCGAGGCACTGTGCTCCACGATGAGGCGCTGAACAAGCGTCAGGTCAGGGCGACTCAGGCCTTCGACGGTGACCACGTGGCAGCGCTCGACGTCGCCCACGGGCAAAAGGCATGACGCGCAGGCCTTGTAGGCGACACTGCCGTCGGATTGCAGGGAACCCACCAGCACCGTGCAGGCGCCGCATTCCCCCTCGCGGCACGCCTCCTTGGTTCCTGGCAGGCCCGCCTCGTCGCGGATGAAGTCGAGCAGCACCATTCCGAGCGGCATGGGTCGCTCGACTTGGGAGTCATTCAGGATGAAACATGGCATGTTCACCTCGCCACTGAGAGGTCGTTTCTGCTGCGGTGGATTAGCAGTCTTCATGTTGTTCCCTGGGAAACCGATGCGGGTCTGTCCCGCGCCCAGGTTGGCCAGTTGCCCTGGGACGTTGCCGACCAGCAAGCTGCTTGCGGTTCAACGTGTTCTCATTGTCAGCCAGGTCGGTGTGAGCGTCAAGATCGACCGTTTGCTTGGCAGCCCTGGCCGGAAGTCATCCAAGGATTCCGGGGATGAGGCACGACGGTAGCTG
>CAYRIB010000088.1:0-10356 GCA_964424165.1 uncultured Myxococcales bacterium | reverse complement strand
CTCGGGACCGGGTCCGGCTTGACAGCGGAGGGCACGCTGGTAAACTCCGCCCCGGAGTCGCTTCGAACCGGGCCTGGCCCGGTCCCCTGACAACGAAGGAGATCACGATGAGCAAGGAAATCAAGGTCGGAATCAATGGCTTCGGTCGCATCGGCCGTCTGGTTGCGCGGGCCATGCTCGAACAGGGCGGGTTCCGGATTTGTGCGGTCAACGACCTGATCGACCCCAAGGACTTCGCGTCGGGCGTGAAGCAGCTTGCGAAGCTGCTCGCGTTCGATTCGGCCCACGGTCGCTTCCCGGGCACGGTCGAGTCCAACGACCATCAGATCATTGTGAACGGTCAGGCGATCGATGTCCTGTCCGTGAAGTCCCCCGAGGAACTGCCCTGGGCGAAGTACGACCTCGACTTCGTGGTCGAGTCCACGGGCGTGTTCCGCAAGAGAGAGCAGATCGAAGGCCACTTCAAGAACGGCGGGGTTAAGAAGATCCTGCTGACCGTGCCCCCGAAGGATGCGATCGACGCAATCGTGGTGAAGGGTGTGAACGATAGCGCGCTCAAGGCCGAACATCGGATTCTCAGCAACGCATCGTGCACGACCAACTGCCTGGCGCCCGTGGTCAAGGTGCTTCACGAGAAGTTCGGCATGGTGCGTGGGCTCATGACCACGATCCACGCCTACACCAATGACCAGCGGATCCTGGACATGTACCACAAGGGCGATTTGCGGCGGGCCCGCAGCGCGGCCGTGAACATCATTCCGACCACCACGGGTGCGGCCAAGACCATCGGCAAGATCATCCCCGAGTTGCAGGGCCGTCTGGACGGGTTGGCCGTGCGCGTGCCCGTGCAGGACGGGTCGCTGGTCGACTTCGTGTGCGAGCTCGAACGCATCCAGGTACGCGAGCCTGCGGCCATGATCGCCGAGATCAACGCGGCCATGAAGGAAGCGGCCGAAGGGTCGCTCAAGGGCATCCTGGAATACTCGGAAGACGAACTGGTCTCGACCGACATCATCCACAACCCCCATTCCTCGATCTTCGATGCGAAGTCCACCATGGTGATTCCGAATTCGCGAATGGTGAAGATCGTGGCGTGGTATGACAACGAGTGGGGCTACTCGATGCGCTGCGTGGATCTGGTGCGGATGGCCTCATCCCTGTAGGGCGCGCCTCAACGCATCGCGGAATGCGGCGGGACCTGGTGGTCCCGCCCTGTAGGGCGCGGTCACCAGACCGCGCCACCAGACCACGCCACCAGACCGCGCCACCAGACCACGCCACCAGACCACGCCACCAGACCGCGCCACCAGACCGCGCCACCAGACCGCAGTTCCCGCCTAGTTCACTACGGGCTCCTCATCCTCGCGCATCAGCGCCGCAGGTGCCAGAATCGGCAGCGGATCCGTGGCATCCGCTTCGGCCTCGGCTTCGATCATGGCCTCGCGCATCCTGGAAATCCGGCTGCGCTTCCTTAGATACACGTACAAAAACAGGCCGCTCAACAAGACCCACAGCACGGCGCTGCTGGTCAAGACCACGAGCCATGCATCGAACCGTCCGAACGACCGCAAGAATCGCGCGTGCAGGTCCGGAATCGACGCATCGAACACGGTTTCGATGGCCAGATCGAACGGCATGCCGGTCCGCACCATGCCTATCAGCGACGTGATCCCCGTGCCGTGGCCCTGCTTCAACAAATAGCGGGTGAACAACAGGGCCTGGGCATAGGCCAGATGCACGGCCGGGGGATCGGGCGGAAAGCTTTCGGACAACTCGCCGATCTCGAAGAGGGAATTCGTGGCCGCGGCCGAAAACAGGGTCTTGAGGCGTTCGCCGGATTCCTCGGAGGCCAGCAGCATCGCAACCCCCTCCTGGAACCACAGTGGGGTCGGGTGACCGGCCGTGGCATCTTGAAGCGCGATGTGTGTCAGTTCGTGGACAAAGGTGTCGGTCACGTTGAAGAAGCCGTCGCCCCGGGCCGACAACACCATGTGCCGCTGTTTTGGACGGGCCACGCCAGCGATCCATGCTTGGGACCAATGGGTCGAACCCGTGGCGCGCGCCATGGCCTCGTTGGTCGAGGCCACGATCACGGTGATCGGGGCCGCGTCGACCGGCCCCAGGACCTGCTCGACATAACGCCACTTCTGTTCGGCCACGCGGGCAAGGTTCTTTATCAGGGCCCGTGAACCGGCATCCCCCTCGAACCGGAAATGGGTCGTGCTGACCGCCACCCCGGTTTTGGCCCAAACCAACGAGGCCAGGGCCAGCGCCAGCAGAACGATGATGCCGAACTGGCGCATGACCATCCTCATTGGGGGCGCTGCCAGAAGAACTTGAACCCCGAGGCGCCGACCTCCAGAAGGAACCCGAACCTGAACGCGATCCGGCCGCTGGCATCCGCAAGACCCTGCGGCGGATTCGGGAACGGGCCCGCGGCGCGGAACGCGCGGATGGCCTCGGAATCCAGGAAGGGCAAGCCAGACTCCCGATGAACCGCCAGGCGCTCGATGCCTCCGCGAGCATCGAGCGTCACGCTGAGGATGGTCAGTCGATCCTTCTTGCCATAGACCTTGCCGTAGGGGTCACGGCCCGAATACACGGTGGATGGGTCCCACTCGCGTCGCACCCCCTCGCGGATGCGCTGGAAATAGTCGAAATACTTGAAACTACGTGCGTTCAGAAGGGTTTCGTCCCCCTCGTCTTCCACATCGAGCAGTGCGTCGTCCGAAACGAATCCCCCGCCGAGTGCCTGCAGATTGCGCATGGCGCTGCGTCCGTCCACCGTGGGCATCAGGATCCGGTCCGCGCCGGCCAGGTGATTCACCCGGGCCGCCCGCGTGCCTTCCGGGGTCTCGGGCCGCGGGCTTTTCACGATTTCTTGGGCGGCCTCGTTCGAGGGACGGGTTTCGTGATCGGGTTTCGTCAACGGTGCCGGTTGCTTCTTGGGCGACACCCCACGTTCCTGAGCGCGATGCTGGCCGCGATCGCGTGCCTTGGTCTCGCGCTCGACCCGGGTGTCGTGCCGGCTCAGGAATCGGGCATCCGGTGGGGGCGTCTGTTCGTGCGCGGGCTTTGGCAGGTTCACGATCTGACCCTGGAGAGGGGCGTTTGCCGATGCGCGTGGCCGGAGCGGAATCACGGTTCCCCGCAACGTCCGGGCCTCATGCGAGGGCGCCGGATCCCCGGACGGACGGGCCCAATGACTCAACAGCCCGAAAAGGCCGACCTGGGCCAGCACGGCGATCAGCAGGAATACGAGCCATCGTCGGCCGGTGCGATGGGGATTGCGCCATCCCATAGAACTCATGATAAGGCCCGCCTCCCGCACGCGCAAGACGACTTGACTGCAACACGCGGTCGGCTAGAATGATTCCCTGCGACGGAGGTCAGACGTGATGGCAATGGCTCGGGTTCGTTTCCTCGGGGCGGCCCTCGTGCTCATGACGGCCATGCTGGCTTGCGAGGGCAAGGAACTGTACGAGTCTTGCCCCATGACCGACAAGATGATTGAAGATTGCGACGCGGCCCTGCTGTCGGGTCAGTGCCAGGAGTTCGGGGCGACCTGCTACGTGTCGTGCGCGGTGCGGGAACATCCCCAGTGTTTCAGTGGCGAAGGTCCGTGCGTGATCTACCAGTATCAAAAGGGGGGCGAGGCGTCCTCGTACCGGTCGCCGTCATTTTGCAGCTTCCCTTGCGGGGTCGACGCAGACTGCGGCGAAGAGGCTCGATGCCTTCCGTTCCTCGAAACACGCTTCTGTATTCCGGATCGCTATTCGGGGCAGACGCCCTGAGGTCGGCCTACAACCCGTCGATGATCCGCCACACGTCCCCTTCCCGAACGAACGTAAGGCGCCCGAAGTCGGCCTTGCTGTGCCAGCGGTCCTTGCCTGCATCCACGTAGTAGAACTTCCGCGAGTACTCGAAGTCTGCCATGGCCGTTTCACCCGAGATCGTGACCTTGCGCAGGATGATCGCGAACTGAACCGACTTGACGTCCGAGGCCAGCAGCGGAAGCAACTTCTGTTCGACCATCTCGTAGCCGTAGTCGTCTGACGTGTCCGCGGTCGTACCGGCATTCGAGAAGTAACGGCGTGATACCATCTCCTTGATACCCGGCACGTCCCGACGTTCCACGGCCTGGCGGTAACGCTCCACGAGTTCCGCGATCACGCGGTTTTCGGGGGTATCCGCAACCATGGTTCCGGCGATCTGCTGTGGGCCGCAGCCCAGAACCCCCAGCAACAGGAACGCGGCAGCAATAGTCCATCGACGCATCGTCATTGCCCTCCAATCAGCGCACAAGAATAGGTCCTGCAAGGCCTTTGTGTCAAATCGGAGAGGTCCTAGAAGATGATGCTCGACCCGATGATCAATGAGATGTCGTGCGCACTGGCCGACACCTCCTGATTGACCGCGGGTTGCGCGGCCACGGGGTCGAACGTCAAACCCATCATCTTGCCGAAACCAAACGCGTACTTGAGCCCGATGGTGCTCGAGAACGTGATTCGGTTGGTGGTGTCGCAGTGACTGACGTCGTACAGGGACAGCCGCGAGATCGCTAGCGTGCCCCCGATGTAGTCCATGCGGGTGTCCCCGAACCCTTCGGTCGAACGTTGCGGCGCGAAGTCCGTGAAGGCACCGAACGTGATCGCGTAGCGCTTGAGCAAGAAGATCTCGGCCCCGACGTGGCCATCGACCACCCACTTGTAGTCGATGCCCATCTCGTCGTCCTTGAAGGCCGAGAATACGTCCACGTCGGCGGATATCGCGAACTGTTGCGGCCGCACGTAGGCGATTCCTGCGGTGAATCGGAACGGAGTCGACTGGTGGAACCCGCTGCTCGATCCCTCGAACGGGACTTCTTCATACTCATTGCTGCCTTCCGAGGGGGCGGCCAGGGCCAGCCAGTAGCCGCTCGGGCTCTGGTAGATGCGCATCGAGGGAGAGCGCACGGTGAGGCCCACGGTCAGTTCGGGCGTGATTCGATACTGGCCACCGATCACGGCAGCCAGACCGAGTTCCGTCACGGTGAGGTCCCCGCCGTTGATGCCGAAGTAGTTCTTGCCGTCGGGCATGGCCAGATTGAGGTTGAAACCCGCGCGGAAGTTGATCAGCGAGTACGTGGCGAACAGGGATGCTCCCAAGGCCAGTCGTTCGCCGATCCGGATGCCATAGGAGGGCCCGATGTAGTAGGTCTGGTAGGTCTGCTGCACGTCCAGTTTCTGGTGGTACTTCACGTCCTCTTCTTGAGTGTCGAGGATGAGGGACTTGGAAAACGTCGAGGATTCCGGAATGAACACCGAAATGGCCAGGCTCTGAGGGATGGCCGTGGTCTTCGGAGCAGGGGGTTCATCGCCTTCGCCGGCCTGCCCGGTCGGGGCGCCAAGCCCCCCCAACCGGAACACGTACGACAACGACGTGGCCACGACTTGGAACGTCGATACGTTGAAATCGGATCGGTAGGTGCCCGACGGCAGCGTGGTCACGAAGATGTTCGGGACCCGCATCAGTTGCAGCGAGAAGGCACTAGCCGACGCGTCCAAAGACGAACGCCGGTTGAAACCCAGACCCGCGGGGTTGTACCACGCGACGCTGGCCTCTTCGGACATGGCGGTGTAGGCCCCGGACATGCCCGCGGCGCGACCACCGATGAAGAATGTCTGGAAGTTTCCCGCGTTGGCGGCCCCGACCCACAGAGACACCCAAAGAAGCGTGGCCAGAAATAGAACGCCTCTTCGTTCCATCGGGCTACTCCGTCTTGAGATGCAGCTCCTTCAATTGAGCAGGGTCCACCCGCGACGGCGAACCGGTCATCAGGCAATTCGCGCTGGTGGTCTTGGGGAACGCAATCACGTCGCGGATCGAAGATGCCTGGCACAGCAGCATCACCAGACGATCGAGGCCAAAGGCGATGCCCCCATGCGGCGGGGCCCCGTATTCGAAGGCCTCGAGCAGGAAACCGAACTTGGCCTTCGCGGCCTCCTCGGACAGGCCCAGGGCCGAAAAAACGCGCTGCTGAACATCACGGCGGTGGATTCGGATCGAACCCCCGCCGAGTTCCACCCCGTTGACCACGCAATCGTAGGCCCTGGCGCGCATGGCCAATGGCTCGGTCTCGAGCTTGTCGAGGTCCTCGGGCACCGGGCTCGTGAAGGGATGATGCATGGCCACAGGTCGCTGATCCTGATCATCCCACTCGAACATCGGGAATTCGGTGACCCACACGAAGGCCCAGTCGCCGGGCTTGCGCAGATTCAGACGGTCACCCACCTTGAGGCGCACCGCACCCAGGGCCTGGCGGGCCACCTTGGCCGTGTCGGCCACGATCAGAAGGAGGTCCCCGGCCCCGGCCCCCGTGCGCTGCAGCAGGCCCGCCCTCTCGGCATCGCCCAGGAACTTGGCGGCCGAGCCCTGCCATTCGCCGTCGCGCACCTTGAGCCACGCCATGCCCTTGGCGCCATTGTCCGTGGCCACCCGGGTCAGGCCGTCCAGGTCCGCGCGCGAGAAGTCGTCGGCTCCGGGTACGCGCAGGGCCGTGATGACCCCTCCGCGTCCGGCCACGTCGGCGAATACCTTGAACCCGGACGTGGCAAACAGATCCGTGACCGTGCACATGGGCAAATCGAAACGCAGGTCCGGCTTGTCCGAGCCGTACTTTTCCATGGCTTCCGACCAAGGCATGCGCGCGAACGGGCGCGGCAGATCCACGCCGAGCACCCCTTTCCAGATGCGCGTCAGCATCCCCTCGGTGATGGCGTACATCAATTCGGGATAGGCGAACGAGACCTCCATGTCGATCTGGGTGAACTCGGGCTGCCGGTCCGCGCGCAGGTCTTCGTCGCGGAAGCAGCGTGCGATCTGGTAGTAGCGGTCGAAGCCCGCGACCATCAGGATCTGTTTGAAGGTCTGGGGCGACTGGGGCAGGGCATAGAACTCGCCTGGATGCACGCGCGACGGCACCAGAAAGTCACGGGCGCCTTCGGGGGTGCTGGCCATCAGGATCGGGGTCTCGATCTCGAGGAAGCCTTCCTGGTCGAGGTGTTCGCGCGCCCATCGGCACACCTGGGCACGCACCGCCATATTGTGCGCCAGCGCCGGGCGCCGCAGGTCCAGATAGCGGTAGGTCAGACGCGTGACCTCGTTGGCGTCCACCTCGTCCATGATCGGGAAGGGCAGCGGCTTGGCCGGGTTGAGTACCTCGATGGACGTGGCCGACACCTCGATGGCGCCGGTGGGCAGGTTGGGGTTCGCATTGGCCCCGCGGCCGACCACCTGTCCAGATACGCTCAGCACGCTTTCTGACTTGATGTCGCGTGCCGTGGCAAACACTTCCGGGGCCACGGCCTGATCGGCCTTGATCTGGGTGACGCCGTGGCGATCCCGCAGGTTGATGAACACGCACCCGCCATGGTCTCGCACGCTTGCAGCCCACCCCTGAAGCACCACATCCCGGCCTTCGTCCGAGGCCCTCAGGTCCCCGCACGTATGCGTTCGACAAAGCTCGCTCATCATTGCTCCTGTCGCCTTTCGGCACGTTCACGAGACGCGTCTGCTTATAACGTGTCCGCGCGACCGGCGCAAGCGTCCCAAGAAGAGATGAAAGTGCTGCGATGACGGCGACTACCCCTTTGAGCCGGAACTGGGATAGACTACGGCCCGGTGGGCTTGACGGTGTCCTACGGATTCTCGAATCGGAAGGGGATCATGAGCAAGAAGACCCTGATTTTCTTGGGTGTTTGTGCGGTTGGCGGGCTGCTCGGACTGATCTACAGTGGCTATTCGACCGCGGACTTCGTGGCGCATCTGGACCGCCAGTTGCACCCGGTCAACTGCTCGCTGCTGCCGGGAATCACTGCGACCAGTCAGCTCGACAAGGAGGCCGAGGGATGCAAGGTCGCGATGTTCTCGCCCTATTCGTCGATGTGGCGTGACCGCTACTGGGGCGGCATTCCGATCTCCCTGTTTGCAATCGGGTTGTTCGGATTTGCACTGGCCATCAGCATCTGGGGCATGGTCACCCGCCGCGGACACCAGATGGCACCGGGGATCTTCCTGCTGTTTGCGGGCCTGGTGGCCATCGCGGCCTCGATTGTGTATTTCGGGATTTCGGTTTCGAAGCTCCACACGACGTGCACGACCTGCGTGGGCACGTACATCGCCTCGGCGCTCCTGCTGGTGGGGGCGATCCTGGCCTTCTTGTCCGGTCGGGCGGACCGCCGTGTCGCCAAAGACGGCGAAGAGGGTTCCGTGGGCCTTGCGATGATTGTGCTGACCGTCGAGATGGGGCTGGCCGTGTTCTTGCCCGTGATGATCTACCTGTCGGTTTTGCCGAACTACGACAAGCACGTCACCTCGTGCGAGTCGCTCAAGACGCGCGAGGACAAGAACAACGTCCTGATCAGTCTGGGTTCGCCCAAGGGCACCAACGAGGTGATCCTGGTCACGGACCCGCTGTGCCCGACGTGCAAGGCCCTGCATCGGCGCATCGAGGCCTCGTCGTTCGCCTCGGGGTTGTCCTACAAGATGCAGTTGCTGCCCCTGGATGCGGAGTGCAACTGGATGCTCAAGGATTCGCTTCATCCGGGCGCATGCCTTCTGTCGCGGGGCTTGTTGTGTGCCGGGGCACGCGCCGAAGAGATGCTGAACTTCATCTATGACCAACAGGACACCTTCCGCAACGATGGCTTGCGCAAGGAGGTGGACCGCATCAGCGAGAAGTTGCTGGCCCAATTCCCCGAAGTCCGTGAATGCATGGCCTCGCCGGATACGCAGATCCGCCTCAACAAGGCCCTGCACTTTGCGGTGGCCAACAGCCTGCCGCTGTCGACGCCGCAGATGTACTTGAACGGCAAGCGACTGTGCGACGAGGACACGGACCTGGGCCTCGAGTACGCCCTGACGAAGCTGCTGGGCAAGTGACGAATTCCCGGCCCCACGGGGCTGGGGGGAGGTTTGTGCGATGAAGACGGCCTGGATTGCAAACGGCTTGATCATGGTGGCCCTGCTTGCGGGAACCTCGCTGACCACGCGCAACATGGTGGCAGCGGCCGGGCAGCGCCTGGAACAGGGGCCTGCGCCCGAGATGGCAGCCAAGACCGCACCGCTGCTGGCGAGCGCGGCCGAAGTCGACTACTGCAGCGACAACCTCAAGACCGTGTTGCGCCGCGTTCTGACGAACTGCGGCCTCATCGGGGGCGGGCGCCGTGGCTGCCAGCCGCACGAACTGCGCAACGTGGCCCAGATCAGTGACACGGACTTCAACGCGCTGTTCAAGCCGCTGGCGAAGCGTGGGGCGGTCGTGCTGTTTGATCGGGGCAAAGAAGAGTTGGACCCCACGGCGCGCGCCATGCTCGAGAAGATGTGGGCGGATCAGCGCGGGGCATCGTACTTCTTCGTGGTGGCGCGGGCCTCTGCCGACGGTTCCACCGAGCGCAACCGCGAACTGTCTCACAAGCGGGCGAACTCGATCCTGTTCGCCCTGCAGGACCGTTTCAAGGACCCGGAACTCGAGCAGAAGCTCGGACTCATGTGGCTGGGCGAGGAATACGCACAACTCGATACCGAGTTCTGTCAGTGGGCGAGTTCCCGGCCGGACCAGGAATGCAAGGAAGAGGTCCTCAATCGCAGTGCCATCATCTCCTGGATTGACTGCAGGCTTTGATACCCCTACCCCGCGAACATCCGAGAGGTCTCATCGTGAAGGCATTCTTGTGGCTGCTGCTTCTGGCTGCGCTGGTTACCCTGGGCGTATTTGTCTATCCGGCCATCCACCCGGAGCGCTTTGAGGGGCCGCCGCCCGAGGGGTTTTCGCAGGAGCGTTCCCAGGTCGTGGCCGCGGGCAAGGTTACTGTTCCCGTGGTGTCCGTTCCGGATGCGCCAGACCCGCGAACCCCGCAGGCGGTCGCCGAGGACGCCGGTCCGTTGTGCGATCAGTTGTTCGACGCCAACGCGAGAATGGTGGGAGTGCCAACCGGGGCCCTGATCAAGAAGGACCCCCGCTCGCCGCGCGATGGAGCCTGGACGTGGCTGAACCTCTGGGCGGCCTGGTGCAAGCCCTGCAAGGAGGAAATGCCGCTCTTGGCAGAATGGGCCGATCGCCTCAATGCCACAAGAGGGCGCGTGCGTGTGGTTTTCGTGAGCCTCGACGACGACGAACGCCAGTTGCAGCGCTACATGGCCGAGAAGGGGCGCAGCCTCAGCGGCGACTTTTTATGGCTGAACGACGATGCCTCGCGGGCGCGCTTCTTTAGCGCGATCGGTGTCGACAATCCCCCGACCCTCCCGGTGCAGGCCATTTTGGACCCATCAGGACGGCTGCGTTGCGTGCGCGTGGGCAGCATCGGTCCAAAGGAA
>CAYRIB010000087.1:0-10819 GCA_964424165.1 uncultured Myxococcales bacterium | reverse complement strand
GGTCCTGGATCCACACGGGCTCTGTCAGGTCCGCCGCCACCAGAACCGTTTCGCCTTCGCGACTCGTCCGAACTTGCTGAGGCCGGCCGTGGCGGTGTCGATGATCACCGACTCGACCGCCCACTGCATCCAGGCCCGCGAGTTCTGCTGTGCGCTGGCGACCGCCCGCTTGACCTCCAGTTTCATGGGTTCCCAGTTCGCATACTCGACGCCCGCAGAGCCGATACCCATCACCACCTCGCCCTCGCGGGCCTGGAAGGTCACGGTTCCCGTGGTACCGTCGAAGTACTCGACCGCCACCATGGGTTCGATCCCGTCCGCGGATTTCATTAAAACGATGTTTCCGCCCTGTGCGACCACATCGTCGATCTGCAGGGGCTCACCCTCGCCCAATCCGCCCCGCAACACCACCGTGCCTCGGATGGCCGTGATCTTCGCGTACGAGAGGTGCATCTTCCGGTAGCGCTTTTCGAGTTCGTCCACGCTGACCTCGACCTCGGGCTCGATGACCCCGGGCGTTTCCCCGTCGCGCCCATCTTCGAACATGCGCGGGTCGGGAATGACATGGAACCATGCCACGCTCATGTCCTGGCCCAAAAACGAGCCCATGTTGGTCGATGCGGTCGACGGCGAGAAACGCACCCCTTCACCAACCGGCGTGACCCGTGCCCCGGGCCAGGGAATCCTCCGGGCGATCAGGATGTCCATTTCCTTGACCAGTTCGATGTTATAGGTAGCCACGCCGAGGACCATCTCGGAGGTTGTTTCCATGGTGAAATTGCGCTTCCTGAACACGCCCAGGTTGACCGAAAAGTACGCGGTCTGTTCGATCGTGTCCGCTCCGGTGTCGCATTCCGGGGCCGCTCCCGGCTTCCTCACCGAGTGCCGGATCAACTCGATCTGCCCGCCGAACATGCCGGTTGCCGAATCCTCGGTGACTCCTTCCATGTCCATCGCCCCTTCGACCGCGAGGCTCAGTTGGTTCGGCTCGGAAACAAGGCTTCCCCAGCGGATGAACCGCGAATAGTCGAGGCAGGCGTCCGAGGGCAGCGCGGCGGACGGGTTCCACGTGACGACCTGCCGAATGGTCACGACTCCGTCGCCCTGCGCGGTGATCTGCAGCTGCGGCTGTGCAGGAGCCCACACGCTGGGGGGCAGCGTGACCTCGCGCACGTCCTTGACATCGGCCCCGTCGATTTCGATCCGGGCCGTGCATTCCGGGATGTTCGCCGTCATGTCAAAGGCCTGGACAGGCCCTGGCAGAAAGCCGATCAGTGCCATGACCAGCAGCCGACCGAAGGCACAAACCATGCGGAAAGACACCGAACCGTTCTTCGATATCATGTCGTCCCCTCGTCCCTGGAATGAGGACTCAAGGATAAGAGATTTCGAATCGGGAGATCAATGCACTGCCCGAAGTGAATTTATTGCGCAGCCGAGGCGGCGAAGCTCTGCCCGTCGCCGGCGACGTAGGTCGCGGGCGACCTGGGTCTGTCCCATGGCCAACTCCACCCTGCGTCAATCCCTGCGGGTCAGTGCACGCTGGTTTGCAACGGCCCCCTCAATCGGTTACGGGCAGGTCTGGCTGCAGTAGTCGTACTCGAAGCAGAAGGCAGGGTTCGGGTTGCTGACCCAGGGCTTCCACGGGCAGGAGTAGGCCTGATACACGTACTTCGGCACGCTGAGCGTCGTGAGCTGAGGCGAGTTGCCCAGGTAGAAGCAGAGATTCCCCGTCGTTGGGGAGACGCCAAGGAGTTCGGGGAAACTGGCGCTGACCAGCGAGCTCATGTACTCGAGATTGAGCTCGCAGCCGGTGAGCACCTCGACCTTGGGCACATACAGCGACGTGAGACCCAGATTGTTCAGCTTGATGCCGTAAGCCGTGGTTAGTTCGGGCATCGCGAGGCTGGTGAGCAGCGGGCTGCCGACAATCTGGATATAGTCGCTCGTGTTGACCCGCAGCTTCGAGAGGTCGAGGTTCGAGAGCGACGTGTTGTTGTAGAAATACAGCCATTTGAAGGTGTCGAGTTCGCCCAGATCAACACTCGTCAACGCCGTGTTCTGGATGCTGATGTTGCCGGTCGCTGTCCTGAGGCCCGAGAGATCGAGCGCGCTGAGGTTCCCCACGTTGCTGTTGATGTTCAGGTTGTTGATCGTTCCCAGGTACGGCGCCGAGACGCTTTGCAGACCGGACCCGCTGAACGACGTCGACGTGTACTGTGCCGTGTTGGCCACCAGCAGGTTCGGCAGGCTGATGCTCGACACGTTGGCGCCTGTGTTGAACGAGAGGTGGCCGCTGACCTTTCCGAGGTTCGGCAGGACGACCGGACCGTAGGGTTCGGATCCTGCGTAGAACTCGAGGTTCCCCTCGATCTCGTAGCAGTTCGCGATCGCGGCCAGCGAGGCATCATCGTACACAGAGTAATCGCCGACGCAGGGTGCCGGGCAGGCTCCGTTGTCGTGGATCTCGACGCTCGGATTCGTGGGGTCGGACTGTGCTGCGACCAGCGCGTCGGGCACGCAAAGCTGCGGATTGTTGTAGGCCCTCAAATAGGTGAACGAGGGCGTCTGGGAGAGGCCGAGGGTGCGGATCTTCGGGTTGTTGTACACTTCCAGGTACGAGGCGACCGACGAGAGATTGGGCAGCGAGAGTGTGACCAGCTCCGCGTTGTTGTAAGCGAGAACGGTCCTGTAGGTCGGCTCTGTGAGGGTCGCCAGCGTGGGCAGCGACAGCGCGGTGATCCCCGCATTGTCCATGACCTGCAAGGAAGCAGCCTGGGCAAGGAGCGGAAGGTCGATGACCGTTGCGGTGGCGAAGGTATTGATATTCACCGTGCCAACGACCGTTTCAAGCTTCGGCAAACTGACCGACGAGAGCGGCATCGACGCCAGCGTCAGGTCCCGACCCTCGAACGGGGACGCGAGCAGGCCGACGGTCCTGAGCTTGCCCAGATCGAGTTCGGTGAGGAGCGGCATGTTGCCGAAACCGGCGAATCTTCCGCAGCTCTCGAGGCTGCCTAGGAGCACCTTGGTTGCCTCGAGATTGCCGCCCGAGTTGCACGCGCCGCCGATGGTCTTGAGGAGCGGGAAGTTCACCTCCTGGAGCCCCGCCATCCCACTGACCACGAAGTTGCCGCCAACGGTCTGAAGAAGAGGAACGTCGATCACCGACATGGTGCAGCCGCCGAAGCTGAAGTCGCCGGGGACCGTGGTCAGAAGCGGCGCGCGGAACCCGTCGATGTTCATGCCGCCAAAATTGAGGGTTCCTGTGACGGTGGTCAGGAGCGGGAAGTTGAAGTAGAGCGTCGGACTGGTCACGCCACCCAAAGAGATCCCGCCGACCGTTTCGAGGAGCGGCGTCGTGAAGGTTTCGAGCGAGAAGCCCCCGCCGTTGATCGTGCCCGTGAGGGTCTTGAGCTTCGGGAGGTTGACTGCGGTGAGCGGTCCGCTGCCGCCAAACGAGAGGCTTCCTCCGATGGTTTCGAGCTCGGGCGCGTCAAGCGATGAGAAGGCGGCGTCAGTGGGCGTGCCGAAGTAGTTGAGGTTTCCGCCGATATTCTTGAGGAGCGGCAGCGAGAGTTCGTCGCTTGTTATGCCACCGTATTGGAGCTGCAGGTAGCCCGTGATGCTTTCGCACTGCTGCACCGCCGCGATGGCCTGGAGGTTGTTGCTGAGAACCGTGAAGTCTCCCGTGCACACGCACTGTGCGGACTGGCAGGTGCCGAACAGGCCGCACGCCGTACCGTCAGATAGCGGGTTGGCGACCGGGGCGCAGATGCCGTCCGAGCACTCGCCGCCGCCGCTGCACAAGGAACCGCAACTCACATCCCGGCACCAGTCGCAGCCCTGGACGTTCTGGCCATACGGCCAGACGGTGCCCGCCCCCCCCTGGTTTCCCTGGGCCGAAGCGAACCAAGTCTTCTCGCGCTCGCCACCCGAGCTCACCCAGTACTGGAAGCCCGAGTAGGCCTCGAGAATGCTCTTTTCCTCGACCGGATGGACCCACTCGGTTGGAATGTCCATGCCCCAGGGCAGGTGGTCTGCGGTCATGTAGTAGCTGCTGGGGGTTCCCATGACCGTGCCGTCATCGCCGCCGCCAGCCGGACCGAAGAAGCCGAGGTCGGCGCCGGTCGTCCACGAAAAGCCCGCAAGATGGATCTCGCGCCGCTTGCCGCTATCCTCGGGCCGGAAGATGAACGGGTTCACGGCCGATGCGAGTACAGCCGCAGGAACGGGGTTCGTGAACTCCACCTTGAGGGTCATCTCCGTGCCCGAGACGATAGACGACTGGCAAGTCGGATCGGTGTTGGTGAACTTGCAGTCCTCGGAGGGCGTCGGCAGCACGTCGAGGGCGCTCGCAAAGAAGACAAACGTCCCATCGGCCTCGCCGAAGCCCTGCGGCGTCACATCCTCGCAGCCCTCGAAGAGCCTGGCCGAACTGACGTTGGCCGCGGCGGGCGGGAGTTGGATGGCGAAGCCGCTTACCAGCGACGCGCCGCGAGCCACGAAGCGGGTGATGATGACCGCCTTCGTGGCCAGTCCACCCTCGTTGGTTTCGAGATGGATGCGGTAGTTGACCACGAGGTCATTGAGGTCATAGTCGCCCTTCTGAGGCCAGTTGTCCTCGAAGGCCCATGTCGCAAAGCCGTCCTTCGTTGGGTAGATCAGCTCGCCGGCATTCGCGACCCCGGCAACGCCGGCAACCAGGAGCGTAGTGACTGCAAATGTGCACAGTGTCCGCATCTCCGCCTCCTCGTAGGGGACAATCCAAGGCCCCCATCGACCCGCTGATCCGCCTAGTCACTTTTCGCTGAGTGTCCTGTCCGAAGAAAGAACACCATTCGATCTGATAGCATGAGTGAAATGGACACACAAGCGATTTGTGAGGAGTGCTTGACAATATGCCGGAGCGTGCTGAGAGGACGCCCCAGCGCATCGTCATGAATCGCGATTGATCGGATGGTGGGCGATGCTGGATTTGAACCAGCGACTCCTACCGTGTGAAGGTAGTACTCTCCCGCTGAGTTAATCGCCCGTGCGGGTCCAAAGCGAACGTAATTCTACCAGCCCGATCGCTCGTGTCAAGACCTACTTGGATTTACGCAGCACGTCGGTGACGCCGCCATGACTGAAGCGGACCTCTTCGACCGTGTACATGGCGTGGGGCGAGTAGCATTTCAGAATCTCGATGAAACGCGGTACGGCCTTTCGCCTTACCATGCTGAGCAGCAGGTAGACGTGGCCGTTCTTGCCCTGTCCGTCGATCTGCGTGACTCCGAAGCCGGCCGCACGCAGATTCGTGACAAGTTCATCGTTGCGGCGCCTCGTGATGACCCGGATCATCCGGGTTCCGAGTCCGATCAACTGTTCGAGCCACACGCCCACCACCGTGCCGGTCGCGAATCCGCCCGAGTAGGCGACCACGTAAAACCAGTGCTCGTCGATCTTTCCAAGCACCCGGCTGATCGCCATGAGGAAGATGCTGACCTCGACGAACCCGATCAGGGCAGCAACCACTCCGTGCCCGCGGACCGCCATGATCTGACGCACCGTGCCAAGTGACACGTCGGCAATACGCATGCCGAAGATCAAAAGGGCCCCGCCCGCTAGCTCCCACATGAATGTTCTCCCTGTCCCGCCGCAGGCCGCGAACCGGTTTGGCGGTCCCACAAGAGCTTGAGGCCTTCGAGCGTGAGGTCGGGACAGACGTCGTCGATCACCCTGCAATCCGGGGCCAAGACCGCGGCCAACCCGCCCGTGGCCAGGACCCGCACGGGCCCGGCGAGTTCGGCGCGGATGCGGGCTACGATTCCTTCGATGGTGGCGATGTGACCCCAGAAGCCTCCGGACTGGATGGCGTCCCGCGTGGTCTGGCCGATCACGCGGGCAGGACGCGCCGGGGGAACGCGCGGAAGACGCGCGGTGCGCCGCGCCAGGACGTCGAGGCCCATGGCGATGCCAGGCACGATGACCCCGCCGATGTAGCGGTCGTCGGCCGTGACCACGTCCAAGGTGGTGGCGGTGCCGAAATCCACGATGATGAGGTTGCCGGGGTGACGCTGGCGGGCCGCCACAGCGTTCAGGATGCGGTCAGGGCCCACGTCGGCCGGGGGACGGTAGTCGACATCGAGCCCAGTCGGGGTCTCGGCCGTAATGGTGATCACGGGGCATTGCAGAAAGCGTCGCCCAATGTCCTCGAACACCGGCGTCAGGTCCGGGACCACGCTGCCCAAGGCCAGGCCCGTGACATCCGCAAACCGCAACCCCGACAGGCGCAGGGTGGATTCGAGCAGGGCCGCGTATTCGTCGGCCGGGGTCGTGGCGTGGGTGGCCAGACGGAACTGCGATGCCAGATGGTCCCCGTCGTACAGTCCGATCACGATGTTCGTGTTTCCGATGTCGACCGCGGCCAGCATCATGCCCTCCTGACGTACATGCCGAAGTCGAGCCACGCGGCGTCGCGCGTGAGGCTGCCCGCGGATACGAAGTCCACACCGAGTTCGGCCATGCGGATGGCCGAGGTCAGGGTCATGTCCCCGGACGCCTCGGTCTTGCATCGTCCGCGACACAGGGCCACGACCGCGGTGACCTCAAGGTCGTTCATGTGGTCGAGCAGCAGCATGTCCGCGCCCGCATCCACGGCGGCGCGCGCCTCCTGCAGGGAACGCACCTCGACCTCGATGCGTGACAGCACGGGTGCCCGCTCGCGGGCCATGTGGACCAGGGCTCCGAGGTCGTCTTCGACCGCGAGGTGGTTGTTCTTGACCAGGACTCCGCCTGCGAGGCCCATTCGGTGGTTGTGTCCCCCGCCCAGGCGTACCGCGTACTTTTCGAGCACGCGCAAACCCGGGGTGGTCTTGCGGGTGTCCAGGATCCGGGTCGCGGTGCCGCTGAGGGCGTCCGCGAAGGTGCGTACCCGGGTCGCCACCCCGGACAGGCGCATCAAGAAGTCCAGGGCCGTGCGTTCGGCCACGAGCAGGGCAGCGGCCGGGCCCGAGGCGCGCATCACGACCGTGCCGGGCGTCACCCGGCTGCCATCAGCGACCAGGGGCGTGCACACCACATCGCGCGATACCTCCTGAAAGACCATGATCGCCACGGGGATGCCCGCGACCACCCCGTCCGCCTTGACCGTGATGTCGGCCACGGCCGCCATTCCGGGCTCGATCAGCGATTCGGTGGTCACGTCGCCGGTGCCGAGGTCTTCCTCGATGGCCAGACGGACGATGCGTCGTACCAGGGGGTTGCACGACAGGGTTGGGTCAGGTGCCATGGCGGCCTCCGGGCGGATGACGGCAGGGATTGTACCATGTCGCGTTGCAGGGCGCGGCCGTGTAGAATATCGGGTGAACCGCCTGCTGCCCTGGAGGTACGATGGACCGACCAACAAGGACGTGGTGGCCCGCAATGGCCCTGTTGCTTGCCCTGGCGATCGCCAGCCCCGCAACGTCTTCGGCGGCCGTGCGGTTTTTGGACGGGGCCAATGCCTCGACCGTGACCGCGGCGCTCGAGCCCTGGACCCAGAGCGAGGCCTGCGCGTGCTGCGTGTGCTGGGAGACCGCGTTGTCCACGGTCTACGCGTGGTGGGACGACCGCAAGAACGGCGGCGAGGGCCCCTGGACCCGGCTGCTGCCCGGTGGGGACGGGTTCTACGAGCCGGCATTTCGGGCCACTTCCCAGAAGATCTTCGATCTCGCGGACATCGACTGCAACCAGGGCGGCTTTTCGGGGTTCTGGTTCATCGCGAGCAAGGCGACCAGCGTGGGCAAGGATTACACCCGGGGGCTCGGCTACGATTTCGATCACGACTTCGACGACTGGGTGTCTTTTTCCGGGGATATTGCGGACGAGATCGACGCCAACAAGCCCGTGTACTACGCGTTCACCGGACCTTTCAAGGGCGACGACAACGCGAGCCACGCGACCGTGGCCGTGGGATACGACACCTCGGACAAGATCTTGTACATCTACAACAACTGGGACCCGTGGACCGACGCGCGCGGCTTTGCCGACGATTCGGACAGCCGCACCATCAATATCACCCCCGGCGGCTGCGACTGTACCAGCGGGACCTGCTGCAACGGGTGCGCGTTCAAGCCCGCAGGCACCGTGTGCGACCCGTCACCGCGCACCGAGTGGGGGTGTCCGTGGGGCACGGATTGCGGGTCGGACGTGGGCTGGCGGACTTACAACCTCGTGTGCAACGGCGAATCCTCGGCGTGCCTGACCAGCAGCTACGGCCCCTGGTCTGCGTGGTCCGTGGCTTTCACCTGCAACGAGAACCAGCGCTGCGTCCAGGGCAACAACGCCTGCATGACGTATTCGACGTGTACGCCGGCCCAGGATGCCTGCCTCGAGGCCGAGCGGCGCTGCGCGACGCAGAACTCGTATCAGGTGTGCGCGGCCCCGGTCCTGGGTGGCGCACTGGCGTGGGGCGCACCCATGGTGTGCAGCAAGGGGCTGGTGTGCGAGGGCGGGTTGTGCGTGCCTCCTTGCGAGAATACGTGCGTGGAAGGCGAGCGGCGGTGCGCCGGTGCGGCGTCGGTCCAGACGTGCGGCCTGACCGATGATGGTTGCTACGCGTTCGAGGTGCCCAAAGACTGCGGGCCCGGCAAGGTGTGCTCGGGCGGGGAATGCGTGGAGCCCTGCGAGGACGAATGCGGGCCGGACGAGCGGCGGTGCGCGGAGGACGCGGCGTACCAGTTGTGCGGACCGGGCACCAACGACGATTGCCTGCACTTCGGGGACATCGTTGCCTGTCCGACCGGGTGGACCTGTGACGCGGGCTGGTGTGTGATGCCCGAGGTGCCTGATGACGTACTGCCGGGAGCGGACGAGGCCGTGGCCGAAGACGTGGTCGAAGCAATCGTACCCCCGGACCCCGGGGCGGCAGGCCCGGATGTGGTGCCTGACCTGCCGGTGATTACCGATGGGGTGGGACCGGATGGCACGGTCGCGGACGACGGCATCTTCGGCCCGCCGCGATCCAGTGGCGGTTGCGCGGCTGGCCGTACTTCCGGGGGCCTTGCGGTGTGGGTGCTGCTGGTGGTGCTGGGACTCATGTGGCGGGTGCGACGCCCTACATCCCGGGCGGCGGACTGTCCGTAGCTTCTTCGGGCGCGTGATCTGGTCGATCGTCCGCCGGGGTGGCGGGTCTGGCCGCGGCCTCTTCCATGGTCACGGGCGTGGCCTTGGAAACGCTGAAATACGCGCTTTCGTCGTGGATGCGCGTGACCTCCCACGATTTGATGTTCACGAAGGGTTCGATCCCCTTGTTGCGCAGTTTCTCGGTCTCGCGGTCGAGGGCCGTCTTCAGACCCGTGGCTCGCCCGCCCTGCGTCAGGGCATAGAAAGGCACGCCCTTGTTCAGGGTTTCCAGGTACGGTCCGAGTTGGGTCGCCTTCATCAGAGGCTTGATCTCGCTTGAAGTGTAGTAGGTTTCCCCGCGCCAGGTGATCAGCCAGGCCACGATGTCTTCCTTGCACACCCGCTTCGGTTGCGCGCCCAGATAGTCGGCGACCCCGCCGAGCCCGATCCGGGTCAGCAGGGGCGTGAAGGCCGCATCCACTTCCGGGGGATTCGGTTCGGGCGTGCATTCCTTGAAGTAGTCCTCGATCATGTACTTCTGGCTCCACGCCGGCGACAGCATGGGCATGTAGTAGTTCAGGCACCACAACGCCAGGGCCACGCCCCCGGCCCACAGCAGAACCACGCCCCCGAGCCGGATCGGCGTGGGCCACAGCATGAGCAGGAACGCAAGAATCGAAACCCCGATGATGAACGTGACAAAGGTTTCGTATTCCAGGTACTCGTTTTGCAGCAGGTCCTTGATCAGGGGACTCGTGAACTCGTAGAACGTCGAGTCTTCCCACGTCTTGGTCGAATCCTTGGCCACGGTCGCGTTCGGGTCCGTGGGCATGGACGTGGGCAGGGCCCGGTCGTACTTGTACGTGAACATGTTGCGGAACGCCTGCTGGTCCGACCGGATCAGCAGGCCCACGGCCAGCACCAGCCCGACGCCCGTCAGGGCCACGGCCCGGCCCCACCAGGTGCGGTCGGGCAAGAGGTCGTGGATCAGGATCCCCACCAGGAGGATGAACGGCGGCAGCGCCGGGAAGATGTAGTGGTGGAACTTGGTCGCAGACAGGGTGAACAGGAGGTATGCGAAGAAGGTCCAGATATAGAAGAACAGCTTGGTACGGGACTGGGGCGAAGCGTCGCGCAGCCGCAACCGGGCGATGCCCCAGATGACCAGCGGTGCGAACGCCACCCACGGGAAGGTGCCGATCGCGAGCCACTTGATGAAATGTTCGAAGCTGCCCGAATCGAGCTGGTGCACGCCCGCACCCAACCGGTTGAAGTGATCGTGAACCAGGAAGCGGTTGTAGAAGGCGTTGCCGTGCTTGGCGAACATGCCGAGGTACCACGGCAGCATCACCAGGCACATCATGAGGGTGCCGCGCAACACCTCGAGCCGTTTGATCGCCCGCCACTCGCTGGTGATCAGGAAGTACAAAAACAGCAGGGCACCCGGGAGCATGAACCCCAGCAGGCCCTTGCCCATCGTGGCGTAGCCCAGGAACACATAGGCGGCCCACAGCGAGAAGCGCCGCATCCAGAAGTCCTTGCGGGCCTCGGTCCACAGCTCGCCACGGCGATGTTCGCGCCACATGGGAACAAAGATCAGGAAGAGCAGCACGGCGGTGACCGCGATGTAGATCAGGGCGTGATACAGGCCCGTCTTCTGGAAGATCATCCAGGCCCGCATGGCCGCATTCAAACGCTCGTAGGCGGCTTCCGGCTCGAGGTCCAGTGCGAT
>CAYRIB010000086.1:2736-11128 GCA_964424165.1 uncultured Myxococcales bacterium | reverse complement strand
CTATTCGAACTTGATGTGATCGACCAGGACGGCGGTGTCGTAGATGCTGTCGCCCTTGTCCGTGCAGAAGAATCGCAGGGTCACGGGACCGGCCCCGGCCAGCTTGCTGACGTCGAAGGTGGCGCGCTGCCAGGGGGTGAGCCACGTCTCGCCCTGATCGAACTGGACGTCGGATTGGGCCAGGCCCACGTAGTGGCTGCCACAGGTTGCACGGGCTTCGGTGGGCAGCGCGGGTGCGGCCGTGGCGAAGCTGCCCCAGGCGTCCCACGCATTGTCGCAGTCTTCCTTGTCGCACAAGTCGTCGACCGCCAGGTTGACCACGTGGTACTGCTCGCCAAGGCGGTTCACGATGGTGCCCTGGAAGGTGTCCTGGTATTCGGAACCGCACCATTCCCGGAATTCCTCGGAATAGTATTTCCAGAAGAACGACAGCTCGGACACGCCCGCCGGGATGCAGAAGCTCTGCTGAATCGAGCCGGTTTCGACCGTGAAGCCCAGTCCGGTCGAGATGATGGACATGAACTTGCCGGCCACGGGCCCGGTCTTTCCGAGCTTCATGATCACGCGGCCGTCGCCGTCCTTGTCCCAGCCGCTCAGGTCGCCGCCCTCGAAGCTCGGGTTGAGGATGCCCGGGTCGGACATGCTGAGGTTCCGGGAACCGAAGTACCGGAAGTACGACCCCGGGTTGTCGAGGTCCTCGATGCCGAGGCCGTAGGCTGCCCCCGCGGACATCTGCTGCTCCATCATGGGTGCGAAGAACGCCGTGCCCTGACGGTAGGCGAAATCGCTGGTCACCATGCCCGAATAGCCCGCCACGCCCAGGGCCCCGGTCCCGAACAGGGATGCAGCCAGGGTTCCGTTGTAGTAGGTGCGGCATCCGCCCAGATACACCATGGCATCCGGGAAGGGCCGGGCATTCGCGTGCCGCATGATGAACGAGGGGGTGATGCCATAGGTCCGGTCGCCCAGCACCAGGCGCCCGCGCATGAGGTCGACCTGGGTTGCATCGAAGCAGATCCCGGTCGCCACGTCTGCCCATTCGTCGCTGCCGCCGATGGCGCTGGTGATCACGCACTCCGAGCCGGCCGGGCAGGCGGCCGACGACGAACAGGCCTTGGTTGCGGTGGTCATCCGACCGCAGTCCACGGCCTCGCCGGTCCAAAGCACTTCCTGCGAACCGAGGTGCCACCAGTCACGCGCCGCCTTGGCCGCAGGGGTCATGTTCTTGAAGTAGGCCTCAGAGTGGGTTGCCAGCACCACGATGCCGTGTTCGCTCATGCGCCGGAACTGGGCGAGCGAAGCCGATGCGTCCTGAAAGGGCCCTTGGACGTTGAAGCTTGGGCACTGCACCCCCTTGGCCACGGTGGCGAGGTACGTGGCCTCGTCGAGCGTGGTGAATTCGCCATGGAAAGGCGACAGGAACTGTGCCTTCTTGCTGAGGATCGGTACATCGTTGGACGACACCAGGGCGGCGGACAGGCGGGCCGGGGCCAACGGTTCCGACGGGTCGGAATGGCCGCCGCGCTCGTTCCCTTTGCCGAGGTTGAGCGCCCCGACCACTCCATCCGACCACAACACCCACAAACCGTTGTCGTCCCCAGCGTCCGACAATTCCACGACCATGGCGTCTGCGGCAAGCGCGGCCACCGCGGCCTGGCGCGCCAGGGAGATGGTACCGTTGGCCAGGGCGCCGTTGTATGCCTGGCGGGCATTCGACAGAGTCTTCTGATGGTTCGAGCACGACTCCGGGCTCAGGCGGTTGACACACTCGATCGTCATCATCGGCGAGAACGCGGTGTAGACTTGGCCTCCCGCACCCATGACCTGGGGCGCAACGCGCAGATAGATAGGCTCGATGCCCGAGCAGGAGGCGTCGAACTGCAGAGTGTACACCCCATCCCGCTGGATCTCGTCGCCCGACTCGGTCACGTCCCCGTCATCCTTCATGTTGCCCACGACCTTGATCAGGCTTCCGTCCGCGTTCACCTGCATCAGAGGGATCGTGTCCGCGACCGACGATCCGAACATGCCCATGGCCACGGTAGCGTATACGGGTTGGGTCTCGCCGACGAACACGGCTTGGGGGCGTGCCTCCAGACGACCCATGAACATGAATCCCGGGTTGTAGGTGATCATGATGCGATCCGAGGCCTCGAGGTCCCCGAAGCGGGCCGTGACCGTGATCACGTTGTCACCCGGCTTGAGGGGGATGGCGTCGGTCTGCCAGAAGGGCGCATCGGTTGCCATCCCCGTGGTCCCATCGGCCATTGACCACGTCACCGACTCGCTGTTGCCGAACACCACGCCGGTCAGGGAAACGAGGCTGCCTGCGGAAGACGCATACCCGTTGCTGGCCGGGCCGATGATCTTGACGAGCAATTCGGACGACGGGAACTCGGTCGAGATCGGGGGGCGGGTCTCGATGACATCGACGGCGCTGCTATCGGGTTGGGTCGACGAGTCAATGGTGCCGCCCTGGTCCTGGGGTTGGACCACGTCACGGCCATCCTGCTCGGCAGAAGAGCAACCCAACAGGCAGAAGGCAGAAAAGAGCATGGACGCCAGCAAGGATGACAAAGGCCGCATTCCCGAGGTCTCCGTGCAAGAGCGAACCATAGGATAGCAAAAAAGCCTTGGTACTTCAAGCGTTTCCGGGCGCCCGGTTCGCGGCTTCCGAGGCATCCGTGGCGTGCAGACGCGCATAGACGGCCTCGGCCACGGGTGCCGTCATCCCCGCCGCCTGCCGCAGTTCCTCGAGGGTGGCTGCCCGCACGGCCGCCAGGGACCCGAAGTGACGCAACAGGGCCGTGCGCCGCTTGCGGCCGAGCCCCGGCAGGCCGTCGAGCAGGGACCCGGATTCCTTGCGGGCACGGCGCTTTCGGTGGAAGGTGATGGCAAAACGGTGCACCTCGTCACGCATGCGCATCAGGAATCGCAGGCCGTCGTCGTGTTGCGGGGGCACGATGTGGCGAGGGCCGTCCGGACCGGGAACCACCAGGCGTTCCGGGGAATGAATCGCGGCCTGGGCCTTGGCATCGTCCGTGACGCGCGACTTGGCGAGTGCCACCAGGGGAATGCGGGAAAGCCCCGCGTCGCCGAGTGCCGCGATGGCCACGGCGAGTTGCGCCTCACCTCCGTCGAGCAGTACCAGATCGGGCAGGGGCATCTCGTCAGGCGCGTGGGCAAAACGGCGTTGAAGCACTTCCCTCATCATGCCGACGTCTCCGGGCCCCTCGGTGCCCCGGACCGCAAACGTGCGATACGATCGCTTCTCGGGTCGGCCCCGCACGAACACCACCATGGCCCCGACCGTGGCATCCGCCTGGAACGTGCTCATGTCATAGGCCTCGATGCGCCCGCGTGGCACCGGGATGCCGAGCAGGCTGGCCAGGCGCGCAAGCACCTGTTCATGGGCCTCGTCGGTGGCCAGGGCCTCACGCAGCAGCAGTTCCGCGTTCTGCATCGCCATCTTCACCGCGCTGGCCTCGGGGCCGCGTGTGGGTTGGCGTACCTGGACCGCATGGCGGCACATGCCGCCAAGCACCTGGCTCAGGGCCCGCGGGTCCGGCGGAAGCTGACGCGGCAGCAGCAGCACGGCGGGAATGGGCGATCGCCCGTAGAATTGCAGCAGGAAGCTTTCGATCAGGTCTTCGATCGGCGCTGGTTGCTGGTCGATCCGGTAGGGGATGCGTTCGACCAGGGCCCCGGCCTCGAAGCGCAGCACCGCGATGCTGATCAGTTCGCCCTCGCGCATGATGCCCACCGCGTCGGTGTCTTTCATGCGAGGCAGCACCACGGCCTGACGGGTCAGCGATGCCTCGAGCGCGCGCAACTGGTCGCGGATCCGGGCGGCCTCCTCGAAGTTTTCCGCCGTGGCCGCGGCCTGCATCAGGGCTTCGAGGCGACGCTTCACCACATCGCGCCGCCCCTTCAAAAACATCACGGCCATGGCCACACGACGGGCATACTCCTCCTCTGTGTCCGCGATGGCGCAAGGCCCCAGACAGCGCCCCATCTGGTGTTCGAGGCATGGCCTCGAACGATTGCGAAACACGTTGTCGCGGCAGGTGCGCAGTCCGAAATGCCGGTTGACGAGGGCGTGGGTGCCTCGGATCGACGACGCGTTGTGGTGTGGGCCGAAGTACAAGGCCCCGTCCGGCTTGCGGCGGCGCACGAGGTCCAGGCGAGGGTAGGGCTCGCGGGGGTCGATCCGCAGGTACAGGTACGCCTTGTCATCACGCAGCAGGATGTTGAACGGGGGCTTGTGGCGTTTGATGAGCTCGCTTTCGAGCAGCAGTGCCTCTTTTTCGTTGGAGGTCACCACGGTGTCGATCCGGTCGAGCAGGCCCGACAGCAAGGCCACGAAAGGTCGCGTGTCGCCGCTCTTGTGGAAGTACTGTGCCACGCGGCTGGACAAACTGAGCGCCTTGCCGATGTAGACGATCGAACCCTCGCGGTCGCGCATCAGGTACACACCGGGGGCATCCGGGATGTTGGCCAGCAGGCGCCGGCTGTCTTCGACATTCCAGCTCATCTGACGCATGATACCGGAAAACGGGGATGGTCCCCACCGCGTTGGACGATCGCATGGATCAGAGTGCCACAATCCGCATCGGGCTCGTGGGCTGTGGCCGTATCGGGCTGCGTCACGTGGAGGCGGTCGAGGCGCTGGGCGGATGCGCCCGGATCGCGGCGGTGTGCGATGTCGACCCGGGCCGTGCGGCCACTGCGGCCGTTCGCACCGGGGGTGCCTCATGCTTCACGGACCTGCGTGCCATGCTGGCGGCCGGAGGGCTCGATGCCGTGGCGGTTTGTACTCCGTCGGGGCTTCATCCGACGCACGGGTGCCTTGCTGCCGCAGCGGGTTGCCACGTGCTGTGCGAGAAGCCGCCGGGCCTCGATCTGGCATCGATCGATGCGATGTTGCAAGCGTGTGACAATGCGGGTACGCGGTGCTTCGTGGTGCTTCAGAACCGGCTCAATCCGCCGGTGGTGGCGTTGAAGCGTGCCCTGGACGAACGACGCCTTGGGCGGGTCTGCCTCATCCATGCCAGCGTGTTGTGGTGCCGGCCCCAAGCCTATTTCGATGAGGCGGCCTGGCGGGGCACCCGTGATCTGGATGGCGGGGTGTTGATGAATCAGGCCTGCCACTATCTGGATTTGCTGCAGTGGCTCGTGGGCGATGTTTCGGAGGTTGCGGCCTTTGGGGCCACGCGGGCGCGCCAGATTGCGGCCGAGGACACCGCGGTCGTGGCCGTTCGTTTCGCCTGCGGGGCGGTCGGGTCCTTGAGTGCCACCGTGGCGGTGCAACCGCGAAATTTCGAGGGTGGCATCACGGTGATCGGCTCGTCGGGCACGGTCCGTATCGGGGGCGTGGCACTGGACCGTGTCGAACACTGGGGCCTTTTGGACGTGCAGGATGGCGATCCCGTGCCGACCGGCATGGTTGCCCCGAACGTGGACGTCTACGGCACGGGGCATGTGGGGTGGTACCAGGCTGTGGTCGAGGCCCTGACAACGGGTCAAACCACGCCCTTCGAAGGACCGGAGGTGCGTCGGGTCGCGGTGCTGCTGCAGGCCGTTCGCGATGCGCTGCAACGCAGCGAGCCTGTTTCCCTGGGGCGCGTTCCGACGTCCGTCGAGGTGCCGGGATGAACCACCTGTTACGCTTCATCGCCCGGGTCGCGACCCGGGATGTGGTAATCGGCGTGATGGGACTTGGATACGTGGGCCTTCCGCTGGCACTACGCTTTGCCCAACAAGGCTTTCGCGTGGTGGGCCTGGACACGGATGTCCACAAAGTCGACGACCTTCGCAATGGCCACAGTTACATCCGCCACATCCCGATGACCGAAGTGGCGGCGGCCCTGAAGACAGGTTTCGTCCCGACCGCGGATCTGTGCCAGACGCGGGAATGCGACGCGATCCTTCTGTGCGTGCCCACGCCGCTCACCCCCAATCGCCAACCGGACCTGCGTTTCGTGACCGCCTCGTGCGAGGCGGTGGCCGCTACGCTGCGACCCGGGCAACTGGTGGTCCTGGAATCCTCGACCTACCCGGGTACGACCCGCGACGTGGCCCGCCCCATTCTGGAACGTGGTGGACTCTTGGCGCACCGGGATTTCTTTCTGGCCTTCTCACCGGAACGCGAGGACCCGAACAACCGCGACCACGTGCCCACCGACATCCCCAAGGTGGTGGGCGCTGATGCGCCTGAAAGCCGGGATGCCGCAATGCACCTTTACCAGACCATCGTGTCACGCGTGGTGCCTGTGTCGTCTTCGCGTGCGGCCGAGGCCACGAAGATGCTCGAAAACACCTTCCGGGCCGTGAACATCGCCCTGGTCAACGAACTCAAGGTCGCGTTCGAGGCCATGGACATCGACATCCGGGAAGTGGTCGAGGCGGCCGCGACCAAACCGTTCGGCTTCATGCGGTTCGACCCTGGACCCGGGCTGGGCGGGCATTGCATTCCGATCGACCCTTTCTACATGGCCTGGCAGGCGCAACGATTTGGAGTGCCCACGCGCCTGATCGAAGCGGCCGGCGAGATCAATGCCGCCATGCCCGAACGGGTGGTGCAGCGCACGGCCAGGGCGCTCTCCGACCGCGGAGGCAGACTCGATGGCAGCCGCATTCTGCTGATTGGCATGGCCTACAAGAAGAACGTCGACGACGTGCGCGAAGCGCCCGCCCTGCGCCTTATGGAGCAATTCGAGGCCCGGGGCGCCAGGGTGGCCTACCATGACCCGCTGGTGCCCACGGTGCCACCCACGCGTGACCACGCGGTCCTGGCCGGGCGTACGAGCGTGGCCCTCGACCACCTGGACCGCTACGACGCGGTGGTGGTCGTGACGGACCACGATGACATCGATTGGACCGCGCTGCAGCGTGGCGCGCGCCTGATCGTGGACACCCGGGGCGTGTTCGGGGTGGGGGATTCGCGCGTGGTCACTGCCTGACGGAGAAATGATGCAAGACACCCCCAAGCCCTACCAGGCCCATTCTACGGCCATCATCGACGGCGAAACCGTGGAAAACGGCTACTGTGACCCGAACATCGGGGCAGGCACCCGCATCTGGCACTTTTCGCACGTGTCGGCCGGTGCGCACATCGGCCCTGGGTGCATGCTCGGGCAGGGGGTCTACGTGGGGCCGGGCGCCATCATTGGCAGTGGTTGCCGCATTCAGAACCACGTCAGCGTTTTTGATGGCGTGATGCTCGAAGACCAGGTGTTCTGCGGGCCATCGGTGACGTTCACCAACCTGTCGAATCCGCTGCCACGGGCGGCTGTTTCGCGGCGCGATCGACTGCAGACCACCCGGGTGCGGTCGGGGGCCTCGATTGGGGGCGGTGCCGTGATTCTGTGCGGCATCGACATCGGGCACGACTGCTTCGTGGCCGCGGGTGCCGTGGTGACCCAAGACGTTCCTCCGTACGCTCTGGTCATGGGCAATCCTGCGCGAATCCAGGGTTGGGTGTGCCGCTGCGGGGCGCGTCTGGTCTTTGATCGCGGCATGGCATTCTGCGAAGGGACCGGGGAGCCCTGCCGACGTCGCTACATTCGGCGAAGTCCGTCGCGAATCGAGTGCGTCGATGACGCCGGGGGCGCATGATGTCCACCGTGCCGTTGTGTGACCTGGCGCTGCAGGACGCACCGATACAAGCCGAGATCCAAGCCGCTGTGGAGGCGGTCTTACAATCGCATCGGTTCATCCTGGGGCCGGACGTCGCGGCGTTCGAAGCGGAATTCGCCGCATGGCACAAGGTGTCGCATGCGATCGGCGTGTCGTCGGGCACGGATGCCCTGCTGATGTCATTGATGGCACTCGGCATCGGTCCCGGGCACGAGGTGGTGACCACGCCGCTGTGTTTCGTGGCGGGGGTAGAGGCCATCCTCCGGGTCGGGGCGCGTCCGGTCTTCGTGGACATCGACCCCGTGACGTTCAATCTGGACGCGGCCGGGGTGGAAGGTGCGTTGACCGAAGCCACCCGAGCCGTGCTGGCGGTCCATCTTTACGGGCATTGTGCGGACATGACCGCGTTGCGAGGCCTGACCGGGGCGAGGGGCCTGTTCCTCATCGAGGATACGGCTCAGGCGGTCGGTGCCATGTGGAACGGACAGCGAGCCGGGACCATGGGCCAGTTGGGGTGTTTCTCGTTTTTTCCCACGAAGAATCTAGGGGGTGCTGGCGACGGAGGCATGGTGCTGACGAGCGACGCTGCCTTGGCCGACCGCCTCCGTGGCCTTCGAAGTCACGGGGTCATGCCGACCAGGAAGACGTCGAAACACGACGCAACCATTGCCTGCTGCAGGGCGCGGTCACCAGACCGCGCTGCAAGCGCCCCCTTTGTTTCCATCACCCACCTCGGGGGCAACTTCCGCCTCGA
>CAYRIB010000086.1:0-2636 GCA_964424165.1 uncultured Myxococcales bacterium | reverse complement strand
TACTCCCCCGGCGACTTCCCGCACGCCGAGGCGGCCTGCAAGGAGGTGCTCTCGCTGCCCCTTCACGCGGGTATGCCGTCCTTGCGGATCGATGCGGTGATCACGGCGCTGCAGGAGGCACTGCGATAGCTCCCTCGCCCTCGAATGCTCGCAGGGCCTCCTGGGCCGCCGCGTTGTCCGGTGCAAAGCGAAGCACCTGACGGTATTCCTCGGCCGCGCGCACGAAATCCTGCAGCTTCGTGTAGATCCGGGCACGCATGAAGAACAGCCTCAGATCGCGTGGCGCCTCGCGGCTGGCAAGATGCAGTTCGATCAGGGCGTCCGCGAGCTTGTCGGCAGTTTCCAGTCGGTCGGCCAGCAGGAGGTGATAGCGAAAGGCGAGAGAGGGGTCCGTGTGCATGCGGGGACGCACCTCGTCGGTCACGCGGTCGAAGGCGTCGAAACGACGCAGGCGGGCCAGTACCGTCATTTCGTCGAGCGCCAGCGCAAGGTTTTCGGGGGCCCGGGCCCGCGCCTCGCGCAGCATGGCGAGGCTGCCCAGGTCATCCCCGGTCGCGGCCTGAATGTCCGCCTGCAGCTTGTAGCCTTCGGGTGCATCGGGGAACAGCACCATCAGATCCGCGGACACCTTGCCGGCCTGATCGAGGTCCCGTTCATAGGCAATGAGGTGGTATCCGAGCGCGGCCAGACGCCGCAAATCCGGACCCTCGATGGCCAGCAACGCCTTCATCCACGGCACGGTTTCGGTCACACGTCCCTGGTGCCAGAGGTATCCGGGAACCATTCCGGCCGCACTCGGACTGCCCGACAGCACCTCGGCCAGGTCCGCGATGGGCAGGTTCAGACTCAGCAGGTGTCCCACGATCTCGTCCCGATGCGCGGGCTGCAGGCGCAGCGCCTCCCAGTACAGCAGCCCAGCCTCGTGCACGCGCCCCATTGCCAGGGCCTGGTCTGCCAGCAGGATCTGAGTGCTGACGCAGGCCGGGCAGAGCGTGCGCGCGGTATCGAACCACCGTGCCGCGGTTCCCTCGTCGTCCAGGCGCATCCGCGCAATGCCTCCCATGCGGAACACGTGGTGGTTGGCCGGGTGGCGTGCCGATTCGTCGAGCGTGATCGCTGCGCAGGCCTCAAGATCGTCGGCCATCGGGGGCGTGCACGTGTTCCAGACACGGGCCAGGGCATGGCGCAGGTCGCGTGGCGGCTGAATCCACGCGCCCGCGCACAAGGCCGCGATCACCACCCCACAAACGCCCACCAGGGCGATGCGAGCTGCCCTCGTCCCCTCCCGGGGCATCCTTGCGGTCTGGTGCTCTGCGGCCTCACGACCTGCCAGAAGCCCCAGCAGTGCCGCCGCCGGGATGGCAACGCCCGGGATGGCGAAACTGAAGTCCGCCAGATTCTGAATCACCAGGGTCACCAAACCGACCACCACGCCCAGCCAGCGGAGGTTCGCGAATCCGAAGCGCAAAATCCGTCTGGAAAACCAACAAATGCCCAAAAGCAGAGCGAGTCCGAAGGGAATGCCGAAGTCCAGCAACACCTGCAACAGAAAATTCTCGACGAAATAGAAGGTGTCGAACACCCGAAGCCCCGTGGCCGGCAGAAGCGATGCGGTGGTGCCGGGGCCCGCGCCCATGCCGCCAAAGTCCATGATCAGGGGCAGGGCCGCCTTCCAAGCCACGGTCTTGGTCGCAAATTCCGGGGCCACATCATTGCCCGTGGAGTGCGACCACACGCGCCAGACGAAAAGGGCAAGGCCCAAAAACACGATACCCGACACCAGGATGGAAGCCAGACCCCGGCGCAAGGCCGGTTCCTCGTTGTCTTCGCGGCGCAGTAGAAAGAGCCGGACGGCCATCAGGATCGCGGCGCCCGCAATGAAGGCATACTGACCACCCAGCGATCTCGACAGCACGATGCCCGTGCCGCACACCAGGAACGCCAAGAACGCAAGGACTCGTACCTGTCGCCGCTCGGGGTCCAGGGCCATGCCGAGCCACAAAAACGTCGGCAGCAGCAGGAATCCGGCACTGTTGTTGGCGTTCACGAAGGTCGTGAACCAGCCCGCCGCAGGCTGCAAGCCCGGGGCATCATGCGAAGCATAGAACCCCAGGATTCGTTCCGCGCCCAGGGTCCAGTGGGCCACCCCGATCATCACCACGACGATGCCGGCCACGCCAACGGACCATTGGATACGTTCGGCCAAATGGGACCGTGTGCCCAGGATGCTGGTCAGCCAGAAGACCATCAGTGAGGGCAGGAACCGAAGCAGACTGCCGATGGTATCGCCGGGCTCGAGTGACACCGAAGGCCAGACCACTGATCCGGTAACGGCCATTGCATCTGCCCGGATGCGGGCTGAATGCGGGCTCAGCGCGGCCAGCCAACCCGAAGGAAGGGGCAGCACCTGCACCAGGCACCACGACACGGCCGCAAGTCCCACCCACACCAGGGGGTGTACCGTGACGCGAAGTCCGCCATGATCACCGAAGCGGGCCAATACGATGCCGGCCAGGCTCGCGATGACGCCAAGCAGGACCGAGGTGGTAAGGTGTACGGAACCGATGGCGACGGGGGCGGCCACGATCACCACCGGAAGGGCCCATCCGGCGATTCTGAGAGCTATCCGTGCGAAG
>CAYRIB010000085.1:0-11186 GCA_964424165.1 uncultured Myxococcales bacterium | reverse complement strand
ACTCGGCGTAATGCAGATCCATCTCTTCCGAGGTCAGCGATTCCTCGGGCGAGACAGGGTCCCAGGCCACTTCCATGCCCAGCAGGCGATCGGCCCCAAGCGCCCCGAATTCGCGCAGCACGGCGAGCAGCGAATCCGCGTTGGTAACCTGCGCGGTCTGGAAGGACCCGCCCGAAAATGCCGCTGCAAGGCTCACCACCACGAATTCCGCGACCGGTTCGCTGGTGCCCAGGGTGTTTTGAAGCTCCCGCAGACCACCCTCGTCCGCTCGCACCGATTCGTGCTCGAATCGCCCTCTCAGGTCCATTCCAAGCGTTTCGAGCTTCGACGCGGCCACCGCATCGGCAAGCCCCGAATGCTGTTCGAAATAGACCCGCGCAGCCGCCTCCTGCGCCCGGATCATCAGGACCGTGGCTTCACGCAGCAGATAGGCATCCCCCGCCGGGGTTCCCCCTTTGCCCGTGCGGGCCAGCGCATTCAACCCACGTTGCAGCGCCTGTTCTGTGGCATAGAACCCGACCGAAAGCCGGGCCACCGTGGCGCCCACCCCATCGGGCAGTGCGGCTGCACCCCCGCCCTTCAGGCGCTTGTAGGCCCGGTAGGTCTTGACCCCGATGAAGATCAACATCCCGACGACCAGAATCCCGATGAAGGTCCCGCCATCCCCACAGGTGCCAGCACTGCCTCCGCCGCCCAGGAAGAACACGCCCGGCATGCCCCCCCCGAAATGCGAGCCGCCGCGGAACCCGCCGCCCGACCCGCCCCCGAAACTTCCGCCCGACGAGCTGCGCGCGGACCCGCCAAACGATGAACTCGATCGACTGGCCGAAAAGCCGCTGCGGCCCCCAAAGCTGCCACCGCTGCGGCCGGCCTGGGCGTCCGGCATGGCCAGGAAAATGGCAAGCCCGAATGCCAGGATTCCCAAGGTCCAGGCCTTGTTCATACCGCCTCCTTCTTGGCCTTGTCGGCCATGCCCCGAACACCCGCTCAGCGGGCTTGCTGTGCCGAACGCTCTACCCACACCGCAAGGATCTGAAGCGCCGTCTCGACGGATTGTGCCATCCAGTCGAGCGACACCCACTCTTTGACCGAATGGAAGCTCTGTCCGCCAGCCCACAGATTCGGGGTCAGCACCCCCATGAACGACAGGCGCGCCCCGTCGGTGCCGCCCCGGATCGCCCGACTGATCGGCGTCAGGCCCTGTCGCTTTATCGCCTCGATCGCGTAGTCCAGCACCTTCGGGTCCTTGCGGATCTCGTAGGACATGTTCCGGTAGGATTCTTTCACCGTGACCGCGCAGCGCACGCCCGCAAAGTCCGCCTCGACCCCGCTGACCGCACCCCGCAGACTCGATTCGCGTTCGCGCAGTTCCTCTTCGGTGAAGGCGCGCAACAGCACCTTGATTTCCACGCGGTTCACGTCGCCCCGAATGTCGAAGGGGTGCAGATACGATTCGCGACCTTCGGTGGTTTCGGGGAGGAACTGCGTGGGCAGGCGATCGATGATGGCCGCGGCCGCACGCACGGCGTTCTTGAGCTTGCCCTTGCCGTAGCCCGGGTGCACGTCGTAGCCTTCGACGACCACGGTCGCCGCATCCGCGCAGAAGGTCTCGTCCTCGACTTCGCCGAGGTCCGACCCGTCGAGGGTGTAGGCGTAACGAGCACCCAACCCTTCCACGTCGAAGTGCTCGGTACCGCGCCCAACCTCTTCGTCCGGGGTGAAGGCAATCCGCACGCGGCCGTGCGGCACCTCCGGATGGGCCTTCAGCCAGGCCACCAGAGTCAGGATCTCGGCGATGCCAGCCTTGTCGTCCGCACCGAGCAGAGTGGTGCCATCCGTGGTGATCACGGTGTGTCCGATGCAGCGGGTCAGGTTGGGACTGTCCTTCTCGGTCAACACCAGCGAGGGGTTTCCCGGCAGGGTGATGTCACCGCCCGGATAGGCTCGAATCACCTGGGGCTTCACATGGGCGCCAGGCGTGCCAGGATAGGTGTCCATATGGGCAATCAACGCAATGGTGGGCGCTGCTGCGGCCGGCTCATGGCGACTTGCGGGCACCGTGGCATAGACGTACCCGAAATCATCCATGCGCAGGTCATCGCACCCGAGGTCCGAAAGCTCGCGCGCCAGGATGGCCGCCAGGTCCTTCTGCTTCTCGGTCGATGGGCTGGTGGTCGAATTGTCGTCGGACTGAGTATCCACCGCCACGTATCTCAGGAACCGTTCGAGCAAGGCCTCTCGTTCCACATCGTCAAGTCGAAACACCATCGATCACTCTCCCGTTACGAGCCTTCGTGCAGGGCCGGACCGTAGTATAGGTCAAAAAGGTGGAACGTGCGTGTCCCCTGGGCAAAGGACGAACCGCTAGCGGCCTGCCCGTGCCGCCTCGATCATCCCGTGGAAAATGGCGGTGTTGTCAATCAGAGGCTTGCCGGGGTACAGCGTCGCGTAGTGCCAGAACACGTCGCTCGACGCACCCCGGGCGTAGATGGTGACGAGTTCGTTGGTGTGGCCCGTGCTCTTGTAGGTCACGTACCCGGCCGTGGGAACGGCGGGCATTTCTCCCTTTCCAAGCGTTGTGGCCCCGAATCGCATGTAGCTGTTGGCATGGTCCGCGGTCACGATGACGGTGGTATTCTTCCAGTCCAATGCATCCCCGGGCCGATCCACGAAGTGGATCACGGCATCGACCGCCTGATCGAGGTCCGCGACCATCGCCACCATGTGCGCAAAGTCGTTCGAATGGTTGGCCGAGTCGATCTGTCCCTGCTCGATCATCAGGAACAGACCGTCCGGGTCCTGGGCAAGCACGGTCAGCGCGGCCGTGGTCGCCTCGGCGAGCGTCGGGTTCTCGACGCTGCCGCGAGGAATCGAGGGATTTCCCGGGGCGTTGACCGGAGTTCCCCATTCGAACGACCCGCCCGCCCCCCCGAACAGGCCGAACAGTCGCTTGTTGCCAGTCGCGGCCGCCTCGGCAGCCGCTGCCAGGGTCACGGTGGCCGAGGCCCCGGCCTGACGTTCGACGAACACGCCATCGGCCATGGTCTTGGCCGCGGCATAGTCCGATGCCGACAGGTAGGTGTCCCCGGTCCATGTCGGATGCCCGCCCGCGATCACCACCTCGGGCTTCGTCTGAAACAGGATCTCGTGGGCAATCGCCTGGTAGTTGTACCGGGACGTGTTGTGGCTGACGAACGCGGCCGGGGTCGCATGCGACAGAGGCACGGTCGAGATCACCCCAAAGGCCATGCCCAGTTCCTCGCGAACGACCGCAGGCAGCGTGCGCAACTCACCATTTGCCGGATCCCCGGGCATCCAGGCGATGTTACCGCTGCTGGTCTTGACCCCTGTGGCCATGGCCGTGGCCGACGACGCCGAGTCCGTGGCCACGTAGATGAATCCACCCGACCCGTCGGACGGAAAGAAGTAGTCGGTCATGGCCGTGGTGTCCAACATCATGGGATAGGGCCGATCGCCTCCCCGCCACGGGTCGAATCCCACCTGCGGATCGAAGGTCATCGGGTCAAAGGGGGGCTCGCCAATCAAACCCGCCAGGGTGTTGTACGCCGACACGTCCCAGGTGGTGACGAATCCCTGATAGGGCCACTGGTGAAAAGACAATGCGGTGTCCGCGCCGTGAAGATAGCGGCTGGCCGACACTTCGTGGGCCAGTTGCATCCCGTCCCCGATCAACAGGATCACATGGCGTCGACGCCCTGCGGTCAATACCGAAGTGGAACCATCCGGACAGGTCAGGACCGTGGATCCGTCCGACACGGTCACGATCGTACAGGACGCTCCATCCGTGCCGTCCTGACCCGGGGTGCCGTCCGCACCATCCTGCCCCGGCATCACCGTGGTCGAGGTCCCGTCCGTGCACTCGATGGTCGCAGACCCGTCCGCATTCGCCCGAACCATGCACGACGTCCCGTCCTTGCCCGGGGCTCCGTCCGTTCCGTCAAGCCCATCGACTCCGTCGATACCCTTGGGAATCACCACCATGGTCCCATCCGTGCACGACAGTGTGGCTGACCCATCCGGATTGGCCCGAACCGTGCACGACGTCCCGTCCTGACCGGGGGCGCCGTCTACCCCATCCGCACCATCCTGACCGGGGGTGCCGTCCACACCGTCCTGCCCCGGCATCACCGTGGCCGATGTCCCGTCCGAACACAGAATGGTCGCGGACCCGTCCGGATTCAACTGCACCGTGCAAGACGTTCCGTCCTTGCCCGGCACCCCGTCCGTGCCGTCCAATCCATCCATCCCATCGGTGCCTGCGGGTAGCAGCGCCGAAGTCCCGTCCGTGCAAGATACCGTGGCCGACCCGTCCGGATTGGACCTGACCGTGCACGACGTTCCGTCCTTGCCCGGGGCACCATCCGCGCCGTCCTGTCCTGCGGCACCGTTTGTGCCGTTTGCGCCGTTTGCACCGTCCTGTCCCGGCAGACCGTTGGTCCCATCGACCCCGTCTTCGCCTGGCTGCACCACCGCCGACGAACCGTCCGTGCAGGCAACCGTGACCGAACCGTCCCCGTTGCCCTGCGCGGTGCACGAGGCCCCATCGACGCCCGCTGCGCCGGCCTGACCGGGGGCGCCATCGTGACCGGGGCGAACCGTGGCCGTGCCCCCGTCCGGGCAGGTGATTTGGGCGGATCCGTCCGGTTGCTGCTCGACGCTGCACGACTCGCCCGCGGCCCCGGGCTTTCCATCCTGGCCGTCGGCGCCCGTGGGCCCTGGTTCACCTCCACGGACCACGGCCATGCTGCCGTCGGGACACGTGATCGTGGCCGTCTTATCGGTGTTTTGCACCACCGAGCATTCGTCGCCATCGTGGCCATCGGCCCCGCTGCCGCAGGCCATGACCGTCAGCGGAAGGATCAGACTGATTTTGACCCAGCATCGTGTTGTTCGCATCTTGTTCCTCGACCACCCGAGTTCTTCGTCACGTCACCGTCCGCGCGACATCCGCGGGCTTTGTATTCTAGGGGAACATGCGATCCGATGCGAGCGCTGAAGCCGTCAAAGCCGGTCAAATATGCATCCACAGGCAACCTGCAGCGCCCAGCCTTGACCGCAGCCACGGAAAAGATTACAAAGTGGTAATGTTTTCCCGAGGACGGTTGCATGGTCTCCTCGAGTCCTACCATTTCCTTTGATGAAGCCCTGGCCCAGGCCACCGATGGCCGGGGCCTCGATGAGCACGGGATCATCGCGCTGCTCGACTGCGGGGATGCCGACTCCGAGCGCCTCTTCGCGACGGCCGACGAAGTGCGCCGCCGATTCGTGGGCAACGACGTACACCTGCGCGCGCTGATCGAGTTCTCGAATCACTGTCGCAAGAACTGCGACTACTGTGGGATTCGCGCCAGGAATCGGAACGTGTCACGCTACCGCCTGAGCCCCGAGGAGATCGTGTCTACGGCAAGGCAGGCGGCTGATTCGGGCTTCGGGACTGTGGTTCTGCAGTCGGGTGAAGATGCGTGGTTCACGCGGGACCGGATGGCCTGCATCATTCGGGCGATCAAGACGTCCACTGGAATGGCCATCACCTTGGGGGTGGGTGAGCGCGACGAGAGCACCTATCGGGCATGGCGGGACGCAGGCGCGGACCGATTCTTGCTGCGCATCGAAACCACGGACCCGGACCTGTTTCGGCGTCTGCACCCGGACGACGATCTCGATGCGCGCAAGGCATGCCTGGTCGCGTTGCGTGACCTGGGCTATCAGGTGGGCTCCGGTGTGATGGTCGGACTGCCTGGTCAGACGCTGCAGACGCTCGCCCGCGACGTGATATGGATGCGCGACTTCGGGGTCGAAATGATCGGCATCGGTCCGTTCCTTCCGCACCCGGAAACGCCGCTGGCCCAGGCACTGCCCGGGACCATAAACCTGACCCTGCGTCTGGTAGCCACTCTGCGCCTGGTCTTTCCGTATGGCCATATCCCTGCGACCACGGCCATGGGCAGTTTGTTGCCCGGCGGCCGCGAACGCGCACTCGCGGTCGGCGCCAACGTGCTTATGCCCAACATGACACCCCGAGCCATTCGCGATGACTACGCCCTTTACCCCGACAAGGTCGGGCTCGATGCCACGTCCGACGACCGCATCGACGACCTGCACAACCGCATACTTGCCCTGGGACGAACGATTGCCAAGGGCCCCGGTCACGTGGCCCGTCACTGCCAAGGAGAATCATGATGACCACAATGTCACGTTCACCACAATGCCCCGAGGACGCCTCGCTCGGGGACGTGATCGATGCCCTGTCCGCGTGCGACGGGGACCTGTTCAGAACCCCGTCCGACACCCATTGCACACGTGCCCTGCCGTCCCGCGACGCCGTGGTCGAAGCCGTGGAACTGCTGCGATCCGTGCTGTTTCCAGGTTTCTTCGGGCACTCCGACGTCACGGACGAGACCTCGCGCTACTACGTCGGGGTCACGCTCGATCGTGTGCGTCGCATCCTGGCGGAACAGGTGCGGCGCGGCCTCTGCTTCACCGGCGAATCGCCTTTGCCCGCGGATGCCGAGGCCCGGGCGGATCGCATCGTGCGGACCTTCCTGCAGCAACTGCCCGAAGTGCGGCGCCTGCTGCTCACCGACATTCAGGCGGCCTACGAGGGCGATCCTGCGGCGACCAGCCGCGAAGAGACGCTGTTCTGCTATCCGGGGCTGCTGGCCATCATCAGTCAGCGCATCGCCCACGAACTGCACCTGCTCGGGGTGCCGCTGCTGCCACGCATGATCACCGAACATGCCCACAGCATCACGGGGATCGACATCCACCCTGGGGCCAGCATCGGCGAGGCCTTCTTCATCGACCACGGAACGGGCGTGGTCATCGGCGAAACCTGCGAGATCGGGCGCAACGTGCGCCTGTACCAGGGCGTGACCCTCGGCGCCAAGAGCTTCCCCCTCGACGAACACGGCAATCCCATCAAGGGCATTGCACGCCATCCGATCGTCGAGGACGACGTCATCATTTACGCGGGTGCCACCATCTTGGGCCGTATCGTAATCGGTCGAGGGGCATCGATCGGCGGAAACGTGTGGGTCACTGAAGCGGTTCCGGCCGGCTGCCGGGTAATCCAGAACCAGGCCCATCAGGTGCACGCCCCGCGGCCCGACTGACGAAGTCACCGGCCGCACGGCGATGTGCGGCCAGGGCGTCGGGGAAGGGCTGAAGCGCGCGGTCAAAGATGCCCAGCGAGTAGGCGATCGTGAGTCCGTAGTTGGTCATGGGCACGCCGGCCTCATGGCAGCGCAGTTGCCGCGTCAGGACCTCCCGTCGGTTCAGCATGCACGACCCGCAATGAACGACCAGTTTGTAGCGTTCGAGGTCGGCCGGAAAATCGTGTCCCTGCGTGAAATCGAACGCCAGTTCCCCGCCCACGTAGCCATTCAGCCATGCCGGGATCTTCACGCGACCGATGTCCTCGGTGATCGGATGGTGAGAACAGGCTTCGGAAATCAGCACCGGATCCCCGGGCCGCAGACGATCCACGGCGTGGGTGCTCTCAACCATGGCCGCGAGGTCCCCTTTGAAGCGCGCGAACAGAATTGAAAAGCCGGTCATCCATACGCCCTGCGGCGTGTCCGCGGCCACCTTCGCGAAGGCCTGCGAGTCGGTCACGACCAGACGGGGCGGGGTCTTGAGACGGTCCAGACAGTCGCGGAGTTGGTTGTCCTTGACCACGATGCTCCAGGCATCGTGGTCGAGCAGGTCGCGGATGGTCTGCACCTGCGGCAGGATGATGCGCCCGCGTGGCGCTTCCTTGTCGATGGGGATCACCAGCACGACATGGTCCCCGGCCCGAACCAGATCTCCCAGGATCGACGGATTGTTCACAAAGTCGGCCGGAGCCGCGGTCAGCAATGCACGGCGAACCTCCTCGGCCCCCTGCCCGGCTGCGGCCACAGTGGTCACGATCGGCACCTTCTCGGCCCGCAACCGTGTCATCAGCGCTTCGTCGGGCGTGGCCAGATCCATCTTGTTGAACACCACGATCACCGGGAGTTGGCGATCGCGCAGGGTCGACAAGACCCCTTCTTCGAAGTCGCCCCAATGCCCTGCGGCCGACACCAGAACCCCGATATCGGTTCGGTCGAACACGGCCAGGGTACGCGACACCCGCTTCTCGCCAAGCGCCCCTTCGTCATCGATCCCCGCGGTGTCGATGAACAGCACGGGGCCGAGCGGGAGCATCTCCATCGGCTTTTCGACCGGGTCCGTGGTCGTGCCCGCAATCTCCGACACGATCGAGACCTGCTGCCGGGTAATGGCGTTGAGCAGACTGGACTTGCCCACGTTGCGACGCCCGAAGATGCCGATGTGCAGCCGCATGCCGCGCGGCGCACCGGTGGCGGAACCCATAACACGTCTCCGTTCAGGAATGACTGCCCGACCGATTGCCCTGGATCGATGCGTCGTCTACTTCGGGTGGTCGAAGACCATCTTCTGCACGTAGACGCCGTCGAGCGCGGCCAGGTGGTCCTGGAGTTCCTGCGCCTTGGCCGAGCCGCCGACCATTTCGAGCACGATCACGCCGCCTGCGGAGCACATGCCATTGCTGACTTCGTGCAGGCCAATGCGTGTCTTGATGTGGCAGCCGTAGTCGCTGAAGAGCTGCTGGATGCGCTGCACCTGGTGCATGCGCTCGGTAACGTGGACGCCAAGGATGATGTGTTCGTTCATGACTTCCTCCAGGCAAACAAAGCCAGACCGATACTATAGCAGCGGATTTGGGAGTGCGGTAGCTTGCTGGCGCTTTTGTGGAGGTTGTTGCGCCGAAGCACAGTGGCGCGGTCTGGTGACCGCGCCCTACAGAACTGACCGCAGATTTCTGTAGGGCGGCGTCACCAGACGCCGCCTCGAAGCCACGCGCAGCGAAGCGCCGCCTCGAAGCCACACGCAGCGAAGCGCCGCCTCGAAGCCACGCGCAGCGCAGAACCAAGAGTTCTGCACAAATCACGTGAGTGCGAGGAAACGTTCCTCGAGGCCTCCGCCCCGCCTCACCGTGCCGATGGTGGCGCCGGCCGCGATCAGGGTTCTGAGCACCTCGGTGATCGCGACCTCCACAGGCACATCCGGCACACGCGACAGGGTGACGCGGATGGTGCGCCCATCCGGGGACGCCTCTGCAACCCGCACGCCCGGTCGTCCCGACAAGATCCCGGCGACATCCGACATCGGGGTCCCGATCGTCACGATCACCTGCTCATCGGCACCGGTCAACGCATCCATCGTTCCCTGTGCCACCAACCGTCCGCGGTCCAGAATGGCCGCCGCGTCGCAGATGTCCTGCACCTCGGCCAGATTGTGACTGCTGACCAGCACGGTCGACCGGCCTTTCAAGGCCACGATCATCTCGCGCACGGTCTTGGCCATGCGGGGATCCAGGCCCTCGGTCGGTTCGTCGAGCAGCACCAACTCGGGCTGTCCCAGGAATGCCTGCGCGATGCCCAAACGCTTGGCCATGCCGTGCGACAGGGCCTGTCCCCGGGTCTGCCTTGCGCCGGCCAGATCCACCGACGCGAGCACGCGGTCCGTTTCGTGGTGTGCTTCCGACCTCGTCATTCCCCCCAATTCGCCGTAGAACCGCAGGATGTCTTCGATGGTCCGCCTTGCCGGGAACTGCGCATCCTGTGGAAGGGCCGTGACCCGCCGCCGCACGCGCTGCAGGTCCGACAGGGGCGTGTCAAGCACAAAGGCGCGGCCTGCATGCGGCCGAACGAATCCGCACAGCATCGAGAACGTGGTGGTCTTGCCTGCGCCGTTCGGGCCGAGGAACCCGAAGATCGACCCGGTCGGCACCGCGAAGCTCAGACCGTCGACCACGGCCCTGCCCGCGTACCGTCGCGTCAATCCCTCGGTGCGAAGGGCGAATGAGCCGCTCACAGGTCCCTCCTGCGCAATCGGTACCACGCGGCCCCCAGGAACAAGGCCCCAAAAGCCAGGAACGCAGCCACGCTGCCCCCTGCAGTCTCGAAGCGAGGCGACCACAACCCCAGCTTGTAGTGCGAGGGCACGGCCCAGGCCATGCGGTCGCTCAGCGACAGGATCGAAAACCCGATCAGAATGCCCACCAAAGCCAGCAAGGCCACCGGCACCGAGTCGATCAGCGACGACACCAGCGCGGCCAGGGAGAGATAACAGAACGCAAAGCACAGGGCCAGGGCCCAGAAACGTCCCATCAAAATCAGCGTCGAGGCCCCGTCGAATTCCGGAAGACGGGCCATGGCATACAGCAGCAGGGCCACGTTCGCCAGGGCTGAGGCCACCACGATCAGCAAACCGTGCGACATCAGCTTCCCAAGCAGAAACGATTCCCGCGTGCAGCGCAGCATCAGGAAGCGGGCCGACTTGTGGCGCACCTCGGCGCTGACAAGGTCCGCGGACATCAGTGCGATCAAGAACGGCAGGAACGTCAGGGTGACCCAGAAGAAGCCCGCCACGAACAGCGGCATGTTGACCAGTTCGTGCGCCACGTCCGGGTCCTTCAAGAAGAAGACCAGGGCCTCCTCGATCTTCTCTTTCCCGACCCCGGGGGATTGTGCCGTGCTCTCGATCATGCGGGCCGTGGACCGGAGAGGCTCCATCACCGAAGCCTCGATCGTTACCGCCGCTGCGCCGGTACCGATGGCCGCAAGCACGTAGAGAATCAGAGCCACCAGCGCCCGTCGGGTCCGGATGGCCGTCCCCAGGTCAAAGCGCGCGATTCGCCATGCCGATGCGAACAAGACTTCACCCAACGTCCGAGACCGGCACGATGATAGCAGAAGAATGGGGGGACGGCGGAGGTCTAGCCCAGGATGGCCGCCAAATCCGATTCGACCGTGGTTACGGGCATCAGGTTGAACGTCTTGTGCAAAACGTCCAGGGCAGCAGGGGTCACGAAGGCCGGCAAACTCGGTCCCAGACGGATATTGCGGATCCCCAGGTGCAGCAGGGTCAGCAGGATCACGACCGCCTTCTGCTCGTACCATGACAGGATCATCGACAGCGGCAGACCGTTCACGTCCGTGCCGAACGCCTTGGCCAAGGCCGCGGCGATCAGGATGGCCGAATACGCGTCGTTGCACTGTCCCACGTCGAGCAGGCGCGGAATCCCCCCGATGTCACCGAAGTCGAGTTTGTTGAAGCGATACTTTCCGCAGGCGAGCGTCAGCACCACGCAGTCCTTG
>CAYRIB010000084.1:0-11757 GCA_964424165.1 uncultured Myxococcales bacterium | reverse complement strand
CATCCCCGCTCGCCAAGAAGCGCGGCAGCCCGCCCGCGAACGTGTGCGACTGTCCGGCCAGGAAGGTCCCGTCACCCTGGTTGTCGAGTACGTTGACCGTTCCCTGGTCGAGGTTGCCCACCGCAATGTCCGGGTCCCCGTCCCCGTCAAAATCCCCGGTCGCCAGCCCGTGCGCCTTGGTCCCCCCGGTCGCGTAAAGGGTCGCCTCGCCCAACTCGCCCTTTTCGTTGGCCCGGCGGACCATCAAAGCACCACCGCCGTCCTTGGTGCTTTCGAGCACGTAAATCAGGTCCCCATCCCCATCACCGTCGACGTCCGCGATTTCGACCTGCGTGACCGGTCCGGACTCATCAAACACCTTGAGGGTCTCGAAGCCCTCGCCCCTCTTGCTCAGCCAAACCCACAGCCGATAGGGATCGATCGCGCTAGCAGCCAGGTCCAGGAAGCCGTCCTTGTTGATGTCCCCGATGGCCACGTCGTCATAGGCTTTCGCATCGATCGGCAATGTCGCAACCTTCGAGAATCCCCCCTTGCCGTCATTGGAAAACACCATGACCGCCGAACGATCCGCGCACAGCACCGCCAGATCCACGAATCCGTCCTGTTTGACGAGGTCCGCAGCCTCCAGCGCGATGGGTTGGGAGCATTCCTTCTGCATCTCCGGCGCATCGATCCGCGCAAAGTTACCAGCGTGGTCGTTGGCATACAGTTGCACCCCGTTGCTCATCGTGGCCACCACCACGTCATTCCATCCGTCCACCGTGACGTCCGCCATCTTCACGGCCAGCGATCCCGGAATCTCGCGCAATTCGAGCTTTTTGACGCTCGTCTCATCGGCCTTGTAGACCGTGCCCGCGAACTGGCCCGCTTCGAAGTCGGGTTGCGTCCGGATCCCGAACACCCCGCCGACCGGCGCGGTCATCACGTCGTCGAACACCACCCGGAAGGCCCGAACCGCGGGGTCTGCGGCGCCCGCGATCGGCATGTAGCGGAATTCCCCGGTCCCGTCGTCGTAGCGCACGGTCACGTCGTCCGGAAGGCCCGAGAAGCTGCCCGTCAAGAACGCCAACCCTTCGGGCAGGGTGTCTTCGATCATCACGTTTTCGGCCTCGGCACCGCCGATGTTGTTGTAGGACACGGTGTAGGTCAGCACATCCCCGCCGTCGGCCACGGTCGCGGACCCGGTCGTGGCATTGACCACGGCCTTGTCGATCATCACGTCCGAACGGTAAGCCACCGTGGCGCAGGCGGCCATGTTATTGGATGATTCGGTCTCTTCGGGATCACCGTCCTGCCAGTCCGACCGGTATTCGGTCCCGACCGTGGACTGGTTCGCCACGGTTGTGTTGTTCGTGACCGTGTCCAGCACCCGGGCCCGCACGGTCAGGGTGACCACATGGCCGGGCAGCAGCCCGACGTTGCGGAACCACAACGCCGCGGCTTCGTCCTTCAATCCCAGGAAGTAGCGCGAGCCCTCGCGTTCCCAGACCACCCCCGTTGGGATCGGCGCATTCATCAGGTCCACGGGCGCCGCGACCTCGCCGTTGCCGTCCTGCACGGACACCACAGCCCCGTCGTCGGACACGTATTCGAGCGAAGCATCCAGGGGCACGTCCACGAAGATCCCGTGCGCGGGCACCGTGCCCGAATTGCGCACGGTCAACGTGTACGCGACCTCGCGCCCGGGCAGGGTCCCCGGATATCCGCCATCCGGGTCGCACAGGAGGGTCAAGGCCAAGTCCACCGCCGGGGTGATCGTCTTCACACAGGCCATGTCGTTGTCCGGGCGCGCGTCCGCGCCGTCGGCCCCGACCGCGGCCACACAGTTGAAGAGCTCCACACCCGGGATGAGGTCAATCCCCGTGCGCGGGTCCTTGAGCTCCACGTCCAGTTCCGCGTGCAACGGCCCCGCCCAGGGACCGAGGTCGCCGGCCACCCAGGCCACGTGCGTGGGCACCATGCCTGCAGGACTGGCCGCCCAACCGCTGGCTGCCGGGTCCTCCGGATTCATGGCCGGAGCGTCACCCAAACCGGCATCGAAGTACCACGCGGTCATTCCCGCGGGCAGGCGCACCCCGAGCAGACGCACGGCCACGGCGCCGTCATCGTCGCGCGGCAACCGGTCGACGAGCACCACGTCCTGAGCGGGCTGCTTGCTGTCGTTTCCGAAGGTCACCACGTAGTTCACGACCATCCCGGGCAGGGCCACGGCCTGCGCGGTCTTGCGCGACCATACGTCGGGCAGCGGCACCTGCGAAGACGCGCATGCCGTGTTCGGCAGGACCGCGTCTTCGGTCGTCGAGGTCGCCACCTCGGCGCAATTCTTGACCATGGTGCCCGCAGCAAGGCCTGCGTCAAGGCGCGCTCGGAAGCTGATCATCACGTCCGCGGACAAGCCGGGCATCACCCCGACGCCCGCCGGGCCCGCAAGTCCCTTCCAGCGCAGCACGGTCACCGTTCGACCGTCGAACCAGCCGGGTTCGACCGTGGGATTCGACGGGGTCAGGCTCCAGCCGGGCGTGGTCACCAGGGTGCTCCCGGCCACGTAGGTCAGCCCTTCGGGCAGGTAGTCCTGGATGGCAACCTCTTCGGCCGCATGTCGGCCCCTGTTCGAAACGAGCAAGGTGTAGGTGAGATCGCTGCCCGAAACGGGGTCCAGTACGTCCACGGCCTTCACGATCGTCAAGTCCGCGTTCTCGATGCCCACGATGCACTGTCCGGCCACGTTGAACACGGAACCGGCCTCGCCCTCGGCACGGCCTGTCGAGGTGCTGGTCAGCAGGGTGCCGGTCGCGGCCTGCCCAAGCCCCCGCACCCGCACGCGCAATTCCCCGCCTTCGAGGGATTCGAGAGGCCCGCCCGTGGTCACGTTCACGGTCAACAGATGATCCACCACGTCCGCACAACTCGGCCAGATGTCATATCCCTGGGCCGGGATGAACGCATGCGAAACCGACACGCACTCCACCTCGTCGGGCAGGCGCAGCGTCACGGTTGCGCTCACGTCGGTGTTCGTCGAGTCGTTTCGATACGACAGCACGTAGTCGAATTCCTCGCCCGAAGTAACCACCCCGGGGCATTCGTGGGCGATCACGATCGACGGACGCTCGGCCACGATCGTCTGCACGCGGTTGCCGATGCTCTGGATCAGTTCCTCGCAGGTGACCAACCCCTCGTTCGTCAGCAGGGTCCCGGCCGGCGTCGCCGGGTCGATTCGCGCCATGAACGACAGTTCCTGCACGGCCCCGCTACCGAACTGCGGCGGGTTCAGGTCCGCCCGGTCGACCAGAAACGCCACGTAGGTCGGCTGCATGACCCCGGGGGCACGGAACGCACCGTCTTCCAATTGCGCGGGCACGAACAGGGCTCGAATCACCGCGTCGTCAAACTGGAAATCCTGGGTCAGTCGGGTTGGCAGATCCGGCTCTTCCGCATCCGACACCCACACCTCGCCACCGAAGTCCGCGGCGCGCACGAACCGCGTCCCCACCGGAACACGGTCAACCACCCAGGTCTTTGTGGACACGCCATCCCCGGTGTTGCGGACCGTTAGTCCGTAGTCGAGCAGGGTGTCGGTCCCGGCCACGGTCACGGCCACGGACTTGGACACCTGGAGGTACGGCGACACGCGGACCGTCACGTTGGTCAGCTTGCTGGCGTTCGTGGTGCCGCAGTAGTCGTCATGGCCCACGACCGAGGCTCCGACCCCGAACACGGTGCCGTCCACGAGCCCCGCAGGCACCCGCAGGCGCAAGGTCACGACCCGACTGGCCTCCGGCGCCATCGCTTCCCACGACACCCGCACGTGCGAAGGCAGTCCGGGGAAGTCCCCGACTGGCTCCAACGCCACGGTCCCGCCATCCCCCTGCAGGCCCAAGAACGGCAGGCGCGTGGGCACGCCGTTGACCGACACCTCGGGAATCGACATGGTCAAGGCCACATCGTGCGCCGTGTCGGTCTGCGCACCACCGGGTTGCCGATTCGTGATCACCGCGGTGCACGCGATCTCGCCGGCGCCTTCCCGGATCGACGGCGAGCAGCCAAGCGACAGATTCGACAAATTGGGCTTGACCCCGATGACCTCTGCCTCCTCGACGTCCTGGGTCCATTCCGCGCCCACGATCGGCTCGACCGTGCCCTCGCCCAGCGGGATGAAGCCGTTGATCGAGAAGGATGCCAGCCCGGATACCGGGTATTCGGGGCATTGCTCGACATTGTCGGGCGGAAGCACGCGCAGAATCATCTCGGCCGTGACCGATGAGGCCCCCGCGATGCCCCCATCCGGCGTCCCGAAATACTGGGATGCCAGGCGCGGCACCTCGAACGCGACCCATCGGACGTCGGTTAGCGATACGCCCGAGGGAAGCACGGTCAGCCACTTGGCAGAACTGCCAGCCTCATAGAAGGCTGGTGGCGCGTTTGAGGGGAACAGTTCCCCGAAGGGGTCCTCGGATTCTTCGTCATAGAAGTAACGGGTCGTGCGTTCGGGAAGCGACGGGTCGCCCGCCGGCAGATACGTTGCCTGCAACTGCGTCAGGGCCGGGACTTTCTCGATCATGACCACGTTCGCCAGGGCCGACGCCCCGGTGTTGCGCGCGTGCAGCAGCTGGGTGTAGGTCTCGCCATACGTCAAGGTCAGATGGCGATTGTCCGGGTTCCAGGCCCGGATCTCGCTGACGCCCCGGATGCGATCGCCCAGGGCGAACATGCCGCGCGGGTCGTTCGGAATGCCGATGCGGACGTACAGCGATGCGTGGTCGGTCGGGGCGCGGAAGCCGGACGCCAGGGTCACGGTATCCCACAACACGCGGCCCAGCGGGAAGTTCGGGTCCGCGTCGTTGCCGTGCTCGCCCCACAGGGTCACGCTGTACGAATAGACCCGGGCCGCCCCCGGGGTCAGCGGGGCCACATTGTCCCAGTAGACGGACTGCGGCGGGACCCATACGCCGCTTGACGTAGTAAAACCTTCCTCGGTATAGAACCCGCCCCCGGCGATCTCCAGGCGCGACGGGTCGAAATCTTCGGTGTTCGCGAGGTCCCCGATCGAGTCCCACACCACCGGCAGGAAGTACGTTTCGCCGCAGGTGCTTTGCGTCTCGTTGGCAACCACCAGGTTGAACGTCAGGGTCTCGTCGTTGTAGCTGCGCCATTCGGTGTCGATCCGGTACGCCCCGGACACGCTCTTGTAGGCCTTGGGCACGGGAGCCGACGTCACCGAGGCCGATGCCTTGGGGCTGTGGGCCGGGGGCGCGTTTGTGGCCGAGGCGCGGGCCTCGGTGTAATAGACCGTGCCGGCCAAGGTCCCGTTGGGCGGCCGCACCACGAACGACAACTGGAACGTATCGCCGGCCAGGCGATCGCCAAGGCGCCAGTACACGGAATCCGCGGGCACCAAGACCCCGTCCACATCCAGATTCGAGGCCGTGTACAGCCCCCCAAAGTTCGCCCGCACGAAGGACACCGCGTTGACTTGCTGCAGGCCCGCATTTCGGGCGTTTTGGGGCAACTCCCCCTGGGGCAGCGGTGCCCAGGCCACCAGCTTGCGGGCGGTCACGAACGACACGGACGTGCGGACCCGGAACTCCAGCTCGGCACCCGAACAGGTCGTGGGCGAACTGGCCGCCAATCCAACCCGCACGATCGACATCGGGGACCACGTGATCTTGACGGCCTGAAGCGTTGGGTCGACATCGCGATTCGCCAGGGTCACCTGCACGGCCCCGCCGCTCAACGGCATGTTCGTGATGTCCGCCATGGCCGCAAAGGCCGGATCGTCCGACGTCATCAGGGTCAACGGCAAGGCCGTCCCGCCTTCAGGCACCCAGACTGCGGTCACGTCCCCCAGGTTCGACGCCGTAAACCCGACATAGACTTTCTGCCACGACGAGAACGACACCGGCCGCACGGTCATGGTGACCGCGACCCCGGGATTGCTTTCGTCGGCCGGGTAGAGGATGCGCGCAGCCGCATCATGCGCCACATTGATCGAAGCGCCTTCGTTCAGCCCCGCTAGGTCCACAAAGCGGTCCACCCAGAAGCCGCGGGATTCGTCCACCTCGGGAGCAGCCAGGGCCGGCCCACCGGCCAGGAGCGCAAAGACCACCAGCATCCACGAAGACTCAAAGCGCCGCATGTGCACCTCCAAGCCCCCCCGGTGGGGGCAGACGAGACTATTATGCAGTTTAGCACGCGACGCACCCGCCCGATACGGCCACACTAGACTCCCCACCGGATCGATCCGTCCAAAACATGACAAGGATCAAGTGTTGGTCGAAGCCAGCCGTCCAGACGGATTTTTCGTCCTGTATCTTGCGCGACAACCGGTCGATTCCTACAATGAAAGGGTCGGGTCGCCCGGCGGTAAGGGGCGGTTGTTGAACGACGCGATCAATAAGATCGCGTCAGCGGCCACAGCGAAACGGAGGATCATGCGACGCGATGTGATGGCAGCGGCGTTTTTGGCAGCGGTTCTCACCACGACATGCACAGCGGGCAGTGAAGACACGGAACTTCTGACCTCGACTTCCTCGCCGATCATCGGAGGCACGGCAGTGACCAACGGTGACTGGCCCGAGGTCGGGGCGATCTGGATCGGCAGCGCCGGGATGTGCACCGGCACTCTGATCTCGTCGAAGGTGGTGGCCACGGCGGCCCACTGCATCAAGGGCGGCACACCGACGAAGTTTACCCTCGGCTACGACATGGACAACGGGACCGACTACACGATCAGCAAGGCCATCTACCACCCGGACTATGACGAGGGTGACTGGAACAGCCCGGGCGAACACGACGTCGGGGTCATCGTGCTCAAGAAGGCGGTCGAAGGTGTTACGCCGGCGCGCCTATTTTCGGGCAACTTCAGCGGATACGACGGCGATGACATCGTGTTCGTGGGCTACGGAACCCGCGACAGCTACGGTGCCAAGTACGGTCAGAAGTACAAGGTCACCCTGATGATCGAGGACATCGATTCGCAGGGGTTCTGGAACTACACGTCGTCGTACAACACCAAGAATACCTGCAGCGGCGACTCGGGCGGTCCGGGATTCGTCAAGGATTCCAGCGGCGAATACATGATCGGCGGCTTCGTGTCTTCGGGCGATCAGTACTGCGTCGAGAACGGATACAACATGCGCGCGGACACCAACTCCGCGTGGCTGCTGCAGCAAGTCGCGACCTATGACCCCGATGGCGGCACGGTGACGACTCCGGAATGCGGAAACGGAATCTGCGAGAGCGGCGAGACCTCTTCCACCTGCTCGGCCGACTGCCAGGCCGCGACCGGGGACATCTGGACCGACTGTTCCGCGGGCCAGGCGTGCCCCAACGGACAGATCTGCGTGGGCGTCGAAGCCGACGAGGCTTACTGCACCATCACCTGCACGGACATCACCCAGGGTGGCGGATGCGGCTTCGAGGACATGGCCTGTCTGGAACTGTCGAGCGGGGGTGGCGCCTGCATCCGCACGGGCGCGACGTGCGGGGACGGATACTGCTGGTTCGGCGAGACCGCGGCGGGCTGTCCGGCCGATTGCGACCATGAATGCGGGGCCATGGATTACGAAGGCTGCTGTCTGGGGTCTGGCGCCCTGGCCTACTGTGACAACGGACAGGTCCGCACCTATGGCTGCCCCGCGGGAAGCGCATGCACCTGGGTCACCGATTCCTACGGGGATTCGTACTACTGGTGCCTCGAGGGCGGTGCGACACAAAGCGATCCGTCGGGCAACCACCCCTGGTCGTGCGAGGGAACGTTCAGCCTGGATGATTGCGGCAACGGCGCCTGCGACGAGGGCGAAACCACCGAATCCTGCCCCGGCGACTGCCCGGCGGCCCCGATCTGCGGCAACGGCATGTGTGACGGGGACGAGAACTGCGCCGCGTGTCCCGGTGATTGCGGGGCCTGTGTAACAGAGGAAAACCCGACTACCGAAGGGACCCCAACGACCGAGGGGACCCCAACGGCCGAGGGAACCCCAACGGCCGAGACAACCCCAACAACCGAGGGAACGATCGACGCGGCCACCAACTCGAATGGTTCGGGCTGCACGGCTGGCACCCAGCCCACGAGCCCGCTGTCCTTCTTGCTGCTTCTGATCGGGCTTTTGGCCATGCGCCGTTTCGCAACCCCTCGCAGCTGCGCGCGTTAGAGCCGCAACCGCATCCCGATCACCCCATAGTGCAACCAGGCAAACGTGAGGACCTCGTCGTTGTCGGCCCCACCCTCGACCATTCGATAGCCCACCCGCACGTCCACCGCGTCGGACAGCTTCAGCACCAGGGCTACCAAGACGTCCTCGGCCCGACCCTGCGGGGCGGCCAACGCATCGGCGTCGAACACCAGGCCCACCATCCCGTCATTCGGCCGCCACTCGACGTGCAGATTCAGCAGGGGCACGAAGCCCGTGTTCGTCTTGCTGCGCGAATCCACCCCGTGCAGTTCAATCTCGGCGTCCCGGATCTTCGCGGTCGCGCCCACGGCCACGTCGAGGCCCGGACGCCATACGATGCTGTAGCGATAGGTCAGGCGGTAGGAATCGAAGCGGTAAACGGCCAGCAGGGGCGTGTCGGCCGGGAACGAGCCGCCGTGAAACGCGATGTCGAACGGCGCCTTGCCCCGCGCGTTCACCTGCAGCGGCGCGTACAGAAACGACACCAGATGCCGATCCGCAATCCGGTAGCCGGCCCGCAGCCGGAAGAACGGCGACAGACGGGTCGACAGGTCATCGACCAGCGACACGCGGGTGCCCGCATCCCCGGGCACCGCGAGGTCGTTGCGAGAAGCCCCGACCACCCCGGTCTCGAACTCGATCTCCACCTGGGCCAAGGCCGTTGTTGGCCAGGACAGCACGCCAATCAGTCCCATCAGGGACATCAACACGATTCGTTCAATCTTCATCCAGCACCGTGCGTTGCGTCCGAACATGCCGTCCTCCTCCATGCGTCCTGCCTGCGTGAGGCACCCTGCGGGCCCCTTGCTTGACCCCCCGCCATATCGCCATGATACTTGAACCTGCGCGGATCGCCCACGGTCACAGCAACGCGAACAGGAGGAACGGATGAAGACGGACCTGGAAATTGCCCGGCAGGCCACCTTGGAGCCCATCGAACGCGTCGCCGAGCGCCTGGGCATTCCGGCTTCTGCCCTGCATCCATACGGCCGCCACATCGCCAAGGTCGACCGCTGCTACCTCAAGACCTTAGCAGATCGACCCGACGGGCGTCTGGTGCTGGTCACCGCCACCACCCCAACCCCGGCCGGCGAAGGCAAGACCACGGTCACGGTTGGACTGGCACAGGCCCTCGCGCGCCGGGGCCAGCGTGCGATGGTGTGCATCCGGGAACCGTCGCTCGGCCCCTGTTTTGGCATCAAAGGAGGGGCGGCGGGGGGTGGATACTCGCAGGTGGTGCCGATGGAGGACATCAACCTGCACTTCACCGGGGACATTCACGCGGTCGGCGCCGCGCACAACCTTCTGGCCGCGATCGTCGACAATCATCTGCATCACGGCAATGCGCTCGGCCTGGACCCGCGAACGTTGCTATGGAAACGGGTGGTCGACATGAACGACCGGGCGTTGCGCCACATCGTGCTGGGTTTGGGAGGCAAGGCTGACGGCATGCCGCGCGAGTCCGGATTCGACATCACCGTCGCCAGCGAAGTCATGGCCATTTTGTGTCTGTCGAGTTCGATGGACGACCTCAAGGACCGCCTGAGCCGGGTCGTGGTGGGAACCACCCCGGCGGGCCAGCGAGTGACCGCGGCGGACCTCAAAGCCAGCGGGGCCATGGCTGCACTGCTCAAGACCGCCTTGAACCCGAATCTGGTCCAGACGCTCGAACACGTGCCCGCGTTCGTGCACGGCGGGCCGTTTGCCAACATCGCGCACGGCACGAGTTCCGTGGTTGCCACCAGGGCCGCCTTGAAACTGGCGGACATCGTGGTCACCGAAGCCGGCTTCGCCAGCGATCTGGGCGCCGAAAAGTTCTTCGACATCGTGTCACGCCAGGCCGGCCTGGATCCGGCCGCGGTCGTGCTGGTCACCACGGTTCGCAGCCTCAAGGTCCAGGGAGGGGCGGCCCGCGACACCCTGGCAACCGAGGACTTGCAAGCGCTCGAGGCCGGGCTGCCGAACCTCGATGCGCATCTGGACATCCTGGCGGGCTTCGGGCTGCCGGTCGTGGTCGCGATCAACCGCTTCGGCACCGACACCGAGGCCGAACTGGCCATGGTTCGCGAGGCCGCCCGGCGCAAGGGAGTGGCCGCCGAGATGTGCGACGTGTTCGCGCGGGGGGGCGAAGGCGGGCTGGAGTTGGCGGACCGGGTCGTCGAGGCCCTGAGCGGTGAGCGGCGCCACTTCGTCCCCCGCTATCCGCTGGAGTTGCCCCTGGCCGAGAAGATCGACATCATTGCCCGGACCGTGTACGGCGCGGATGGCGTGGACTTCGTCGACGGCTCGGCACGGGCCCTTGCCGCGCTCGATGCCGCGGGGTGCGGAAGGTTTCCCGTGTGCATCGCCAAGACCCAGATGTCCCTGTCGGACGACCCGACGTTGCGGGGCCGGCCGTCTGGTTTCCGAGTCACCATCCGCGAGATCCGGTGCTCGTCGGGCGCGGGTTTCGTCGTCGCGATCAGCGGCCCCGTGATGACCATGCCAGGCCTGCCCAAGGTCCCGGCAGCCGAGCAGATCGACGTGGACGACAACGGCGAAATCACGGGCCTGTTCTGACGGGCACGCCCAGCAGGGGATCGATTGAGCATGAACCCGCGCATGGCCGGCCTCCTTGAAGCCACCTACCATCGCTATCATACCGAGGCGCATCTGCGCCACGACCCGCTCGGGATCGTTCGCCACTACCGCGATCCCGCGGACCTCGAAGTGGCAGGCATCGTCGCATCATCGTTCGCCTTCGGCCGCGTGGACGGGTTTTTGCCCAAGATCGAAGTGCTGCTGGCGCGCCTTGGTCCGTCGCCCGCACACGCCCTGCGCACGGCAACCGCGGCCCAAGCGACCCATATTGCCGAAGGCATGCGTCACCGTTTCGTGGGTCCCAGCGAATTCGCGGCCTTCCTGCGGGTGCTCACTACTATGTTGCGCGAAGACCAAGGGCTGAGACCCGCGTTCGACCAAGGGTACCAACCCACCCAACGGGTCGAGGACGGGTTGCGCACCCTGTCGACCCGACTGCGCGGATGCGGCGACTGCGGCTTCCTGGTGCCTGCGTTCGAGGCGGGCTCGGCCATGAAGCGTCTGAATCTTTTCTTGCGGTGGATGGTTCGGAACGACGGGTTGGACCTCGGCGTCTGGCAGGACATCCCGCCCGCGAGGCTTCTGTTTCCCCTGGACGTTCACGTGTTCTGGATCGCACAGAAACTGGGCCTGTTGGGCAGAACGCGGGGTGCGCCCCGTCTGAAGGACGCCGTGGCCCTGCGCGACGCCCTTGCCCGGATCGACCCCGTGGACCCTGTGCGATTCGACTTCGCCCTGTCGCATCTTGGGATCTCGGGGGACTGCCAGCACGGGCGCAACCCGGCTGCCTGTGCCACGTGCGTGCTGCGCGAGATCTGCGACACGTCAAAATGAAAGAACGCGTCATCCGAGCATTGCTACACCAGTTGCTACATCCTGCCCCTCGAAATGGTTCAAGACTGGTCGCTTTTGACCGGCAGCTTTTGTCGCCATGAAGCCGAGAATCTGGTGTCTTTATTAGTGCCCAGGGGCGGAATTGAACCACCGACACGGGGATTTTCAGTCC
>CAYRIB010000083.1:0-12459 GCA_964424165.1 uncultured Myxococcales bacterium | reverse complement strand
CCCGGGTAATGGCGACGCAGGAATTCGGCCATCTGAATCTGCTGTTGATGAATATTGCGCATGGCCCAGGGAACATCCAACGCACTCGCCTTGGCACGCCCCAACAAGGGCGCCGCCGCAACGATTAGCAGTACCCAGAATACCGCGATCAGGGAGCCCCCCCCCACCTCCCCCCGCCATCGAGTTAACGCATCCGATGCCAGTCCCCAGCACGATGCGACGGCCACGAGTCCCATGGCAAGCAGATACGCCTCGTATCGGTAGAAATGCCCGATCCGGGCAAACGCGATGTGACATACCCCCATCACCAGAGCGATCAACAGCATCAGCGCATCCGCACGCCACAACGTCCTGCGTGTGTGCAACACCGCCAGCAAGACCGCCAACAGCATCACGAACAGCACCAGAAGATGTGAGTTTCCCGTCAGATTGCCATACCACCCGACCAGGGTCCGCGATACTCCGTACAGGGATGCCTCGGGCACCTGGCCCTTGAGCAGGACGGAGTTCGGCAGGAAGTACCAGCCCTGCGCCAGCGAATAGACGCCGAACGCACCGATGGGCAGCAGGGCCGCGGCACCAAAGGCCAGGGCTGTCCGGACCCGGTGTCGCACCAGGAACAGCAACCCGACCACGAACACCAGGAACAGGCCCTCGAATCGCGCGGTTGTGACCAGCGGGGCCAGCAGAACGATCCAGACCCGATCGTGGCGTCCCTCGCCCGGGCCTTCCCCCAGCATGCGCGCCCCAACAAACAGGAACAGCACCGACACCGTGGCCTGCAGCAGGTGTTCATTGCCCGACAGGATCAGCAACGGCAAGGGAATCACGAGACTGATGCCCACGAGCCACACGAACAAGGCCCAAGACGACCGCAGGAAGGCCCGCAGAACCCAATACACAGCGGTCATCAGCGTTCCAGCAAACAGCACGTTCATCAGCAGCGGCGTGAGGACACTATCGCCGAACAACCGATAGGCCGAGGCCAGGATGGCCGTGAACAGCAGCGATGACGAGGTGGACCCGAAGGCCACCGGCGAGGTGCTCCAAACGCCATGCAACCCGAAGTTCTTGGCCATCGCCATCAGGATATACGTATCGTCCAAGGGATAGACCAACCCTCCCCCGGTCATCGACAGGCCTCTCAGCAGCAGCCCCATCGTCGCGGCCAGAAGCAAGACCATCGCAACCGGCAGAGGCCAATGTCGCATCATCGTTCCCCCGAATCGACCGACCGCCAATGCCTATACCATGAACCGGCGCCAAGCCTCACGAAAAAAAGCGACACCAACCTCGGCGGCCAAACGTGGTCCAGATGCTTGATCGTCCGTTTTCCATCTGCTATTGTTCTTGACTGTGCGTGGTTCCTTCGCTCTTTCGACAAAACCGGTGGAGGTTGTGGATGCGGAATGCGACTCTGTGGCGACCGTGGCTTGCGACTCTGGCTGTGATGATCCCGCTGTGCGCCGGCGCAGCAACGGACCTGAAGTGGTACCCGAGCCAGGCTGGCTACGCCACCTGGGCTTTCGAAGACAACTGGCCCTCCCAGGGCGACTACGACCTGAACGACCTCGTCGTTCGATATCGACTGGCCCTGCGGTCCGTCGATGGGTCGGTGACGGACCTGCAGATTGCTGCGGCCGTAGTGGCCCGGGGCGCGTCGTTGCACAACGGCCTCGCAATCACCCTCCCGATCCCGCGCGCCATCGGCGCCACCGCCACACTGGGCGCAGCCGACAGCCTGGGTTGCCCGGGTGGGGCACTGGCACCTGTGGAAGATGGCGACCCGGCCTACACCACCTTTGTCATCATCCCGGACGCGTCCGAGTCGCTTGCGGCCGAGGGATGCACCTTCTACAACACGGACGACACCCCAGGCTGCTCTGGCAACGGCCAGGAGTTCACGCTGACCATCTCGCTTCCCGCGGGCAACGGCATCAACGCCGACACCTTGGAGATGGGCATCAACCCGTTCATCTTCCGTGCGGGCACCCCGGGCATCGAGGTGCACCTTCCCGGCTTCGCACCGACAGCCGCCGCGGACCACGCGCTGTTTGCCACCGATGACGACGCGACCAGCGTGGACGGCGAAGGCCACCCGAACGGTCACTACTACCTGACCGCCACCAACCTGCCTTGGGCGATCGACGTGCCCGTGGCTTGGTCCTGGCCAACCGAGGAAACCGCCGTGGTGGACGCCTACGGAGCATTCGCCACGTGGGCGCAGAGCAACGGCCGCCAGAACGCAAACTGGTTCGAAAACCCCGGATCGTTCGGGGACTCCCCCGCCGCGGACAGTGCATGGACCAATGCGGTGGCCATTCAGGGCGCCTGCCCGGCCATGAGCTTGTGTGATGGCGTGGTTTGCCAGGCCTCAACCTCCGAATGCATGGCTCAAGGCACATGCAACCCGACCACAGGCACGTGCGAGTATCCGACCCTGCAGGATGGGTCGGTGTGTCAGGGACTGGACGGCAATGGCACCTCGTTGTTCGAGGCCGGCACCTTCCAGGACGGTCGATGCGTGTCGGGTTTCTGCATCGGCACGTGTGCTCTCAGCCTCACGATCGACCCGGACACCGCACCCGCGGACGCCGCCCGCGCCCCGCATTGCGAACGCGTTACCTCCACGGTCACCGTGGCCCCCGCGACACCGAATCAAGTCGCCCAGGACCTGCTGCGGAATCTGACGACCGTAGATGCCGCCTTCTTCGCTGAAAACCGCGCCACTGACCTGTCATTGCCACGTCTCACGACGGTTGGTGGCACGTTGAGCCTTCAATACATCTCGGCTCCCGTGACGATCTCCTTCCCAGGCTTGACTTCCGTTCAGACCGTGAATGCCGTCTACTGCCAGGAGACAGCCGCAGGTTCCTTGATCGAGTTTCCTGCGCTCGCCACGGTCAGCAGCAGCTTCAACGTTTACAGCAATTACGGCTCCCTGACGATCCAAGCACAGGCGTTGACGTCTGCGCAGTATATGCGTTTCAGCTGGGGATCAGCGCCGCTGACCCTCGAGTTCCCGGAACTGCTGACCATGGGCACGTTCGACACAGAGAGCCGCACCGGGGATCTGACCTTCGTCGCCCCGAAGCTGACTACGATCAATGGCGATTTGAAACTTGCCGGATATAGCAACGTCACGATCAACGTCCCCTCGCTCGAGACCATCACCGGCAAGCTCTCTCTGCAGACCTCTTCGTCGGGAACCCAGACCCTGACGGCCACCGCGCTCAATTCGGTCGCTGAGATCTACATCACCAACATCAGCGTTCCGTTCACGTTGTCACTGCCGAGCCTGACCACCATCACCAATCGGCTGTATGCGACACTCTCTGCGCAGACGGCGCTGAATCTTCCCAATCTCCACAAGGTCACCAATCTGCTGACGGTCAGCAGCTTGCAGGACGTTGACATTCCGACCCTGCAGAGCGCGGGCGGTATGGTCATTACTAGCGTCACCGATCTGACGGACCTGTCCCTCTCGACCCTGACCACCCTGACCGGCGACCTGACCGTCCAGTCCAACCCCCAGCTTGCAACCATGAACCTCGATGCCCTCGCCCAGGTGGGAGGCTCGATCACCATCAAGGACAATCCCAATCTGTGCTTTGGTTACCAGGACCTCATTGCAGCCATCCAGCCGTGGAGCGGCAACTGGACCATCAGCGGCAACGACACCACGTGCGACTGCTCGGGAACCGAGGTCGACTGGCAGACCGATACAGCCCACTGCGGTGGATGCAACAACGTGTGCACCGCCATCTGCACCGGCGGCTATTGCGCCGTGCCCGAACTGGCGTTCTCGGCCCAGCCTCGGCATGCGGTGGCCGATACCCTGCTCGGGTCGGTGATGGTGCAAATCCAGGATCAATACGGACGTCGCATGACGAGCAGCACGGATTCTGTGACTCTCGCGCTCAACGGAAACGGTTCGCTTACGGGTACCACGACGGTCCAGGCGGTCCGTGGCGTGGCAGTGTTCGACCAGATGCGCATTGCATCGGCTGGTACGGATTTCAGTTTCACCGCCACGTCCGGAACCCTGGATCCCATCACCAGCAATGCCTTCGATCTCACGACCTGCTCGGGCGGTGACATCGTGTCGATCCCGACCGACGGCTGGAGTTTGTGCTGCCCGGCCCCAGGCGCGGGCCGTCGCCTCGGCGTTGAGGGTTGGGACATCGTGACTAACGTGGTGACCACACTGCAAGTCGGCTGCACCATCTACCTTGGCGGCAAGTTCGACCGGGTGGCGCCGGTTACCGGAGCCGCCGTGGGTTTCGACACCCAGAATGCGATGGCCACGGCCTACCTGCCCGAGGTGAACGGCACGGTATGGGCCATGGCTTCGGACGGGAATGGTGGGTTCTACGTGGGAGGCACCTTCACCGGGGTCGGCGGGGTCGCCCGACGCAACGCCGCTCACCTCGCCTGGAACGGGTCCACCTGGGTTGTCGGGGCGTGGAACCCGAGTCCGGACGACGCGGTGTACGCCATTGCGCTCGACTCTGCCTTGGCACGCGTATATCTGGGCGGTCGATTCTACAACGTTGCGGGCACGGCTCAGAAGTTTCTGGGCGCCGTGACGACGGCTGGCGCGTTGGTGTCTACCTTCCGCCCCGTCCTGCCCTCCATGGGTTATGTCCGCGCCATTGCATTCAGTGGCTCGAACGTCTATGTGGCCGGCGACTTCACTACGGTAGGCGGCGTTGCCCGCAATCGTGCGGCCGCCCTTGATGCCAGCGGCGTTCTGCAGCCATTCGATCCGAACGTGAACAACAAGGTCTACTCCATGGTCATCGAAGGGTCCGCGGTCATCCTGGGCGGGGATTTCACTAGAGCCAATGGGACGACCATCACCCGCAACCGGCTCGCGGCCTTTGATAGCGCGACCGGGGCCTTGTGGAGCTGGGATCCCAATGCCAACGGAAAGGTTTCCGCGTTGCGGGTCGGGGGATCCACCCTTTACGTTGGGGGTACCTTCAGCCAAGTACAAATGACCGCCCGCATCAAGCTTGCAGCGCTTAACGTGCCTGCGCTGTCAACGGACCTCGCGTCGCTGGGCAGTTGGGCCCCCAGTCTTACAAATGCGAACGAAGCAGCCTCGCTCCTGGTGGCAGACGACACGGTGTACGTTGGCTTGGTTAGCGAGGGCGCCAGCAAGGTCGGCGGAGTCCCCCGTGGTCACCTGTTTGCCGTGGGCACGGATGGAACCACCCTGCAGTCGTTCGACCCGAGGCCGGGAAGTTATGTGTATGCCCTGGCAATCAGTGGGAATCACCTTGGTGCCGGGGGAGCCTTCCACATCGTCGGAGGCGAGTCACGGCCGTTTGCTGCCGCCTTGGGCACCGATGGCACCTTGAAGGCGTGGAATCCATCTCCGAATGGGCAGGTCAATGCCTTGGCCGCGATCGGGGACACCATCTACATGGGCGGGCAGTTCACGATGGTCGGGGGCACGTCACAGGGCTATCTGGCGGCCGTGAACAACACGGACGGGGCGCTGCAGACCTGGAACCCTGTCGCCGGCAGCACGGTGCGAGCCTTGGCCGTCCAAGATTCCACCCTCTACGTGGGAGGGCAATTCACGTTCATGGCAGGGGCGTCACGCAACTACCTGGCCGCCTTTGACAGCACTGGTTCCCTGCTTGGCTGGAATCCCGCCGCCAATGGCACGGTCATGAAGCTGACCCTGCGGGGGCCTGTGATGTACACGGCGGGCAGCTTCACCCAAGTGGCAAGCACCGCCCGCAGCAGAATTGCGGCTGTGGACGTGGACGGCACCTTGCTGCCCTGGAATCCCGGCGTCAACAACGAGGTCTACGCGATGGTGACGCGGGGACCTTACATCTACTTGGGAGGCATGTTCAGCCAGGTCGCCGCGACGTCACGTTCGTACTTCGCGAAGCTCGATGCCGCGGGAGTGCTGTCCGCCCACACGGTGCCATCCGGCAGCGTATCCGCCATCGCGGTCACCGACTCGAGGGTGTATATCGGCGGCAACTTCACTTTGGTCAGCGGTCAGAGTCGTGGCCGAATGGCGGCTTTTGACCTGAACGGAACGCTGCTGTCGTGGAATCCGGCTCTGGACTACGAGCCCACCAGCATTCTGCCTACCGACACCACCGTTCGTGTGGCCGGAAGGTTCTTCGCGGCAGGCGCGTACAGCGTGGTCGGCCACACCCTCCTCGACGCGAGCACCGGGGCGTTGTACTGACGCCGTGCTTGGTGCCACGTGCCGGGTAAATGGTGACAGCCTCCATTTATCTTCCCGCCGGACACATCCTTGCTAAAACCGGCAGTTGCATGAATTGCGGCCACTACCTTGGTCCTGCCGACAAGGCGGCCTCGCATCGGCAATCCGTTGTCCTACGAGGCGAAGCCAACGGCCGTAATTGGAGGCTGTCACCGTTTATGCGATCCGTGGTTGTCAGCATTTTTTGATTGACGTACAAATCGTCTACTGATAATGACATGTGTGTTACGGCTGAGTTGGTTTCTGCGGCTAGCGGCTATGGAGGATGCGCATGAGAACTGCAACTCTTTGGCGTTCCTGGATTTCGGCTCTGCTGGTGATGGTTCCGGTGCTGGCCAGCGCTCAGACCGTGGACATGTTCTACCCCAGCGAGTCGGGGTATGCGACATGGGCCTTCGAAGACAACTGGCCGTCCAAAGGCGACTACGACTTCAATGACCTGGTGGTCCGTTATCGCTTGGCGTTGCGGACCGTGAACAACGCGGCGACCGAAATGCGGATCACCGCAGCAGTCGTGGCCCGCGGCGCGTCCTTCCGCAGCGGCTTCGCCATCAGTCTGCCGATTCCGCAGTCAGCAGGCGCCTTGGCCTCTCTGGGGTGCCCCGGGACGGCGGTCACCCCCGTTGATGATGGGGATGCCAATCACTCGACGTACGTGATCATCCCCGACACCTCGACAGTGCTCGCCGCCGAGGGATGCATCTTCTTCAACACCGATGACACCGAGGGATGCAACGGCAACGGCGCCGAGTTCACGCTGACCATCGCCCTGCCCGCCAACAGCGGCATCACCGCCGACACCCTGGCGATGGGCGTCAATCCCTTCATCTTCCGCGTCGGCGAACCGGGCATCGAAGTCCACCTACCCGGCTTCGCGCCCACCGCTGCCGCGGATGCATTGCTGTTCGGGACCAAGGATGACGCCACGACCGTGGTCGAGGGCGCGCCCTCCGGCCACTACTACCTGACGGCCACCAACCTGCCCTGGGCCATCGACGTGCCCGACGCCTGGTCCTGGCCCACCGAAACGACCGAGGTCGTGGCGGCGTACAGCGATTTCAGCGATTGGGCCCAAAGCAACGGCCGCGACAGCCCGACATGGTTCAGCAACCCCGGGTCGTTCAGTGGTACTGCCGGCCTGGGTCCGCGATGGACGGAGGCCGTTTCGATCCCGAGCCCATGCACCACCCCGGGGTTGTGCCACACCGTGGTCTGCGGCAACGCCCCCGAGTGCCGGACCGGGACCGGCACGTGCAATCCGTCAACCGGGTCTTGCCAGTACAATCAGATCGCCGCTGATCTCACGGTGTGTACGGGCAATGATTTGCTGGATGGCAACGGCCAACCGTTGTTCTCGCAATACACGTTCATGGACCCTTACTGCATTGCGGGCCTGTGCACTGGCGAGTGCCAGATGGGACTGAACCTGGGCGACTCGCCCGACTTCATCAAGGACGTGATGAGGGCCCCGCACTGCCGCGCGGTGAGTGGGGATCTCAACGTACTCGCGAATTACTCCGGCAACATCGAAACCACGCTGCTGAATCTCGAGACGGTCGGCTCGCGCCTGTACATCTACCAGTCGTCCGGCAGCTTCAGTCTGAACAAGCTCGCTTCGGTCGGGCTTTTGTCGTTCACCTACATCGACAACCCGATCACGGCGTCTTTCCCGGCCTTGGCCACGGTCTCGCAGTACATCGACTTCTCGGGGACGACAACGAACGCCAGCACCTTCACTGTCAATCTGCCCGCCCTGGTCAACTCTCTCCCAGAGGGCATCAAGACCGGCCAGAATTTTGGCACAGGCAACGCCGGCAACATCGTGGTCAACATCCCCAATCTGACGACCATCGGTACCGTGTCCAACCCCTACGCATCCCTCCCCAGCGGCACTCCCAACTCGGGGGACATTACGCTCAATCTCGGGTCGGTGACGACGATCTACGGCAATGTCGGTGGCATCGGCGGGTCTACGGGCGACCTGACCGTCAATCTGAACGCCCTGACACATCACACCGGCTCGTTCAACGGTGGCGGTTGGAGTGGAACAGCGACATTCTATTGCCCGGAGCTCGTGACGATTGATGGGCAAATCAGCATGGGTGGTGTCACGGGCGTCCTCAACTTCGACATGGACAAGCTGAAGTATGTGTACAGCGGCATCAACCTCGGCGGCCCCTACCTGGACAATGTTCCACTGTTTCTGGATTTCCCGGAATTGGAGGAACTCAAGTACCTGACGATCGGCGGCCTTGCCGGTGGCATTGCTCTTAATTTCCCCAAGCTCCTCAGGGTCACGGAAATGTTTGGCGCGGGTGGCGGCTCTGGGTCAGTTTCGGGAGACTGCGGTCTGCTTGTCAACGCACCCTTGCTTGAGACCATTGGGGGAACATGCAGTTTTAGCGCTTTTGATGGAAATGTTGGTGTCATTCTGCCAAGCCTGACCCAGGTTGGTGGTTCCCTGAACATCAAAAACAACTCGGGTGCCATGACCTCTGTGAACGTGTCCGCATTGCAGCAGGTTGGGGGAGATCTCGACATCCGCAATAACGACCACCTGACCGGAGTTGACCTAGGCAACCTCACCCAGGTGGGAGTCGACGTGCTCCTTGTGGACAACCCGAACCTCTGCTTCAACTACAACGACTTGTACACCAGCATCCAGCCATGGACGAACAACTGGACCGTGAGTGGCAATGACCCCACCTGCTACTGCGCTGGCACGTACGTCGACCTCCAGACGAACACCAGCCATTGCGGTGATTGCAACGTCACCTGCGCAGTCACCGATTCCTGCAGCGAAGGCCTGTGCATCGCCCCGTAGTCCCCTCTGGTCCCTGCACCCCGTTCGATGTCTTGCTCCTGTCTCAAATCACCTCGAATCAAGAAGCCGTTGTCTCGTTTGTCGAACTGCACTAAAATTGCTGAAGTTTGTTGCGAGACGGGAGCGACCCATGTGGAAGCGTATGCGGATATGCACTACCATCGTGTCTTCGTTCCTGGTCGTTTTAACACCCCTTCCGGCATTTGCGGGTTCCCTCTTCGGCAAGGTGACGAGCAACCAGTCGGCGCCGCTTGCGGACGTGGCTGTCCACCTCTTGGACTCCACCAGCGGCACGGTGCTCCAATCGACCATCAGCAACGCGTCGGGGGACTACCAGTTCGTGTCCGTTTCCGACGGCACCTACGCCATGTCCGCGATTCCTCCGGTCGGCAGTCAGTGGGCGGAAGTCACCATTCCGGAACTCACGGTCACCGGGAATACCCAGTGGGACATCATGCTGATCGCCCCCATCACGCTCCCCGACGAAGTGTCGGTCATGGGCAGCCTTCATGACGATCTCGGCCAGCCTCTCTCGGGGGTGCAGGTCGCCCTGTTGCGGGGCTCGGTCAGCGCGGGCAGCACGACGACGGACGCCAACGGCAACTTCTCGTTCGACATCGCGCCCAACACCCTGTACCGCATCCGGCTGCGCCTCGGGCCGTGGTGCGTCAGCGACTACCACTACATGATCAGCGGCTACCTGACGATTCTTGAGAACTCCACGTTCGACCTGATCGTTCCCCACAAGCGGACGCTGAGCGTGCAGGTCCTCGACGAGGATGCCGCCCCCGTCGCGGGCGCATACAGCCTGATGAACTACGTCCCCATGTCGTTCGACGGCGCAACGGGCATTGCCTTCGCACCCCACTCGAGCGGCGCCACGGACGGCAGGGTATACTGCGAGGCGACCGTCAACGCATCCGGTCAGGCCACCGCCCTGCTGCCCCCGGCCGAAACGGCCTTCACGTTCGATCAGCGCATCTATGGCCTGACGCTGAAGAGCGTGACCCAGACGGACCTACACGATGACCTGACCCTGTCGTTCGTGGTGCCACGGCTCCATACCCTCACGGTTTCGGCGCGCGACCCGGACGGGGCCTATGCCGCCTCGTCGGTCTACGTCTATCCGACGCTGCTGCCCCTTTCTGCGGGCGCTCTATCGTTCACCCAGCCGACCCCTGGGACCCAGGTGCGCACCCACGGGACCACCGCACCCGTCACCTTCCAGATTCCCCGCAATTCGCCGTTTTCCGCCAAGGCGACCTCCCGGGACATCCGTCTGGCGGATTCGGACACGCTGGAGAACCAGTCCATTTCGGCGGACGCTGCCTTGACCCTGACCCTGCCCTGGGTCCCGATGGCCAGGCTCTCGGGCACGGTCGTCGACCGACTGAGCCGTGGCGTTGCCATTACCTTGGTCGCCGAGGGGCCGCGGGGCACCATCAGCACCACGTCCGATCCCGTCACCGGCGCCTACGAGATGGACGTGCCGCAGGGCGACGCATATGCCCTCACCATGACCTTGGCCGGCGCCTCGGTCACTGCCGCAACGCCCCTTGATGTCGACGCGGACACGGTCTTCGACCTGCAAGTTCCTGCCACCCATGCGCTTCGGCTCTTCATCGAGGACCCGGACGAAATGCCGGTCGGCTTCGCCCGAGTGGTGGTATCGAACTACCAGACCGTGGCCGCGACCGGCACCGGGGGCATCACTTTCCCGGCGGTCACCGCATCATCGAACGGTCTGGTCACTGCCGGGGCGGACGGCGTCGTGGTGCTGAACCTGCTCGAACCTACCACGACCTTCAGCATCGAGGCGCGCGGACCGTCGTCGACCTACTATTACGGCACGACCCTCCTCACCGGACAGACGCTCACTGCGGATCGCGACCAGCACGTAGCCCTTCCTCTGCGTCCACCCGCCGTGTTCCAGGGAACGCTTTCCGACGAGCACGGCCCGGTCAGCGCGTCGATCAAGCTCACGGCGGCCGGATTCGGCACCGTGGCGACCTTCTCGTCCGGTCCCGACGGGGCCTTCTTGGCCACAGTCCCGGCTGCGCAATACGACCTCACCATCACCCGCACGGCGCAGGGCGACGCCAGCGGAACGCCCTTCGACGTCGTGTATGCCTTCGTGGCTGCCGACGCGCTCATCGATCAGGACATGACCCGGAACATCGTCATTCCCGCCTACCACTACCTCACGGTGAACGTGCAGAACCGTTTCGGCGTGCCCGTGACCAATGCCCAGGTCCAGACCCCGTCCACCCTGAAGTCGCCAGCCTTTGTCACCGACGGCTTCTCGTTTGCACAATCCACGCTCCCGAGCATCCGTGTCAATCCGATCGGTTCCTCGGGGACCGCGGTCCTCCCCGTACTGGCCACGGTCGCCGACTTCTCTCTGACCGTGCCCGCCACACCGGGCTATGCCGTGGCCAGCTATAGCACGGCCCCCATCACGTCCGACCAGACCATTTCGATCATCCTCAACGAAACGATCGATCTGTATCGCTGCTACCCGACCTGCGGCGAAAGCGGCTTTGGAACATGGGCATTCGAGGATCAGTGGCCGTTGGCGGGCGACTATGACTTGAACGACCTCGTCATCCACTACCAGCAGATCTTCGAAGGCGTCGGGACCAGCGTCTACCGCATCGAGCTTCACGTGCGCCTGATGGCCCGCGGCGCCTCGTTCAGCAACGGACTTGGAGTGCAGTGGCCGTTTGCACCCGCCGATGTCCAGGCCGCCTTCTTGACCCTTCCCGACACATCCTCGGCCACGATCGAACCCGAGTCCAATCAGGAGTTCTCGAGTTTCATCCTGTTCAGCGATGCCGCCAACTACCTCCCGGCCACCACCGACTGCCCCTACTCGAACACCGAATGGGCTTGTCCGGCGCAGTCCCCGGTGGACTTCGTGCTGCGGATCGACCTGGAATCACCGATCGAACTGGGCCTGCTCGAAGGCGCCGGTGCGAACCCCTTCATCTTCCGCACCAGCGAACGAGTGCACGAAATCCACCTGCCCGGCTTCGCGCCCACGAGCCTTGCCCGCAACGCCCCGGCCAATGCGGCGCGCTTCGGCACGGCCGACGACGCATCGAACCTGGCCGAAGGCACCGACTGGTACATGACCATCGACCGCCATCCCTGGGGCTTGGACATCCCCGATGACAACTGGAAGTGGCCCAAGGAAAAGGCGCTCCTGCTCGGGGCTTACTCCCGCTTCCAGACCTGGGTCGAAAGCAGCGGCACCGAAGACACCGACTGGTTCATCCCCGCAGAAACGGGGGACGTGGATGACAACCAGGTCTGGCCCGCGCCGTAGTTGCAACACCGCTGTAGTCGACACCAGGTGCCGGGTAAATGGTGACAG
>CAYRIB010000082.1:0-12569 GCA_964424165.1 uncultured Myxococcales bacterium | reverse complement strand
CGAGGTCGAACGGGCGGCCCAGGTAGAAGGCGCCCAGCTTCTCGAAATCCTGCATCAGTCGCTCCGGATCAGGGACGTCCCGGATTGTAGCACGGTGAAAGGGGCAGGCGGGTGGTCGACCCGTTCGGGGGTGGATCTGGTCGCTCGATCCGACTAAGATTGCGCGACCTTCACGATCCGGAGGTGTTTGTGGCTCGCTGGTTGCCCCTGCTGATGTTGGCGCTGTCCCTGGTCGCGTGCGATTCCGAGTCGTTGGATTCGGCGATGGACGCGGTGTCGGATTCGCCGGTCACCTCGTCGGACGTCTTGGATACCGCGGACGTTGTGGCCGGTGTCTACACCATTTCCGTGGACGTGACCTTTCCTGCAGATGCGGTCAGCGCGGGCTTTCGGCCCGTGGCCGCGGTCTACCTCAAGGCGGCGTATTCGGATTTCACCGTGCATCCCACGGGCATTCCGACCGGCGCGCTGCTCGGAGCGGACGCCTCGGGAACGCTGCAGGGCCCGATCATGGACTTCGGCCAGACCCACGCCTACGAGTTTGCCTATGGCGACTACTCGTTGGTGATCGGCATTGCGGACACCAACGGCATGCCCAAGCCGGTCGAGGGCAAGCTGTTCGTGGCGCGTGCCATCCGGACGGATGCGCCCGACACGGTCGTGGTCATCGCAGCCGATGACCCAGACTGGGCGACCTACTGATGAGGCGCTTTCTTGCCATGGGACTGGTGGGCCTGATGGCCCTGTCCGCGACCTCGACACGGGCACAGTCGCCCGACGTGCCGCCCGGGTTCCCGCCGCCCACCATCGCCTCGGACGCCCCGGCCATGCCCGTTCAGGGCGCGAAATCCGTGGCCCCGGGTGGCCGGGACTGGTTCCTGATTGTGTCGCCGCTTTTCGGCGGGCTTCGCAACACCATCCGGTTTCACTACGACGTGCCGACCGGCCCCGACGAACTGACCCCGCGCGAGAAGGAAATGACCGACACCGGATGGGGGTTCGGGTTGACCACGGTGTTCGTGTGGAAGCAGTTGGCCGTGACGAATGTGATCTTCGACGTGCCCGAGGTCAACGCCAGCAACGTGTTCGGGGATGTCCTGACCGTCCACTACAGTTTTCCCGTCCATCCCGTGGTGGAACCTGCCTTGAGCGTGGGCCTGGTCTACAACCGCATTTCGGCGGATTTCGTGGACTTCGAGGACGCGGTGACGAAGGAGGGGGTGACGGCCGTGGCCCGTTTTCCCCATTTCTACGTGAACAATCATGTGTTCACGGCGGTTCCGAAGGCTGGCGTCAAGCTGCGCATTCCAATTCAGCACTGGTACGTCAAGCCCTTCGTCGGTTATATGGGCGAGTGGGTGTGGGTCAACGTGCACACCCCGGGAGGCTCGGTGGACGTGCCTGCCCCGATCAACCTGCATAAGGAAATTCCGTCGATCGCCGCGAAGAAGACGCTCGACTACCATTCGTTGCTGGTCGGCGGCGAGCTGTTCCTGGACTTTCATTACGCCCTGCAGCTTCGAACGCTGTTCTACTACAACCTCAGTTACGACACGTTCAATTTGCGCATGATCGGTTCGGCCTTCTTCAGCCGCAAGGTGCCGCTCGGTCTGACCACGTACTTCGAGTACAGCAAGGGCATCGATCACGACAACCTGTATCTGTTCGTAGGACCGGCCTGGATGTTCTGATCGAGAAGACCTTTCGCGCTTATCGTGCGGTCCCGCTCAAGACCAGGAAGCCCTTGTGGGAATGGAAGGCCTGCAAATTCAGCGTGATGGCGCTGCCTTCGGGGACCCCTTCGTACAGGGTTGCGAGATCGAACGATGGGATTGAGACCGCGGCCAAGGGCTTGTCCACGAAGTCGGCAATCACCTTGGGCAGCAGGATGTCCCGCAGCAGTGTCATGAGCGACCCCGACAAATCCAGCAAATTGTCGCTTTGCGAGGTCAACTGAACCTCGAAGAACTGCGGGGTGCGCACCGACACCGACAGCTTCTGGGTGTTGGTGTCCAGACTCAGCACCACTTCCACCGAGGCGGATGCGTAGAGTTCCAGGAACGCCGGTTGCCCGCTCATCTGCATGTCCACGTGCAGGAAGATGTCCCCGATTTCGACGTGGATCTTGCCCGCTTCCTTGCACGAGGTCACGATGGGCGGAAGCAGCAGGTCGATGTCCAGCGCCAGATCCGTGATGCCCATGCCCTGAAGCTGAGCGGTGGTCTCGCTGCCCATACCCGACGAGGGGATCGTGAACAGCGTGGCCCCGTTGTACCACCCCGCAAACAGTGCCTGATTCAGCAGATCGTGGGCCAGGGCGATCTTCAATGGACATTCCTGCGTGCCCGCAGCGGGGTCGCAGTCCGTGCTGGGGTACTTGAACACTTCCGGGGTGGCCTCCAGACACGATGCCCGCCCGATCGAACGCGGCGATGCATGGGTCGTCTTCTTGGCGGAGTTGATGCTTCCCGACAGCGTGAGGTTGAGGTATCCGGCGGCCGTGGTGATGGTGGACAGCCGCGAGTAGACCCGCATGTCCACGGGGTCGATCAGGTGCAGGTCCTCGAGGTCCACGGCCGGCAGGACCACGGTGCGGTCCATGTTCAGACTCGCCAGCGCGGTGTTGAGGCGCGGGGGGATCTCGCGGTCAATGGTCTCTTGCATGTTCTCGGCCAGCATGTCGGAAATCCGGCCCGAGAACAGGTCGATCAGCCAGTTGATGGCCCAGCCTACATCGATGTCGAGGTCCGTGAAACTGACCGTGGTGCCGGTCGTGCTCGTTGACGGGACCCCTGCGGTGGACACGCTGACGACGAGGCGGGTCGACACGTCCATGGACGTGGCGGTCACCGTGCCCGACACATTGGGGCACAGGGCATTGGGCGATTCGAGGAACACATCGGCATACAGTGATGGGACGGTCAGGTCCAGCTTCAGGCCCAGGTTCGACGGCACCAGATCGATGGCCGGCACTCCGGCACTGAGGTTGTAGAGGAACACATTGTAGGTGCACCCCACCTCCTGGAAGCTGGCTACCGGGTTCTCGATGAGGTCGTTGTAGTCCATGTTGGACAGGATGAGCCGGATGACCGTGGCGACGTCATTGACCGTGGAGGTCTTGTTGTCGTCCCAGATGGTGGAACCCAGGTAGATCCGGGCCCCGTCCTTCACCAGGTTCTTGGAGGGATTGCCGTCTTCGGGCACGTACCAGACGGTCGAGTAGTAGAAGGCCTGGACCGCGGTGGCGGTGCGTTCCTGGGCGTCGGTGGCCGAGATCATAATGGTGTTCATGCCCTGGACCGCCTCGAGGGTCTTGTCGAACGTACCGTTGGGGCCAATGGTCAGGGGGGCGTCGTTCAGGATGGCCGTGAGTCCCCCAGTGCTGCCATCCACGTTGGCGATCGTACCCGTGACGCGGACGTTGCGGCTGCCATCCACGGTGGCGCCTCGGGATGGGTATGTGATGGTGATGCGCGGCAGGCAGGCCCAACTGGGGTTTGCGCTGTACTTGCATCCGCTGCCCGTGGCCAGCATGTCGATCGTACAGGGGTTGTTGTCGTTGCAGTTGGCCACGTCCCGCTTGTGGGTACAGCCGGTGCCCGGTACGCAGGTGTCGGTGGAGGATTCGTCTTCGTCGGTGCAGTCGAGCAGGTCCACACCCGCAGAGCAAACCCCGCCCATGCAGATGTCGTTGAGGGTACAGGGGTCTTTATCGTCGCACGGCGTACCTTCCTCGGCGCAAGGTACGGGCGGCAGGTCCACCACGATGTCTTCGGGCGGGAGCGTGTCCTCGGGGGACACGGTGTCATCGGTGGTGACTGCGTCGTCCGGGGGCGTGATGCCTTCGGGCACCATGCTGTCGCTTCCACCCCCACCGCAGGCCTGGCTTCCCACCACTGCCATCATCATCGCCAGAAGCGCACGCTTCATTCGCTATCTCCCGCCCCGAGGGCATCACCCAAGCCTGCCGACATTATAGGGCTCTGGCCCACCGCGGGCAAACGATTGCCCAATGCGCCGGGCGTGGGCTATCATCCAGGCCTTGGGTTGCTTCGGCGCGGCGCTACGCGGATGGGGGGGGTGGTCGTGGGCTTGCGCAGGGTCATCCGGACACCAAACTACGGCGAACTCAACGCGCTGCGATGGTCGCACGAGGCCGTGACCCGCCGCCTGGACCCCACCAGCCCCTGGTACGAATGGTGGTACTACAAGGTCGTGGACCCAGCGACGAACCGTGCGGTCTATGTGGCCTATGGGGTGGTCAACCCGGGCGATACGCAAAGCACCCTGCCCAAGACCTGCGCCTTCATCGCGTTCGGAGTGCCCCATCTGGGGGTGCACCTGATTCAACGGTTCGAACGGCAAGCGTTTTCGGCCAGTGAGTGCGTGGCCGACGTGCGCATCAACGAGCATCGTGCCACCCAGAATGGCGTGGTTGGCGCGCTCGAACAGGACGGACATGCGGTGGCCTGGGACTTACAGTTTCAGGGACATTGGGGGGTGCTTGCCGGCGGACCCGCCTACCAGCATCATCATCTGGCCAGCGCATTGTGGTACCCGGCGCAGGCTGATGCGCAATGCTCGGGCAGCGTGACGGTCGATGGACAGAGATTCTCGTTCGACCGAGCGCCGGGCTATCAGGACCGCAACTGGGGTCAGGAACTGCCGGTCTGGTCGTTCTGGGTGCACGCCAACCGCTTCGAGGATAGTCCCGGCAGCGTGCTCGTGTGCGGCGGGGGCATGACGCGCATCGCGAATTCGGCGCCGGTGCGCATTGCGTGCCTGGTTCTGCGCCATCATGGCCGGGTCCATGCCTTCCGCAACTTCCAGTTCGAGCCCGTGGAGATCGCCCGCCACCCGGGTGGGTGGACGCTCGACGCCCGAGGTTTGTGGCAGCGGTTGCACGTCCACGCCGTGACGGACCCGGCACAAGTCTACCAAGTGGAAATCCCGACGCCCGGGGCCGGGGGGTTCTGTCTGGAAGAGTCTTTGTGCGGTCGGGTGGATGTGACCTTGTATCGGCGCACCGCGTTCGGGGGGTGGGTCGACACGGTGCATTTGCATTCGCGAGTCGGGGCGGTCGAGCACGGCGCGCTGACCACAACGGGGCCACGATGACGTGGGGGTTGCTAATTCATCTGGTGTCCGTGACCACCCTGCTGATCTGGTGTGCAACGGCCGTGGTGTTCGCGTGGCGCCTCAAACGCATGCCCGTGTTCGAGCAAGCCAAGATGCCCCGCAACCGGGCAGAGGTTCCCAAAGTGACGGTCATCGTGGCCGCCCGCAATCAGGCCGAATCCCTGACCCGGACCATTCCTCGCTGGCTGGCCCAGGAGAACTGCACGCAGGTCGTGGTCATCGCTGACCGATCCACGGATGACACCGTGACGCGGATGCAGGAACTGGGCGCCCACGATTCGCGACTGGTGATCGTGAACGTGACAACCTTGCCCCTGGGTTGGCTGGGCAAGACCTGGGCCCTGCATCAGGGCTTCGAACGGGCTACGGCGCCCCTGGTGCTGATGACGGATGCGGATACCGAGGTCGCGCCCGGGGCCTTGGTGCGTGCCGCTCACATGTGCGTGTCCGAGAACCTGGACCATCTGGCCGTGATCCCGCATGTGATCGGTCCGACGCGGTGGTTGCGCGTGTTTGCGGCGGCGTTGCGTGGCGGTTTGGTGGCGAGTTGGGGGGGCGGGGGTGCTGCGAAGCAAAGCTTCATGGGCATTGGCCCGTTCAACCTCGTGCGGCGTGAGGCCTTCGCGAAGACCGCAGGGTTCGAGTGGATCCGCATGGAGGTGCTCGACGACATGGGGGTGGGCATGCTCATGGCAGCCCCCGGGTTGAAGCGACGCTACATGGCGAGTGGCCATGACGTGGCCGTGGCCTGGTACCCGGATGCATGGGCCATGATGGCGGGGCTGCGCAAGAACGCCTATGGGGCCCTGGCCGACTATTCACCGTGGCGGGCCGCGGGCCTGTTGGCAATGGGGGCTGCTGCCGTGGTTGCCCCGTGGCTGTCGCCCGCCGCACTGATCACCCTGGCCCCCGCCGTGCTGATGGCCCTGGCGATCTTCGCCCGTGTGGCCGTGCAGCGCCTTGGCACGAAATGGTGGGACGCATTCCTGCTGCCTTTGGGCCTGATCCAGATCCTGGCGGCCCTGGCAGGCTCGATGTGGGCCTTTCACCGGGACCGTGGGGTGGTCTGGGCCGAAACGTTGTATCCTGCCGATCAGATTCTGGCCGGCCGTCGGGTGGGCCCGGCATTGCGAGGCGGGGAGAAGATGCCTTGATTTGCGGGCGATATGTTGTAGGGCGCGGTCACCAGACCGCGCCGCTGGGGCCGGAACCTCCCGCATGGCGGGGTCTGGTGACCCCGCCCTACAGTTTTCGGGGTCTGGTGACCCCCTTCCACAACCTGCTGGATGTCCGCTCCACACCCCGGAGGCATGAACCATGCGCGTCCTGCTGATCCGCCCGTCAGGCCGCTTTTCCAGCCTCGTCTACCCCGACGGCCCCTGGATCGGCATCCCCCTGGGCCTTTGTTACCTGGCGGGCGTGGCGCGTCGGGCCGGACACGAATGCCGCATCCTCGACGCCCTGTCGCTTCCAGACTTCGAGGCCATTCAGCGTGAAGCACCGCCGTACCTGTTCGGCCTGACGGATACCCAGATCGTGGCCGAGGCCGAGGCCTTCGCCCCGGACGTGATCGGTCTGAGCGTGGCGGCCGAAGTCTTCGGGGCCACGGCCATGGCCTGTGCGACCGCTCTGCGCAAGCGCTTTCCCAAGGCCGTGATCCTCGCCGGGGGCAGTGATCCGAGCATGCAACCCGACCACTATCTGGAGCCGGACACCCCATTGGATGCCCTGGTCATGGGCGAAGGTGAGGTGGCACTGGAAGCCATCCTGTCGGCCCTTGCCAACGGACAAGACTGGAGGGGCGCTCCGAGCCTGGCGTTCCGAGTCGGCGATAAACCCATGCAGCGCACCCCACGCGCCGAGGTTGCAAACCTGGACGCCTGCCCACCGGACTGGTCGGACCTGCCATTCGAACGCTACTTCGATCTGACCCGCCGCGGCTTTCCATCCCGGCAGGGCATCGAATACCCGGACTCCGACCGTGCCGTCTATCTGGTCACCAGCCGCGGCTGCCCTTATCGTTGCAGCTTCTGCTCGATCCAATTGACCATGGGACATGCCTTTCGGACCCACGGAGACCAGATGGTCCTGGACATGGTTCTTGACCTGGTGACGCACCATGGGGTCCGGCACATCCACTTCGAGGACGATAACCTGTCGTTCGACCGGCCACGCCTGGTCCGCCTCCTGGAGGGACTGTGCGCGCTGCCCATGCCCATCACCTGGGACACGCCCAACGGCGTGCGGGCAGACCGCTTTGACCGCGAACTCGTGGCCTTGTGCAAACGTTCGGGGTGCGTGTACCTGATGTTCGGGGTCGAATCCGGGTCCCAGGCCGTGCTTGACGAAATCGCGAACAAGGAACTGCGTCTTGAAGACGTCGAGGCCACGCTCGATGCCTGCAAGGCCGAGGGCCTGGAAACCATGGCCCTGTTCATCTTCGGACTGCCCGGCGAAACGCGCGAGCAGGTGCTTGGCACCTACCGGTACGCATTCGAACTGCGTAAACGGTTCGACACGATCCCGTTCTTCTCGATCTACAAGCCCTACCCGGGCACGCCCCTGTACGACACCTGCGTGAAGAATCGCTGGCTCATCGACGCCCGCCCCTACGAGCGCATGGGTCAGATCCCCTATATGCTCTTCATGCCCATCATGGCCGAGACGCCCGAGGTGGACATCTGGTTCGTGATGGACCTGTACCAGCGCTACATGGTGCGCTTTGCCGCAGCCGTGATCTGGCGGGCATCGCGCGTGATGTTCTGGCATCCGATCCTGATGCTCCGACTGAATCTGCGGCTGTGCGGACGCCTGATCCGCCACCCGTCGTCGTTCATGCCCTCGCTGAGGGCGTGGTTCTGGCGGGTGCTGCTGTTCCCTCGGGCCCAGGTGCGCATCGCCCGCCGCGGGCGCCTGCCGGCCTCGGTGCCCGCGACCGTGGAGGAAAGAGCGTGACGTTTGCGGACGACCAGCTCTCCCAGGCCCCGCGCAGTTCGGGCCAGCGTTTCGACGCGGCGTTCACGGCGGGCTACCTGACCACGACACGGCGCTGGAAGGGCTTCATCTTTCCCCGCGAGACCGGGGCTTTCGTCCAGGTTCTGTGTCCGCTGGTCAGCGCGGTGCTCGTGGTGGCGGGGGATCCGGCGTCGCTGCTCATGGTCCTGGCTGCCCTGGCGGCCTTCCTGTCGCACGAGCCGTTCATGATCGTGTCGAATCTGCGGGGACCGCGCGCCCGGTTCGAGAATCTGGGCCGCGCGTGGCGCCAGTTGGTGGCACTGCCCCTGCTGGCCGTGGGCCTGGCAATCCTGGCCCTGATCCTGGGGACGGATGGAGCCTGGACGTCGCTGTTGGTTCCGGTGGTGGCCGCCTTGCTGCTTGCCCCGTTCACGTTCGGCCGCCTGGAGAAGACCGCACCCGGGGAGGTGCTGGCATCGTTGGCCATGAGCGTGCTGGCCTACCCGGTCTGCCGGGTCGGAGGCCTTTCCTCGGAGAGCGCCTGGGCCTTGACGGGGGTGTGGGCGGTTTCGTTCGCGAGCGCCACGTTCGGGGTGCGGAGGGTCACGGCCTGGGCTCGAAAGGCGACCACGTGGTGGCGCGTTTTGGCGCCTCTGATCATCGCGATCCCGGCATTCGTGGCAGCAATGGTGTTGGCCGCGCAGGGGGTCGTGCCGAGGATCACGCCATGGGCCCTGATCCCGGTGCCGGGATTCGCGTTCTACCTGACCTTTCATCCGCCGCACCTGCGCCACATCCGCAAGGTGGGGTGGGCTCTGGCTGCGTGCAGCATGGTGACGATGGTTCTGCTGGCCGCGGGCCTGTAGGGCGCGGTTACCAGACCGCTCCGCCCGACCTCGCTGCCACACCACATCTTGCCCTATCGGTACTCGCTCAAGAACACCGAGTTGACGTGAGTGATGGTGCTCACCTCCTGCAACCAGGAGATGATGGCGTTTCCGTGATGATCCATGACGACCCCGAAGCCGGCTGTGTGCGTTCCGTCCGGGCTGATGTTGTCCACGATCGTGGAGGGGTGCGTCCAGGTCCCGTTGCGGTATTCGCTCTTGAATACCTGGTATTTCACCCCGTCGTCATACTGCCCCCATACGATGATGGCATTGCCGTCGTTGTCCATGGCCACTGCGGGTGAGAAGGCATTGGACTGGGGGGGGCTGATGCCGGCCGACAGATCCGCGGGGTCGGTCCAACTCCCGTTGCGATACTCGCTTTTGAAGATTCGCGACTTGCTGCCGTCGGACTGGGCCCAGACGATGATGGCGTTGCCGTTGTCGTCCATGGCGAGTTCGGGGTAGTCGGCGTCCTGGCCGTCCGGACTGATGTTGGCGGTCAGACTCGATGGCAGCGTCCACGCGAAATTGCGGTACTCGGCACGGAAAATCTGGTCCTTGCTGCCATCGGACTGCGTCCAGATGATGATGGTGTTGCCTTGGTTGTCCATGGCGACCCGGGGCGAATCGCAGTTCTGGTTCGCGGGGTTGATCCGGGCCGACAGCAAGGTTGGGACGCTCCACGCGCTGCTGCGGTATTCAGCTTTGTACACGTACCAGAAGGACCCCGAAAACTGCTTCCACACGATCACCGCATGAGCGTCGTCGTCCATCGCCACCCGGACCTCCTGCGCCCCTTCCCCGTTGGGGCTGATGTTGTCCGTGAGCGCGGTCGGATGGGCCCATTCTCCGCTCCGATACTCGCTCTTGAAGACCTGATTGTCGCTGGCGTCATCGTCCTGGATCCACGCAATGATGGCATTGCCATCGTTGTCCATGGCCACCGCAGGGGCGTCCACTCCCAATCCTGTCGTGGCCTCGACATTGATCTGGTCTTGGCTCAGGTCGGTGGGATGGGTCCACGCGCTTGCCCGGTACTCGCTGACGAACAACTGTTGCGGATCCAGGGGCGCACTGGGTTGCACCCACGCGATGATGGCGTTTCCGGCATTGTCCATGGCGGAATGTGAGAACCATGCATCCGTGTCGTGGAAGGCCGCGAGGGGTGGCACGGCCGCGGCCGCGTTCCAGGCACCGCCCCGATACTCGCGCTTGTAGGTGGTGCGCCGGGCATCATCCGCGCTGATGTCCACCGGGTGGGTCCAGGTGACCATGGCGTCCCCGCTGTCTGCCATGACCACGTTGATATCGGAGACCGCGGCGCCATCGGGGCTGTTGTCCGGGCTGAAATGCGCGGCCAGCGAAGCCGGATGGACCCAGTGCTTGCGGTTCATGGCGATGGTGTAAGTCCGGGTCGTCACTCCGTCCGCGGCCGTGACCACGATGGTGAGGGTGTTGGGCCCCTTTTCCAGGGTGACGGGGGCCGAGGCGGCACCCGAAGCCACCGTGTCACCCTCTATCTCAACCGACGCAACCGGATCGGCCAGGGTCGGGGTGATGGTGACTTCGGTCGTGACCTCGTGGACCCACGAGGTGTACGCGGTGGTGCCCGCGGCGAACGCGGGCGACAGTGTGCCGTGCGACAGCGTGAGGCTTGTGAGAAAGGCGTTCGTGCCAATCACCTCCGTGTCCGCGGGCACGTCGTCGATGGTCTCGGACAAGGCATCCCCCGGGGGCGTGTCGTCGATCACGTCCTGGGGCACGTCCGGCAGGAACGTATCCTGGGGCACGATGTCGTGCGGCACTATGTCTGGTAACAGGTCCGCGACGGTGTCGACCACGTCGGTGGGCTTGGCGTCAGACCCCGGGTCCGTTGCCGCGTCGGTCTTGGGGACATCCTTTGAGGTGTCCGTGGTCATCACGTCGGTCGATGCGTCCATGACGTCGTCCGCGTCGGTGCCACCTCCCCCGCCGCATCCGACCAACAACACCAGCACCAGACATAGAAGCAGTTCGGCACCGAACCGTCCTCGTAGTTCCATGGTTTTACTCCTTGGGTGTCTGAACAAAAGACTAGTATGAAACCACCTGGGCGGCAAGCGACGAAACCGCGACGAAACCGCGACAAAATCGCCTGGCCTTGGCACCACCATGGCGCTGTAGGGCGGCGTCACCAGACGCCGCCGCAAGGCCGACGCCGCGTTTTGCCGCCGTGATGGCGCGGTCTGGTGACCGCGCCCTTCAGCAGGCCCGCCTTTTCATGGCCCACAAGTCCGCGACATGGTAAATTATTGTGCCTGCTCACGGAGGTGCCTGGGTGATGTTGAAACGACTGATTGTCGCGTTTGCCGCATTGTTGTTCGGATGCCAAGGGTCGGAGCCGGCCTCGTCGGGCAATCCCTTCCTCGAGGACCAGTCGGGCGAAGGCAAGGCGGACACCCAGTACTACAATCCGGGCGGGATCGAGGTCGAGGTCGACATCGAGGCGGACGTGGATGCGTCCGCGTACCAGAAAGACGACGCCCCGGCCATGCTGGGACAGTTCGCCCTGACCTACCTGCGCAAGCGCGGCCACTTCTACCTCGAATCGATCGCCGAGGATTCGACCTCGTCTGGTCGCGTGGAGTGGCGCATCGATGGCACTTGGAAGACCGCGGCCGAGGTGTCGGACCTGCCGAGCGACCAGCTCACGCACTTCCGGATCCGGGGCATGAACGCGGTGCTCCTGGCATCCAAGGTCGAGGGCGCAGCCGAAGGCCAGACGTTCAAGGCCATCGTTCCGAAGAAGCCCTATAGCGTGTATACGGACGCGGGCAAGACCTGCGCGGACGAGGACTCGCACCTCGGGCTCGACGCGTCGATCTATTGGTACATGTGGAACCCCGACAAGGCGGAATGCGCGATCGAAACCCAGGAAATGACCGTGACCCTGACGAAGCTCCTGCCGCCCCGCCGGGCGACCTACCCCGAATACGACCGCCTGACCGAGGACGGCAAGGTGACCGCGGTGTTGCTGATCGGCCGAGTCGGCGACGAGGTGACGCCGGACGACTGGGGCGTCCGAATCGCCAGCACCTTCTGCGACTGGTTGCTCGAAGCCGACTATCGCGAGGTGACGCCCGCGCCCGTGGGACGCCGCTTCGAAAAGGACGTCGGCCCGGTGCTGCTGCAGATCGATGTGTATTCACCGTTCGAATTCCATGGCCTGTCCGACTATGGCCACTTCGACAATCTGCAGAAGGCCATCTCGGAACACGAGATCGTTTCGTATTCCGGGCACAGCATGCTCGGGGCCAGCGACTTCTGGGGACGACCGACGTACCCGGACTTCTACCAGATCTTTCTGTATGGGGGGTGCCTGGGCTACCAGTACTACGTGAAGCCGATCCTCGATGGCAAGAGGGGCTGGGATAACCTCGATCTGGTGTCCTCGGTGTTGGAAGTGCCCGTGCAGTCCGACAACTACACGGCGCCGTTCCTGGCCAAGCTCGAGTGGGCTTTGGGACATGGCAACGCCGCCACCTGGCGCGACCTGATGATCACGTTCAGCAAGCACTTCGATGATGCCTCGTTCGGGGTCAGCGG
>CAYRIB010000081.1:0-12828 GCA_964424165.1 uncultured Myxococcales bacterium | reverse complement strand
CGTCCCCAAATGCAACGCCGTGCACCAACCCAACAAGCGAGAATAGACCCGCTTCCATGTCCCGGGCAGATGTGGTTCACCGAAGGCTTACCTCGTATCATCATCGAGTCGGTTCCCTTCTGCGGGTGGCTTTGTATCAGGCCCCCGCTCTGGTGGGGGGGGGTGGTGGCCCACCCCCCACACGCCGACTCTTCCAAAACACGATTTCTGATGCGATTGCCAAGAAGACGACGCCCCAAACACCCCTACATATCTGCGAAAATCCGCTCCGCGGACCAAACTACGGCATCCCTGCTCCGCTCAAGGCTCATTCCCCAAATCCTCGAATGACTACCGGCCAGCGCTGCCAATTGATTTCCGTCGCTTGCCGCGAGGATCGTTTCATACTAGTCTTGCAGTTAGACACCCAAGGAGTAGGAACATGGACCGACGACGACGGTTTTGTGCGGGACTGTCCCTGTGCCTGGTACTGGTCATCGGGTGCGGCGGGGGAGGCGGGGGAGGCGGCAGCGATGCGGACGATGTCGCGGACGCCCCGACCGACGTGACCGCCACGGACACCCCCAAGGACACCGATGTCCCCAAGGATGTGCCCAAGACCGACGTTGCCACGGACCTGGGGCAGGACGCCAAGCCGGCCGACGTGGTCGACGTGCTCGACGTGCTGGCGGACGTGCCGCCCGACGGGGTATCCCAGGACACGATCTTGCCCGACACGCCCTCGGATGGGATCGACGACCTGCCCCCCGGAGACACGATGTCCGAGACGATCGACGACGTACCCGAAGACGTGGAGATCGTCAGCACGAACGCGGCCCTGGCGAGCCTTGCGCTGTCGCACGGCACCCTGTCGCCCGCGTTTGCCGCAGGCACCACCGCTTACACCTCCTGGGTCCACGAAGTCACGACCTCGGTCACCGTTACCCCGACCCTGGCCGAGGCGGGGGCCTCGATGACCGTCGAAGGGGACACGGTGGCATCGGGCGCAGCTTCCGACCCCATCACCCTGGAGAAGGGGCCCAACACCATCACCATCGTGGTTACGGCCGCGGACGGGGTAACGACCCGGACCTACACCATCGCCATGAACCGAAAGCACTGGGTCCACCCGGCCTCGCTGTCGGCGCACTTCAGCCCGGACAACTGCCCCGATGGCTACGAGGTCATGGACATCAACGTGGTCATGGCCGACAGCGGGGACGCCCTGATCACCTGGACCCACCCGGTCGACATCAGCGAGGATGAGCCCCGCCGCACCATCTACAAACGCGAGTATCGTGGCGGCGCCTGGAACGCGGCGGTAGCCGTGCCTCCCACCGAGGCCTTCCATGCCGTGGACGCCGAGTACTCATACTGTGCCATGGACCACGCCGGAAACGCCATCATCGCCTGGGTGCAGCCCAGGGCGCATCTGGCTCCACAGCAGATGTACATCAGCGAGTATCGGGAAAGCGCCTGGACCCACCCCACGGATTTGACCGAGGACTACGTCAACTTCGAGGCCACGACCCGATTGGGAGCGGACGCGCCCGTCGTGGCCATGGACGAAGATAACAATGCCATCATCGCGTGGATCCAGAAGGATGATGCCGAAGACAACCAGGTCTTCAAGAGCGAGTACCGGGGCGGCACTTGGACGCATCCGACCGGGCTCACGAACAACATCAGCCCGAACGGACAGAATGCGCAGGAGGTTCGGGTGGCCATGGACGACGAAGGCCGTGCGGTGATTGTGTGGAAGCAGTTTTCGGGGTCCTACTGGTACGTGTACAAGGCCGAATACCGCAGCAACGCCTGGAGCGTCCCAACCTCGTTGTCGTCACGGATCAGTCCGGCGAACCAGAACTGCGATTCGCCCCGGGTCGCCATGGACAACCAGGGCAATGCCATTATCGTGTGGGTGCAGTCCGACGGCAGCCACACCCAGATCTTCCGTGCCGAGTACCGCAATTTTGCATGGACGCTTCCATCGAGTCTTTCGGCCAACATCAGCCCGGACGGCCAACCCGCCGACTACCCCGAAGTCGCCATGGACGACAACGGCAATGCCATCATCGCCTGGGCGCAACTCGACGGCAGCAAGTACCGGATCTTCAAGAGCGAATACCGCAACGGCGCATGGTCGGATCCGGCAGACCTGACCAAGGGCATCAGCCCTCCGCAGACCCACGCATCATCCCCGGTGGTGGCCATGGACAATGACGGCAGCGCGGTGATCGTGTGGATGCAGAACAACGACGCGGCCTTGCCTCAGGTGTTCAAAAGCGAGTATCGCAATGGTAGTTGGACGCATCCCGCCGACATCCTCGACAACATCAGCCCGAAAATCCCGAACGGCACCTTGGCCGTTGATCCCAAGGTGGCCATGGACCATCGAGGCAATGCCATCATCTCGTGGCGCCAGGTTTCAGGCGGCACAGCCAACCTTGTTTCGGTGTTCGTGAGCGAGTACCGATAGGGCTAGCAGCACGGGCGGATGGCGCGTTCTGGCGGCGCGGTCCGTTGACCGCGGCCTACATGACGTGGTAGCCGATCACCTGGGACGCGGCCATGGTGAAGCGGAAGCACAAGGCTGCGGCGTCGTTCGTGCCATCGTTGTCCGTGTCGATGTCGAAGAACATGTCGATGTAGTCCGCGGCCGCCTCGATCATGGCGCACGGCTCGGGGTTGGCCTCGGGCGATGCGGTGCAATCGGCCCGCACCGCGGCCAGGAAGGCCAGGGCTTCGGCCTTGGGCAGCAGCGCGGTCAGCACCCCGTCCGTGCCGCTCACGCCGCCGGTTTCCTTCGCGATCGTCACCTGGACCTTGACGTGTTTCGCCACGATCACGCCGGGTGGATTGATGAACGGCGTGTCGATGGTCTTGTCGAGCGGGCCCGCGGTCAGCACCCCGGAGGCCAAGGTCGCGGCCGGGAAGTGGCCGAAGGCCTCGCAGGCATTCTGGTCATAGCTGAGCTCGTCCACACGGAACTCGGCCGAACCCGGGGCCGTGGGGGCACCTAGCAGCCCGTTCATTTCGAACGACGCGGTGTTGACGAAGTCGGTCACGCCCACAAGTTCCAGGGCAAACGTCGTGGACCCCTCGCCGTACCATTCGAGGAACTGCGGGTTGAGGATCGATGCGATGATGGCGAACGAGTTGTCGCCCTTGCCGTCGCTGTCGTAGTCCGCACAGTTCGCCTCGATCCAGGCCGTGTTCGACGGGGTCTCGAGCGAATCGAACATCCCAAGCGGTCCCCAGGCGAGCGGCATCTCGCTGCAGGCCGTGACGCACGTCCAAGTACTGTGGTCGCAGACGTTGCCTTCCTCGACCAGGCACGGGACCCCGCAGGGGTTGCCGCATCCGTCGTCGCCGCACTGCTTGCCGTCGCACTGCGGCACGCAGACTTCGCCGGGGATGTCACCCGCGGGCGTGTCCGGGATGACGTTGTCGGGGGTGACGGAGTCAGGCTCGGCCATGTCCGGGGTGCCCACGGTGTCCGATGTCGTGGTGTCCTGCAGGACATCCGTGGTCGGGGTGTCGGCGACCACGTCCGTGGTTTCGCCGTTGCCGCTCGAGCCGCAGGCCGTCACTGCGAGTCCCAGGGCCAGGAACAGGGCATTAATGGATCGCTTCACGGGCACCTCCGTTTCGTCAGGTTGTCGAACGCTCTGATTGTCCGGTGGAATGGGTCTAACGTCAACGAAACAGAAGACACGAAGGTGGAGAACATGGGACAAGGATCTGTAGGGCGGCATCACCAGATGCCGCCAATCTCCTGCGATCGTCGTTGTTCGGGCGCGGTCTGGTGACCGCCGCCCTACAGACTCTCGTCCCCGGCGTTCCGGCGGCAATCCATGGCATCTACAGCCCCGCGGCCAGCAGGATCATGGTCGCTACGCTGCAAACGGCCAGGGTCCAGCCCACCCGGCGGATGTGCCTCAGGTGCGGAGGCCAGAACGTCAGGTAGAACGCATAGGCCGGCACCGGGATCAGGGCCCAGGGCGCAATCGCGGGGATGATGCCTCGCGCGGCCAGCACCCACGCCACCCCGAGCGCGGGAACCGCAATGATCAGCGGGGCCATGACCCGCCACCATGTGGTCGCGGTGCGCGCCCGTGCCGTGACCCTCCGCACACCGAATGTTGCGCTGGCGTACGAAACGGCCCAGACCCCCGTGACGGTCCACGCCACGCTGACGGACAATCCCGCAGCCCGGCACACCGGATACGACAGGGACGTCATGGCCAGGGCCGCCAGGACCTCGCCGGGCGCGGTCTTTTCGAGCCGTCCAAAGGTGAGCGGCGCCAGCAGCAAGGCAGCAACCGCCGGAACCGCCAACGAGGTCCACGCCCCGTCTTCGCCGACCGCCATCCCGACCGCGGCAAGCGCCACGGTCAGCACGGGCAGGATCACCAGTTGCCGAGAGGCCCTGCCCAGATTCTCGAACCGGGCGCGTGGTCCCCGAAGGTTGGTCACGATCATGAAGGGCTCGTGCGCAAAGAAGGCCGCGATGCCCGCCAGCGCTAGGAACACTGCGGCCACATGGAATCGCACCGCGATCAGGGCGCTGAGCAGAGGGCACAGAACCTGGACCAGGGCCCCGGTTTCACGCGGAAAGATGATGCCTTTCCAACGCCGCGTGGCCGTCAGGTAGCCCGCGGTGAAGGCTGCGTCGAATCTCTGCCCCTGGCTGCGGGGCGCAGCAGACAACTGATCGTCCCCGGACATCAGGCCTCCCTCCCCTGCCGTGTCGCTGCGGACGCTGCCAAACGACCCTGCCTCGCCAGGCGCACCTGTGCACGCGGAAACAGCAGCACCCGCCAGAACCATGCCCGCAGGGTGGGCATGAGGGCCCCCGGATGACGGATCAGCCGCCCAATCAGGCGCAGATTCAGACGAATCACCAGTAACGGGTGCCAGAACATGCCTCGCACGGCCCGCCCGATCACGGCCGCGGCAAAGCGCACCATGTAACGCTGATACAGATCCATCACGAACCAGATGTCCACTGCAGGCGTCTCGGCCATGACGGGCATGAACAGCATGTACGGGATCTGACCCATGCGCTCATATGGCCGGGCATCGATCAGCCACCCGTTCTTCGCGCACGTCTCATACAGGGGTGTTCCCGGGTAGGGCTTGTAGATCGAGAAGAAGGGGATCGTGTCGAAGCGCTTGCGCAACTGGAAGGCGTACCGGTAGGTGCCAAGGACCTGCTCGCGCGTCTCGCCCGGCAGACCGAAGATGAACAAGGCCATGGTGTCCAACCCCTCGGCCTTGCAGGCAGCGAGCGTGGCCTCGACGTCTTCGAGTCGAAGTTCCTTCTTCGCGATCTCGTCGAGCACGGTCTGGGACCCGGACTCGACCCCGAACATCAGGTATACGCACCCCGAACGTTTGCACAAGGCCACGAGTTCGCGATCAAATCGGTCCGCCCGCACCCCGTTGGGCGTGTCCCAGGTGATGGGCGCGGGCAGGGCGCAAAGCCCGTTCAGTAGACGTGTCAAGCGGGGGCGATCGAACGACAGATTATCGTCCTCGAAATGGATGTGGCGCACGCCATGGTGATTCACGAGGTCCTGGATCATGGCCAGCACCATCGCATCCCCGTGGGTCCGAAAGGCATGTCCCATGGTCAACTGGATCGAGCAGAAGCTGCAGCGGTATGGGCAGCCACGGCTCGTGACCAGGTAGACCGCACGGTCGGAGCCCGGGTACTCGATGCCCTGACGGGACGGGAACCCACGACGTGTCAGGTCGAAATAGCGTTCGAACGGCAGGTCCGACCAGTCCGGGGGACAGGCGTCCAGATCCGCAACCTCGGCGCGGGGGGTGCGCTGCATGGGCCCATCGCCGACCCGCAACGCCAGGCTCGGGGCGTCCCTCCAGTCTTGTCCGTTGGCAAGGGCCGATAGGATGGCTTCCAGGGCCATCTCACCTTCACCCATGACCAGGGCGTCGAATGGAGTGTCTGGCTCCAGATAGTGGTCGGGTTGCATGCTCGGATCGCTGCCCCCGGCAAGGATCAAGGCCTTGGGAAACCGCTTGCGGAGGGCGGCCGCACAGGCAATGGCCGTGGCCCCAAACACCTCGGCCGCCACGCTCAGGCCGATCACGTCCGGGGCGAAGGCCTCGGCCTCGGCCACGATCTGGGCATCGGTGAGGCCGAACAGGTACGGCGGGGCTTCACGCTGAATGGCCTCGAAGTCGGGAAGCGCCAGGGCGTCGAGGATGCGGCATTCGTGTCCGGCCCGGCGCGCCACGCCCGCCAGATAACAAAGGCCCAGGGGAATACCGATCCAGGGGCCGTCCGGGTAGACCAGACTCGAGAAGCGGCCCGAAGGGCGGATCAACAGGACGCGCATGGTTCATGCCTCCGGGGTGGGATGCGGACATCCAGCAGGTTGTGGAAGGGGGTCACCAGACCCCGAAAACTGTAGGGCGGGGTCACCAGACGCCAAAAACTGTAGGGCCAAAAACTGTAGGGCGGGGTCACCAGACCCCGCCATGCGGGAGGCTCCGGCCCCAGCGGCGCGGTCTGGTGACCGCGCCCTACAACATATCGCCCGCAAATCAAGGCATCTTCTCCCCGCCTCGCAATGCCGGGACGACCCGACGGCCGGCCAGGATCTGATCCGCAGGATACAACGTTGTTGCCCAGACCACCCCGCCGTCCCGGTGAAAGGCCCACATCGATCCTGCCAATGCCGCCAGGATCTGGATCAGGCCCAAAGGCAACAGGAAGGCGGCCCACCATCTTGTGCCCAGACGCCGCACGGCCACACGGGCGAAAATCGCCAGGGCCACGAGCACGGCGGGGCCCAGGGTGATCAGTGCGGCGGGCGACAGCCACGGGGCAACCACGGCAGCCGCCCCCATCGCCAACAGGCCCGCAGCCCGCCATGGCGAATAGTCGGCCAGGGCCCCGTAAGCGTTCTTGCGAAGGCCTGTCATCATGGCCCATGCATCCGGGTACCACGCCACGGCCACGTCATGGCTACTCGCCACGTAGCGGTGCTTCAAGCCAGGGCCTGCCATGAGCATGCCCACCCCCATGTCGTCGAGCACCTCCATGCGGATCAAATCGAACCCCGCCGTCTTTGCGAAGGCCTCCCGCCGCACGAGATTGAAGGGGCCAATGCCCAGGAAGCGCCCCGTCGCAGGCCCCCCGCCTCCCCAACTCGCTACCAAGCCGCCACGCAACGCCGTCGCGAACACGCGCAACCACCGTGTCGGCCCGATGACCTGCGGGATCACGGCCAGATGGTCCAGGCCCTCGGACGCACAGATCCCGGCGGCACGCACCAAGGCCCCAGGCGCGACCTCGGTATCTGCATCCGTCATCAGCACCAGGGGCGCAGTGGCCCGTTCGAAGCCCTGATGCAGGGCCCAGGTCTTGCCGATCCACCCCGGGGGCAAGGCCGTCACGTTCACGACCACCAGTCGCGAATCGCGGGCACCCAGTTCCTGCATCCGCTTCACGGTGTCATCCGTGGACCGGTCAGCGATGACCACGACCTGCGTGCAGTTCTCCTGCGCCAGCCAGCGAGGAATCGTTCGGATGAGGGATTCGGCCTGATTGCGGGCCGCCACGATGACCGTCACCCCAGGGACTTCCGCCCGGTTTTGGGGCATCCCGACTTGCTCGAACAAGGGCATGCGACGCAGGCGCCATGCAAACACCAGGGCCGTTGCGCACCAGATCAGCAGAGCACTCACGGACACGAGTTGAATGACCAGCCCCCATGTCATCTTGGCCCCACTGCTGCAACCGCGCCGTGCTCGACCGCCCCGACCCGCGAATACAGATGCACCGTGTCCATCCACCCCCCGAACGCGGTGCGACGATACAAGGTCACATCCACCCGACCACACAAGGACTCTTCCAGACGAAACCCCCCGTCCAAGGGGGTCGGGATCTCCACCTCATAGACCTGTGCCGGGTCCGTCACCGCATGGACATGCAACCGGTGCCACAGTCCTCGGGCGTCGAGCGTCCAGCCGTCCGGGTGGCGGGCGATGTCCACGGGCTCGAACTGGAAGTTTCGGAAGGCATGGACCCGGCCGTGATGGCGCAGAACCAGGCACGCAATCCGCACCGGTGCCGAATTCGCGATGCGTGTCAGTCCCCCGCCGCACACGAGCACGCTGCCCGGACTGTCCTCGAAACGGTTGGCGTGCACCCAGAACGACCAGACCGGCAGTTCCTGCCCCCAATTGCGATCCTGATACCCCGGCGCTCGGTCGAACGTGAAACTCTGTCCATCGACCGTCACGCTGCCCGAGCATTCGGCATCAGCCTGCGCCGGGTACCACAATGCGCTGGCCAGATGGTGATGCTGGTACGCGGGTCCGCCGGCAAGCACCCCCCAGTGTCCCTGAAACTTCAGATCCCAGGACACCGCATGTCCGTTCTGTTCGAGCGAGCCGACCACGCCATTCTGGGTGGCACGATGCTCGCCGATGCGCACGTCGGCCACGCCATCGCTGGCCGAAAACGCCCCCCGGTCGAACCGCCGAATCAGGTGCACCCCAAGATGCGGCACTCCGCAGGCGATGAAGGCGCAGGTCCCGGGAAGGGTCTTGTGCGTGTCGCCCGGGTTGACCACACCGTAAGCCACGTAGACCGCACGGTTCGTCGTCGGGTCCACGGCCTTGTAGTACCACCATTCGTACCAGGGACTGACGGGACTCAGACGGCGGGTCACGGCCTCGTGCGACCATCGCAGCGCATTGAGTTCGCCGTAGTTCGGCGTCCGGATGACCCTGCGCAAGCCCACGACAATCCCCCCGTCCCCATGGCGCCGCGCGTCGGCGACCCGAGCTTTGCATGATAGCCCACGCTCGGCGCCTTGGGCAATCGTTTGCCCGGGGTGGGCCAGAGCCCTATAATGTCGGCAGGCTTGGGCCATGCCCTGGGGGCGGGAGATTGCGAATGAAGCGTGCGCTTCTGGTGACCATGATCGCAGTGTTGGGATGCCTGGCCTGCGGCGGGGGTGGGTCGGACAGCATGGTGCCCGAAGGCATCACGCCTGCCGACGATGTGGTCGTATCCGAAGACACGTTGCCCCCCGAGGACACCGTGGTGGACCTGCCCCCTGTGCCGTGCGCCGAGGAGGGCACGCCCTGCGACGACGGCGACCCCTGCACCTTGAACGATACCTGCATCGGCGGAGTGTGTGCCGCGGGCGCGGAACTGCTCGACTGCACGGACGATGACGAATCGTCCACCGACACCTGCGTGCCGGGTACAGGATGCGCACACAAGCGCGACGTGGCCAACTGCGACGACAACAACCCCTGCACCATCGATATGCTGGCCACGGGCAGCGGGTGCAAGCACAGCGCAAACCCCAGTTGGGCCTGCCTGCCGCGCATCACCATCACCTACCCGTCCCGGGGCGCCACCGTAGATGGCAGCCGCAACGTCCGCGTCACAGGGACCATCGCCAACGTGGATGGCAGCACCGGGGGACTCACGGCCACCCTGAACGACGAGCCCCTGACCATTGGTCCGAACGGCACGTTCGAGAAGACCCTCGAGGCGGTCCAGGGCATGAACACCATCGTGATCTCGGCTACCGACGTTCAGGAACGCACATCGAAGGCGGTGCAGGCCTTCTACTACTCGACCGTCTGGTACGTGCCCGAGGACGGCAATCCCTCCAAAACACTGGTCAAGGACGGAGCACGGATCTACCTGGGTTCCAGCATCTGGGATGACAACAACACCTCGACGGTGAACGACATCGCCACGGTGATTCGGCTCATCCTGTCCAACATGGACTACAACGACCTCATCGAGAACCCGGTGGCGAGCTTCGAGGAAGTGGGCTGCACGTACAACGTGTTCATCTACAACCTGAGTGCCGGTGTTCCCGGAATCAATCTGGTGCCCTCGAACCTGGGCCTGAAGCTGGATCTGACCGTGCCATCGCTGTATGCGGACGTGTTCCTGGAGTCGCCCAATACCCTGTGCCCCAACGTGTCGGGCACGGTGACCGCCACGTCCATGGACGTATCCACCCGCCTGGTGGTCAGCGTCTCGGCCGCAGGGGTACCATCGACGACCACGTCGGGCACCACGGTCAGCTTCACGGACCTCGACATCGACGTGGGCTGGGCCGTCAACTGGCTGATCGACCTGTTCTCGGGGCGGATTTCGGACATGCTGGCCGAAAACATGGAAGAAACCATCGACCGCGAGATCCCCCCCCGCCTGAACACGGCGCTGGCCAGCTTGAACATGGACCGTACCGTGGTCCTTCCGGCCGTGGACCTCGAAGACCTGCACCTGATCGACCCCGTGGACATGCGGGTCTATTCAAGGCTGTCCACGGTCACCACGGCCGCCGGATACCTCAACCTCACGTTGTCGGGAAGCATCAACTCGGCGAAAAAGACAACCCACGCATCGCCGCGCTCGATCGGGCGGGCATCCTGCCTCGATGCCACCCCGGAAGTGTTCAAGTATCCCAGCACAGACTGCGACCCCGCTGCGGGCACGCAGGAATGTCCGTTGAAGATCGCCCTGGCTCACGACCTGTTGAACCAGGCGCTGTTTGCGGGCTGGTACAACGGAGCCACGGTGTTCACGATCCCCTCGTCGAGCATGGGCAGCGAAACCACCGCCCAGCTTCAGGGCATGGGGATCACGGACCTGGGACTGGACATCGACCTGCTGCTGCCGCCGATCGTGACCTCGTGCAAGGAAGCGGGCAAGATCCACGTCGAAATCGGGGACATCTTCCTGCACGTGGACATGCAGATGAGCGGGCAACCGGCGTTCCTGGAACTCTACGCATCCGCCTCGGTGGAAGTGGTGCTGAGTCTGGACACCAACACCCAGAAGTTATCCGTGTCGGTGCGCACCCCGCAGTTCTTCGAGGTTCAATTGACCTCGCAAAGCGACAACCTGCTGGACTTGTCGGGGTCGTTGATGACGCTGCTGCAGGACATCCTGTTGCCGAAGGTGATTGCGGACTTCGTGGACAAGCCCCTGGCCGCGGTCGGCATCCCGTCGTTCGATCTCGCGACCCTGTACGAAGGGGTCCCCGAAGGCAGCGCCATCACGTTGAATTTGCAGGCCTTCCACTCCCACAAGGGCTTCCTGGTCCTGAGCGGGACCGCACGATAGTCCCGACAAGTCTTCTCGATCAGAACATCCAGGCCGGGCCCACGAAAAGATACAAATTGTCGTGGTCGATGCCCTTGCTGTACTCGAAGTACGTGGTGAGGCCGAGCGGCACCTTGCGGCTGAAGAAGGCCGAGCCGATCATGCGCAGATTGAATGTGTCGTAGCTGAGGTTGTAGTAGAACAGCGTCCGAAGCTGCAGGGCGTAATGAAAGTCCAAAAACAGCTCGCCGCCGACCAGCAACGAATGGTAGTCGAGCGTCTTCTTCGCGACGATCGACGGGATCTCCTTGTGCAGGTTGATCGGGGCGGGTACGTCCACCGAGCCGCCCGGGGTGTGCACGTTCACCCATACCCACTCGCCCATGTACCCGACGAATGGCTTCACGTACCAGTGCTGCACCGGAATGCGCAGCTTGACGCCGGCCTTCGGCACCGCCGTGAACACGTGGTTGTTCACGTAGAAGTGGGGGAACCGGGCCACGGCCGTGACCCCCTCCTTGGTGACCGCGTCCTCAAAGTCCACGAAGTCCGCCGCGACACGGTTGTAGACGAGGCCCAGACTGAACGCCGGTTCCACCACGGGGTGAACAGGCAGACTGTAGTGGATGGTCAAAACGTCCCCGAATACGTTGCTCGCGTTGACGTCGGGCACGTCGAAGATCACGTTCGTCACGGCCAACTGCTTCCACACGAACACGGTGGTCAGCCCGAACCCCCATCCCGTGTCGGTCATTTCCTTCTCGCGGGGGGTCAGTTCGTTGGGCCCGGTGGGCACGTCGTAGTGGAACCGGATGGTGTTGCGAAGTCCTCCGAACAGCGGCGACACGATCAGGAACCAGTTCCGGCCACCCGGGGCCACGGACGTCGCGCCCTTCGTGGGCAACGCCGGGGCATCGGTAGCGATGGTGGGTGGCGGAAACCCGGGCGGCACGTCGGGATCCTGCGCCCGTACCGAGGTCGCAGACAGGGCCATCAAGCCCGCCAGTCCAATGGCCATCGAACGCTTCATCAGTACGTCGCCCAGCCCGGGTCGTCGGCCCCGACCACCACGACCGTGTCGGGCGCATCCGTCCGGATGGCACGGGCCACAAAGGGCTTGCCCTCGACCGGCTTGGGCATGCCGTTGGTAGCCGCGATCCCGATCACGACCGAATACTCGCCGTATGGGAACTCGTAAGCATGGGTCTGTCCAAAGTCCATGATCGGACCCTGCAGCGTTGTAGCACCATCGGTGCCGAGCAGCGCGCCGGTCGGAATGCCCGTAGGATGTTCGGTGAAGTCCGAATACGCTGCCTTGGGATAAACCGCAGCCACGGGGCGGAAGCCTGGGGTCACCGCATCTGTAGGGAAGGTCACGTTTACGGACATGGTGTAGACACCCGCCAAAACGTCCGCGGCATCCGAAGCGTCCGAAGAGGTGACCAGCGCGTCCGACACTGCGTCAATCCCCGAATCAGACGACTCGGAACCGCAGGCGACCAGGAATAACGCCAGCATCAGCATGGACAACGATCGAGCCACGAACACCTCCGGATCGTGAAGGTCGTGCAATGATAGTCGGATCGAACGACCAGATCCACCCCGAACGGGTCGACCACCCGCCTGCCCCTTTCACCGTGCTACAATTCGAGACGTCCCTGATCCGGAGCGACACATGCAGGATTTCGAGAAGCTGGGCGCCTTCTACCTGGGCCGCCCGTTCGACCTCG
>CAYRIB010000080.1:7004-12912 GCA_964424165.1 uncultured Myxococcales bacterium | reverse complement strand
TCGTCTCGCGGGGGGCCGCAGGAATGGCGCGGGTGATGTCCTTGACGGCCTGCCTCGCCGTGGACTCGTCGATCGCACCCGACAGGGCCACGATCACGTTACCCTTGCGTGCATGCGTCTGGTAGAAGCGACGGCAGTCATCGGGCGTCAGGGCACGCAAGGTGTCGGACATGCCCATGGTCGGACGACCGAGCGGATGTCCCTGGTACAGGAAACGGCTGAAGAAGTGTCGCGCCAGGCCCTCGTCGTCATCGCGCAGGTTGCGCAAATCCTCGAGTGCGAAGGCGCGCTCCTTTTCGAACTCGGAGGCCGGAAACGACGGTTCTGCAAGGACCTCGGCCAGGATCTTCACCACCGCGGGAAGATGGCGTGGCATCACGTCCATGCCCACGATCATGAATTCCTTGCGGGCCTCGGCATCGACCGTGGCACCCAGATCGTTGATCGCGTCCATGAGCTGGCGGTAGTCCCGGGTCCGGGTGCCCCGAAGCAACATCGATGCCGTGAGGTCCGCAAGCCCTTCCTTGCCAACCGGGTCGTGCCAGGACCCGACTTCCAGGATCACGTCCACGTTCACCATGCCGGCATCCGCGTTCTGCACGTGAATCATCCGGACCCCGTCCACTTCCACGATCTGTGAAGCCATGGCCACCCCGCTCGTGATCAGAAGTACCCCAAGCACCGAAAAGACCGTCGATCCCGCCATTCGCAGTTCCATTCCGTCAGGACCCCGCAGGCAGACCGAATATCACCGACACCTTTTCAGGCGCCAGCCATGTCGCAATCACCCTTCGCACGTCGCTTGCGGTCACCGCCTGCACGCGGTCCACGAAGGTGAACATCCGTCGGTAGTCCCCAGTTGTCAGATGATACCCGCCCAGTTGCGTAGCGCGCGACGAAAACGACGACAGCGAGCGCTGGAAAGCCGATTCCAGGTGGTTGCGTGCACGGGCAAGCTCGGGCTCGGTCGGTCCTTCCCGGCCCAGGCGCGCGATCTCGGACCGCACGATGTCGTATGCCTTTCGCGCGGACTCACCTTCGTTCATGACCACGTCCACCAGGAAGATTCCATCCAAGGCCAGGGCCTCCAGACTGCCGTCCACGTCCGAGGCGATCTGCAGTTCCTCAAGCAGAATCCGATCCAGTCGCGAAGACTCGTTGGCAAACAGGACCTCGGTAACCACGTCGAGCGCCGCCGCGTCCGGATGATCGGCCGGCACCGCGCGCCAAGCCATCTTCACCCGCTCGGTGGCCACGGCCAGATGCATCTCGCGGGTCTTCGCTGCAGTCTGCGGCAGTTCTACCGACATCTTGACCGGCGGCAATTCGACCGCGGACTTGTCCCCATAAGCCCGTGCGATCAGACGCAGCGTCTCTTCGGGGTCCACGGCACCCACCACCACCAGGGTCGCATTCGAAGGCCCGTAGTACGTCTTGTAGAAGGTCAGGCAATCCTGCAAGGTCAGTCGGTCCAGATCCTCCATCGTTCCGAGCGTCGGATGCCCGTAGGGGTGCGTCGGATAGACCATGCGGAAGAGTTCTTCGAACAGCTTGCCGTCCGGGTCGTGTTCGACCCGGAACTCGCGCTCGTTCTTCACCACCTCGCGCTCGGCATCGAGCAGCGCCTGCGTCAACTCGAGATTTGTCATGCGGTCGGATTCGAGACGCACGGCCAGGGCCAGTTCGCTGGCGGGCAGGTCCTCGTAGTAGCAGGTCCAGTCCATCCACGTTGCCGCGTTGTTCCGAGCCCCTGCTTCTTCGAGAAGACGATCGAACACCTCGTGCGGGTGTGCCTTGGTGCCCTTGAACATCAGGTGCTCGAACAGGTGGGCGATGCCGGTCCGACCCTGGTGCTCGACCCGCGATCCCACCCCGAACCAGGTGTGGAAGGTGACCAACGGCACCGACATGTCCCTGAGCAGGATGATCTGCAACCCGTTGCCCAGGCGGAAGCGCAGGACCTCCTTGTCGGTCCCGTAACGCACCGAGTCGAGCAGACGGATCGGCCCGGCCACAGGGACCTCTTTCTGAACTTGTTCCGCCCATGCCGCGGGTGCCGTTCTTGCGAGCGCCGCCTGGGCCGTCATCATCGTCATCGCCATCGCGATCCACCTCCACCACGCCGCTGCGCGTGTCGCGACCCGCGGTACGTTCACCGACCTTCCCTCCACAACACCGCATCCAGATGGTCAGCCAGGACCATGAGGCGCATCCTGGGGTCACCGCCTGCGGGCACAGCCGGAAGCGGGATCACCCGCGAGATTCCGCCTCGCTGCATTCGCTCGAAATGCCTCCGCCCCACATCGCTGCGTTCGGACAGAAACAGCGCCGCGCACGCGGCCGTCGCCAGTCCAACGTCCTCGCGATGCGTCAAGGCCAGCCTACGGATGGCTGCCTGCGAGGATTCATCCAGTCCCCACGGAATCATGCCGTTGAGGAACGCGGTCTCGACCGGGATGCCCGCCTCGTTCACCAACTTTTCGCGCAGTTCCAGGGCTTCGGTCACCGGCATCTCCTCCGGGGTGGCTACCACGGCCACCCGCGTGCAGGTCGGGTCCGCCAGGAAGTCGCGCAGGCGGATGGCATCGTCGGCCAGCGGCCCGGACGCAAACGACCGGGCCACGACCGCAGGCGCCATGAGCAGCGACAGAGCATGCCCCGTGGCAGGACCGTCCAATACCACATGCGTTGGTTGTCCGTCACTTCCTTTTGCCATCGCCATGTGGATCACCTTGCCCATCACCAGGATCTCGGCAAGCCCCGGGATGGCAGGCAGCAAGTGTCGCATGAACGGATTGTCGAACACGAGTCGCACGAGGTTGCGCAGCCGCAGCTTCATCAGGCCGTATTCGCGCAGCGCGTCCTCCCAGGTGACACGCACCAGCGAGAGGTTCGGGGCCAGGGCCACTTCGTCGTAACCTCGGTCGACGGTGCCAAAACAGGGCGGGATGACAGGGATGGGAACGAGTTCGACCAGGATGGTTCGTACGCCCCGCCGGGACGACACCAGGCCCATCCCTGCGGCCACGGTCGTGCGACCGACGCCCCCCTTGCCGACCAGGATGCTCAGTCGCGGCGGATTCGTATGCAGCAATGGGCGTCCTACATGACGACCGGGGCCGGGTTGCGTGCCACAACCACGAGCGAGGCCCTCAGAATCCTGCCATTGTGGAGATATCCCTTCCGGATCTCTTCGACGATCGTGTTGTCGGGGGCATCGGAATCTTCGACCATCTGCACCGCCTCGTGAACCTGCGGGTCGAACGCCAAGCCGATGGCCTGAATCGGTTCGGTCGACTGGTTGCGCAAGAAACGTTCGACCTCGGCGCGGACCAGTCGCAGGCCCTCCACGACCGAGCCGCCTGCATCCGCCTGACCCACGCTCACGATGGCTCGGTCCAGGGCATCGGCCACGGGCAGCAGATCCCGCAGCAGGCCCTCGTTGGCCGCCCTTTGGTAATCGAGGCGCTCGCGCTCGGCCCGCTTGCGGTAATTATCGAAGTCCGCGGCACAGCGCAGCATTCGATCGCGCGTGGTCTCGAGTTCCTGTTCCAGTTCGACGATCCGTTTGGCCTCGTCGCTCGGTTCGACCTCGACATGGACCCGATCACCCGCCCGATCGCCCATTTCTACCATCAATTCGTCCGGTCCCTTGTCGCAAGCCATGACCACCTCCGGCAGGATTCGCGCCCGGCTGAAAAGGTAAGGTCGGCCAACCGGCCTGTCAATCGGCCGTGCAGAAATCGAACAGCACCCGCATGAAGAGGTCAAGCCCCCGGCGAAACCCATCGATCGAGATGCGCTCGTTGCTGGCCCGCACCCCGCCTCCAAGGCCCCCTCCTTCCAGAACGATCACCGGCGCGAATCCATACGTCGTGATCCCGAGCGACTGGTAGGCCATCGCATCGGTGAAATGCGGGGTCAAACTCGAGGTGACCCGACTGCCGGGCACCGTGTTCTTGACATGCCGCTCGATCGCCTGGAACAGGGGGGTGGGCACGTCCGAAGTGGTGGGCTCCCCAGAGCGGACCACCGAGAGTTCGACGTTCGGCCCGAGCCGCTGCCGCAGGTCATGGACCACGTCGGTCACCGGGCGCCCGGGCAGGACGCGCAGATCCAGCCAGGCCTCGGCCACTTCAGGCACCTCGCTCGTACCATCCCCGCAGGCCAGGCGGGTCACGCAGACCGTGTCGTGGGTCGCGGCAGCCAAGAGCCCGCTCAGCGTGGGATCTCGCAGCAGGCGTTGTCCGAACGACTCGAGTCCTTCGAATTTGAGGGCCTGCACGAGCATCGCCTGCGGCAGGTCCAGGCAGCGGGCCACTGCATCCATCATGGCCAGTCCGGCCGGACAAAGGCGGTGTTCGAGCAATCCCGACGATAGAACCGAAAGTGCGCCCAGCAGGCGGTTCGGGGCCTCCAAGGACCCGCGGGCGGTCAGACGCAGCAACGCATAGCCCTTGGTCGCGGTTCCAACCGGCACCAGAACGCGACCGTTGACATCGATACTGCACCCACCGCCGTCGGTGAGGCAGTAGCGGCTTTGCAGGAGTTCGGGACGCTGCTGCGCAAGGTGGAGGCTACCAATCCGGCACCCCTCTTCACGGTCGGCTACCGCAGCGAATGCCAGATCACGGGTCAAACGCAGGCCGCGGCGCCGTGCCCACACCAAGGCCATCATGCCATACGTGAGCATGTGCTTGCCGTCGAGGGCCCCGCGCCCCCACACGAACCCGTCTTCGATGCATCCGTCGAACGGGGGATGCGTCCAGTTCTCGGACCGGGCAGGGCTGACGTCCATGTGCGCGGACACCAGGACGCCCTCGTCGGGACGCCCCACCCCCAGGCGCGCCACCAGATTGGTGCGGTTGAACGCGGTCTCGACCACGTGATACGGCACGTCCTGGGTGGCCAGCACTCCCGCGACGTAGCGGCTTGCAATGGCTTCGTTGCCGGGCGGATTCGACGTATCCAGGCGCAGAAGATTCCCGAAGTGGTACAGGGCCTCGTCAACCTCTGCGTCAGTCAGGATCGGTTCGGTCGCCATGGCATTCCTCCCGTTTGGGATTCTGCCACACCTGTCGCCCAACCCCCCAGAAGACGCCGTGACACCGCACGTTTTCCCTTGGCATTGCCCACAGAAAGGGCATAATTCGGGTCTGAAATCTGCGAAGGGATGCTTGATGAACGGCAATGAACGCATGATCCCGCCTCTACGCCCGGACCTGATCTGGGAGGAAGCGAGCCCCGACAGCCCGTTCGTGCATCTGGTCGACCGCCGACTGGGCCGTTCACTCCGGGTGGACCGCAGGGGGCAGGCCCTGGCCATGCTGATGGACCATCATCAGACCGACGGCGAACTTCTGTCACGCTTTGCCGCGGCCCATCCGCCAATGACGCCCGAGGCCCTGCAGCGCGTGATCGACAGCTTCAACGGTCTGGGACTGCTCGAATCTCCGCTGGTCGAGCAGCTCGTCGACGAACGCAACGAAATGCTCGCCCGGTACCAGGCTGACCCCGATGCCGTGCCATTCTTGATTCCCGATGGCCTGCGATTCTCGTGTTCGTTGTGCGGTTCGTGCTGCACGGGGGTCAATGTCGGGCCCGTCACCGAGGACGTGGTCATCGAAGAGCGCATCGAGGAACTCGCCCGGACGCGTCCCTACAAGCGTTCGATGTTCTTTTCCATGTTGTCGGACGAGGCCGAAAACGACGTTTTGATCTGTGAGTCCCGCAACGGAAGTTGCATCTTCCTGGACGCGAAGGGCCTGTGCGAGATCCACGGACGCTGGGGCGAAGCAGCCAAGCCGCATGTCTGCCGCTTGTTCCCTTTCCAGTTCGTATTGACTCCGAAAGGCATCGCGGTCGGTTTGCAGATGGAATGCCGGGACATCTTGAAGGCGTCCCGCGG
>CAYRIB010000080.1:4229-6904 GCA_964424165.1 uncultured Myxococcales bacterium | reverse complement strand
GGCCTGCTGCTGGAGATCGGCGAGGGGCTCGCGGTCCTGAAAGAGCGCAACCGCCCTGAAAACGCCCAGAAGATGCGTTTCCACACCTCGAACCTGGACATGCTCATCGAGACGCTCACCGACGTACCCCTCTTCGCAGACCGCATTCTCGCCTCGGACGAGCAGGGCGATGGGGCGCGCCTGTGCCGGATGCTCGTGGCCAGCGCCTGGGAATCCAAGGACGTGCTGTGTGCCCCAGACATCGTGTCGGGCATGGCCATGTACCACCTGCATTGGTTCCTGACCCGGGCCGTGGCCGTGAGCCGTGCGCGCCAGATGCAGCGGGTGTTCCTGGAACCGCGCGACCTCGTGGACGCGTCGGTGGCCATGCACCTCGTGATGCGAAACCAGCAGGTCAAGCGCATGCTGCACAAGCACATCGATCAAATCGCGCGGGTGTTCGTGCACCATCTGCCATCCTTGGTGCAGCAGCGCAACGCGATCGTGAAGGTGGACCCTCGGACCGATTTCTACGTGTTCTGACGGTCGTTCAGCGCGGTCGACGGAACATCGCGAGCAAACCCGCGGCACCCAGGAGTATCAAGCCCAAGGGGTTTCCCGGCGCCACGGGGGACATCCCGCATCCGGTATCGTTGCCGACGGTATCGGACAGCGGACTCGCCCCACCGGTCCCCCCGGTCACCGGGATCGGCGCACTGTCCCAGGCAGTCATTTCGACACAGCGGCCCTCTTTGCAAGCCTCACCCGACTGGCACGTGCTCGGGCAAGTGCCGCCACAGCCGTCGTCGCCGCATTCCTTACCGGCGCAAGAGGGAATGCACACACATCGTCCCTCTTCGCACACACCGTTGTTGCCACAGGTCCCGCACGTCCCGCCACAGCCGTCGTCGCCACAGTTCCTGTTCACGCAACTCGGGATGCAGCGCGATACGCAAGCGCCCGTCGAGGCATCGCACCAGAAGCCCTCGCCACAGGTACCGCACACCCCGCCGCATCCGTCGGGGCCGCAGGTCCGTCCGCCGCATTGCGGCTCGCAACGGCACTCGCGCGGATGCTCGCCGCTCGGGTCATCATACGCACCGCCGCAGTCGTAGCCGCTGCCGAAGGGGCTCGCCATCCATCCGCACCCCATGTCGAACACCAGGCAGTCGATGCAGAAAAGCTGATCGTTGTCACACCACACGACGCGTCCCCGCGCGTCGCAACACCCGGCCATGTCCGCGGACGAGGGGCACACCGGAGCACTCGGGACCTCGGTGCCGAAGCATCCGACCGGATAGGGAGCCACGCACCATCCCTTCACGCAACCATACGCCGTGGGGCACGCACCACAACTGCCGCCACAGCCGTCATCGCCGCACTCCTGCCCCTCGCAGTTCGGGATGCAGCACAGTCCCTGATCATCACAGGCCGCACCGCCCGCACAAGTGCCGCAGGACCCTCCGCATCCGTCGCTTCCGCACACGCGGTCCTCGCAATCCGGCACGCAGATCGGGCAGTTGGTGGTGCACGCAGCGTCGGACAGGCGACACACGGCCAGATGGGTCAGGCAGAAGGCATCCCATTCCCCGTTTTCGGCACAGCAGAAGGGGTCGATGCCGCACACACAATCCTGGCAGATGCAAGCGTCGCAGGTCGGCTTCTTGCGCGCCATGCACCCGGTGGGCACGCAACTGCCCCGCACGCATGATTCGCCGGCCGCACAGGTATTGGGGCACACCTTGCCGCATTCGTCGAGGCCACATTCCTCGGTGTCGCAGGCGCAGGGTTTGCAAGTGTTGCCCGCGATGCAGGCCGTGCCGGCCGGACAGGTCCCGCAACTTCCGCCACACTTGTCGTCCCCGCAGATCGCCTCCGAGCAGTCGGGAATGCACATCTTGTCCGGGATCTCGGGGCCGCCGCAGTAGTAGGCACATTCGTAGGTGCACAAGAGGTCCCACTTGTCCTCGCAGCAGAACGGGTCCACACCCGCGCCGCAGGTGCAGGTCTCGCATTCGCAGCCCGGACAACCAGGGCTTGATTTCGGAAGGATCTTGACCAGTTCGGGGACCAGCACGGTGCACTCGAAATCGGTGAAGTCGCACCCCTGCTGATCGGGGCAACCGCCGCATCCTTCGAAGCAGGCGTCATAGCCGCACGCCTTGTCGTCGCACGTTCCCTCGCAGGTCGCGCAATGCCCCGTGCGGTCGCAGTAATGTCCCGTCGGGCAGTCCGGGCACACCCCCAGGCAACCGTCGGGCCCGCACCGATCGTTCGAGCAATCGGGCGAACAGGCGGGTGCGGGCATGCATGCCTTCGGGATCACCGCATCCGCGCCACCGTTGGTGCCACAATCGTAGATCCCCAAATCGGCGTTGAACCCGCAGCGGGGGTTTGGAAAGCAGTCGAGCGAACACAGGGCCGTTTGGGCCCCTTCGGCTTCGCACCACACGGCACGAGGCCCCTCGCAGCAGCCGATCGACGAGATGCCGCGACAATCGTCGGACACCTTGACCCCCATGGTGCAGTCGAGCGCCCGGGCCGGGCCCGTGGCGATCACGACCAAGGTGGCAACGATCACGCCATGCAGTACGCGTTTCATCCCAGACCTCCCAGTAGCGACTCGCCGCGAGTCTTGCTGTATACGCAAGCAAGGATCTTCGGCCAACCGGAGGGGATTGTCAAACCGGCGTCGT
>CAYRIB010000080.1:0-4129 GCA_964424165.1 uncultured Myxococcales bacterium | reverse complement strand
CAGTTGCCGCCACAGCCGTCATCGCCGCATTCCTTGCCCTGACAATCGGGGGTGCAGGTGCTCACGCACAGGCCCTGGTTACACAAAAGTCCGGTCGGGCACTTGCCGCACTGGTCCCCACATCCGTCATCCCCACATTCCTTGCCCGCGCAGTTGGGCACGCAGTTCGACACGCAGGCCCCGTTTCTGCAATCGAACCCGCTCGCGCAGGTCCCGCAAGTGCTCCCGCAACCATCGTCACCACACTGCTTGTTGGTGCACTCGGGCTTGCAGTCGAGGGTGCATTCCCCGTTCTGACAGTAGGCACCGCCCGTGCAGGTCCCGCAGGTGCCACCGCACCCGTCGTCCCCGCATTCCTTGCCCATGCAGTCCGGGGTGCAGGCGCAGGCGCGAGGAGATGTGGCGGTCGGGTCCTCGCCGTCGCCACCGCATGCGTAGAACTGCGCCAGGGTACCATGAATCTCTTCGATCCAGCCGCACACGTTGGCCGGCTCGGCAAGGGTCGGGCAGTCCAGGCAATACAGTTTGCCTTCGTTGCACCAGACCACCCGATCGAGCACATCGCAGCAGCCCACGAAATCCATGCCCTCGGGGCAGGCCTGCGCACTGGGTTCCCCTTCGCCAAGGCAGGATTCGGGGTATTCGCCAACGCACTGACCATCGTGGCAGGCCTTGCCGTCCTCGCACGTGCCGCACGTCCCGCCGCAACCGTCCGCGCCGCAGACCTTGCCGGTGCACTGCGGAACGCAGGTACCATCGCAGTTGCGGATGAAGTTTCCGTCCGGGTCGGGTTCCGAGGTATCCGCGCAGGTGTAGAAGCCGATCTCGTAGGCCTCGACGTAGTACCACCCGCACTGGGTGTAGGGCGCTTCTTCGTTCGCACATTCGACGCAATACAGCAGGCCGTCCTGGCACCACACGGACCGGGCCTGCTCGTCGCAGCACCCTTCGAAGGACAGGTTTTCGGGACACACGCTGGCACTCGGCTGCAGCCATCCGAGACACGCGGCCGGATAGCCCAAAACGCATTTGTCGGTCTGGCAGATCTGGCCGTCAGGACAGGCCCCGCAACTGCCGCCACAACCATCATCCCCGCAGACCTTGCCGTTGCACTGCGGAATACAGGGGCATTCGCGCGGGAAAAGCCCGTCCGGGTCCGCGTCGTATCCGCCGCAGAAGTATCCGGATTCGGCATCGACCCAGCCGCAATTGCGGTAGGGGTTTTCCTGCGACGGGCAATCCACGCAGAAGAGCTGTCCTCGCGAGCACCACACGGCACGCCCGGACTCGTCGCAACACCCTTCCCAGCTTAGATCCTCGGGACAGGTCGCGGCGCTCGGCTCGGTCATACCCAGGCACGACACCGGGTATTCCGAGATACACAGGCCTTCGCGGCACACCTTTCCGCCTTCGCACGTTCCACAGGAACCCAGACAGCCGTCATCCCCGCATTCCTTCCCCGTGCAGTCCCCGCAATCGCAGGCCATGGGAAAGAGCTGGTCCGGGTCCTCGGTCCCTTCCGTACCACAGTTGTAGAAGCCGTCCTCGTCAGACCAGCCGCAACTGAGCGCTTCGGAACAGTCGAGGTAGCACAGCACCTCTTCGGTTTCGGAGTACTCGCACCACATCAGGACTTCGTTCTTGCAGCACCCGAAGTAGTCCACCCCGTCGCACGAGTCCGCGAGCTTGGTGCCACCTTCCTGGCACTCGGCCGCCAAAGCCCCCTGAGGTACCAAAGCCAACAGTGCGATCACCCCGAACAGGCCTGCCAGACAACGGAACATCACAAGACCTCCATGACGCGAAAACGACATGATTATCGACGAATGCCGGATCGGAAGTCAAACGAGCCCGTTCAGAAGATCAGGCGAACCGCGATGGCCAACAGGAAGGCGACCACGGTATTCATGGCCACGCTGACCCCTGCCCAGCGCCAGCCCACCTCGCGCACCAGGCTGACGATCGCGGCCACGCAAGGAATGTAGAAGGTGACAAACACCACGAACGTCAACACCTGCACCGGCGTCATCACCGCGGCCAGATCCCGCGTACCCATGGCCTGGAACAGCATCACCAGCGACAGTTCCTTGCGCAGCAGCCCGAAGAACAGAGGCATTCCCGTGCCCTCGGGCAGACCGAGCACACCAACGGTAATCGGACGCAGCGCCCGGTCGATCACGGGCCCCGCACCCACGGCATCGAGCGCGGCCAACCCCATCGACGCCAGGATCAAGATCGGCCACGCGCTCACGAAGAACTCGCGGCTGCGAAACCACATCTTCTTCAGGGCCAGCCCGACCGGGGGAATGCGGTATGGCGGGATGTCCATCAGCAACCCGGCCACGGGTTCGCGCGTGCAGGCCGAGAGCAAACGTCCCACCAGGGCCGTCACCACGATGTTGAGCACGAAGAGGCCAAGCGCAGCCCAAGTGCCGAACATGGCCCCGGCCAGGGCCAGTATGATCACCGTCCGGGCCGAACAGGGAAGCATGGGGATCAGCACGGCCGTGACCAGGCGATCGCGACGGTTCTCTAAGATCCGGGTCCCCAGGATGGCCGGGACACTGCAGCCATAACCCAGAATCAGGGGCACGATGCTCTTGCCGTGCAAGCCGACGCGGTGCAACAGGCCATCCGCCAGGAATGCCGCGCGTGGCAGGTAGCCCACGTCCTCGAGCAGGGCCATCAAGAATACCAGGGGCAACAGATAGGGCAGTACCACCGCGGCCCCGGCTGCCAGGCCCTGCAGCCCCCCCCGCACCAGAATCCACCAGACGGGCTCGCCCGAGGCGGGCCGGATCACCTCTCCGAGCGCGTCGAAAGGCCAGGAGATCCATGCTTCCAGAAGCCCCCCTAGCTGGTAGGAGGCCGCGAACATGCCCAAGAAAGCACCGACCGCGAGCATCAGACCGAACCACGGATGCATCACGATTTTGTCGACGCGGTCCGACAGCGATCGACGCCGGCGCGGGACCACCTGCGCCACGGCCTCGAACAGATCCATGACCGCGGCATGCCGACACGTGGACACCACGGTGCTGTCGGTGAGGTGACGGGCCGCGGCCAGACGATGGCGGATCGCCCGCACCTCGTCCAGATAGCCCGGGGCCTCGGCCGCGGCCAGAGGTTCGAGCACCGGGTCGCCTTCGATCAACTGCAGGGCCACGAAGCGGCGCGGCGCACCAACTCGCGCCGCAAGGCCTTCAGGCATGCGTTGCACCGCTTCGGCAACGGCCTCTTCGAGACCGCGGTCATAAACCGGGATCGTGCCGAATTCCCGGTGATCCGCCCGGTGGATGGCCGCGGTGAGCAAGGTCACGAGCCCGATCCCACGCGTCGCCACCGTGGGGATCACGGGTACGCCCAGACGCGCTTCGAGGGCCGGGATGTCGACCTCGATGCCCTTGCGTTGCGCTTCGTCGACCATGTTCAAGGCCACGACCATCGGGATGTCGAGTTCGAGCAACTGAAGCGCCAGTTCCAGGCTGCGACTCAGCACCGAGGCGTCGAGTACCACGATCAGACCGTCCGCCCGCCCGAACGACAGAGAGTCGCGGGTGATGCGCTCGGTGGCATCCCGCGGCGAGATGGCATAGGTGCCGGGCAGGTCCAAGACCCGCACGCGCCGTCCCGCGACCACCACGTCGCTCTGAATGCAACACAAACTGGTGCCCGGGAAATTGCCCGTGTCCGTCTTGTATCCGGCAATGGCGTTGAAGAGGGTGCTCTTGCCCGCGTTGGGTTGCCCCACCAAGGCCAGAGTCAGGGGACGACAGGCCGTGTCTGTGAACGAGGACATGCGCTCCTTCAGCCGTCGGCGGGCGCGACCTCCAAACGGGCCGCCATCCCCCTTCCGAGGGCCACCCGGATGCCGGTACCAAGGACCTCGATCAGCAGCGGACCGTGGAATGGCGCGCGTTGCACCAGTCGCACGAGGTCCCCTCGGTGGATGCCCAGAAGCGCCAGGGATTGGGCACAGTCGTCGCATGCCGACTCGTCGACCACCCGCATCGCCTCTCCGACGTTCGCTTCCAGAAGGGTCATCGGCTCTCCTGCGTCCTGCCACGAAAGAACCTGCCAGATGATAGTGGATAACCGGGATGGATTCCAATCGTCGTTCTTCGTGGTA
>CAYRIB010000079.1:8389-12964 GCA_964424165.1 uncultured Myxococcales bacterium | reverse complement strand
CACGTCGACGTCAGCGGCGGTCCACTGGCAGTGCCGCTGGCCCATGGTCAGCCGATGCCCCCCTTCCCTGCCATCCGGATCCATGCTACATCTGAGGAACAAGCATTCGTGCACGCGCACAGGAGGTCACATGGCTACCGCAGCAGCCAGGAGGATCGGGATCCTGACCGGAGGGGGCGACTGCCCGGGCATGAACCCCGTGATCAAGGCCGTGGTGACCCAGGGCACTGCCGCGGGCTTTGCGGTCGTGGGCATCCGCGAAGGGTGGCGCGGACTTTTGTCGAAAGACGCGGCCAACACGGCGGTTCTGCACCCCGAGGATGTCCGACCGCTCGACCAGGCGGGAGGCACCATCCTGGGCACCAGCCGGACCAATCCCTTCTCGCGCCCACGGGGTCCCGAGACCGTGATGGACAACGTGAAGGCGCTGAAGCTCGAAGCCATCGTGGCCGTCGGTGGCGACGACACCCTCGGCGTGGCGCGCATGCTTCACGAGAAGTTCGGGCTCAAGGCCGTGGGCGTTCCCAAGACCATTGATCGCGACTTGTCGGCCACCAGCTACACCCTGGGGTTCGAAAGCGCGGTCCAGGTGATCATGGGTGCGATCGACGCTCTTCGCAGCACGGCGGAAAGCCACTCCCGCGTGTTCGTGGTCGAGACCATGGGGCGCAATGCCGGCCATCTGGCCCTCAAGGGCGGCATCGCGGGCGGCGCGGACATCATCCTGATCCCCGAGGTGCCTTTCGACGCCGGGCGGGTCTGCCAACTGCTGCGCGAGCGGGCCGACAACGGCCTGCGCCACAGCATCGTGGTGATTGCCGAGGGCGCCAAGATGAAGGGGTTCTCGGAACTGATGCTCACCCCGGGCGTCGACGAGTTCGGGCATCGCGCCCTCGGCGGAATCGGCTATCATCTGGCGCGCGAAATCGAAAAATGCATCAAACAGGAGACACGGTACGTGGTTCTGAGCCATCTGCAACGGGGCGGAGCGCCCGTGGCCTTTGATCGCCGGATGGGCCACTACTTCGGCACGGCGGCCGTGGAGGCGGTGCAGTGCGGCAAGTTCGGGTGCATGCTGGCCGTGATGGAAGGGCGCATCAAGCTGGTACCCCTGGCCTGGGGAGTGGACCGAATCAAGACCGTCGACGTCGAAAACGAATACGACCCCGGCCGGTATTGTGCAGCCGTGCGAATCCTGCACTGCGACGGGGTCTAGAGGCCTCGGTCAGGGCTGCGCGATCCCTTGGCTTCCTTGACTTCGCGCGATTTTTTGTGATAGTTTGCCAGCGGTTGTCGGAGGTGTTTCATGGCACGCGTCACGATCGAAGATTGCCTGGATGCGGTGGATAATCGCTTTGCCTTGGCCCTGCTGGCTGCCAAGAGGGCCCGTCAGCTTCTGAACGATGGCCGTCCGCAGGTCGAAACCGGCAACAAGGAGACGGTGACGGCCCTGCGTGAAATCGCGGCCGGAAAGATCGGTTTCAAACGCGAAATCCGCGAGATCCTAAAGCTCGGCCCACGGCAGGGCTAGGCCGTTCCTTTGACTCGATAGCAGGATGCCCGTGCGGTCGTTCGGTGCGACAGCCATTGGTCTGGCAACGGCGATGGCCCTGGTCACGACGCTGTGCACGTGCGGCGGCCGCCTCGCCCCGATGCCCCTCAATCCCGTGACCGATGCGGATGTCATCCTTGACCGCATGCAATCCCGCAAGGCAACCTTCAATGCCCTTTCAGTTACGGCCCGCATGGAGCTCTATTCCAAGAACGGAGTCGCCAAGGGCAGGGTCACTCTCCTGGTCGATCGCAGCGGCCGATTGCGTGCGGACGCCTGGACGCCGTCGAGCGACCTGATCGTGTCGATGAAGGCCGATCGCCACACGTTCGACTACTTCGAACGAGGTGCCGATGCATGTTTGTCTGGCGTTCCCTGCACACGGAATCTGGATCGGGTGTTGCCGCTCGGTCTGTCGCTCGTGGACGCGACTGCCGCATTGTTCGGCTTTCCGCCGGTGCTGACCCCGGCAACGCCGTGGAGCATCCGTTTCGACCGGACGCTCGGTGCCTATCATCTGGCATGCGGACTGGAAGACGGTGCACGGCAGCACCTGTGGATCCGGGATGACGGAACCCCCTTGCGCGCCGAGGTGATCGGCATCAACGGGCTCGTGTACCGGGCGGAATTCGGGGACTTCGAGGGCACCCGATCGCTGCCCCGATACCTGCGATTCGTCACGCCCCGCAATGACACGGACTTCACGATCCGCTACCGCTCGTGGGATCTGGTACCCGATATTTCCGACGAGGACTGGGTCTTCGAATGCCCCCAAGGGCTCCGGACGATTCCCCTGCCCTGCGAGGAAGAACCATGAATCAGGGCCTGTTCGTAGCCATCGAGGGGCTGGATGGGGCAGGAACCACGACTCAATCGCAGATTCTGGCCACCCGGTGGAATGTTCGATTTCCCTCTCGTCCCGCCCACGTGACGGCAGAACCCACCTCAGGCCCGATCGGCGCCCTGATCCGGCAGGTCCTGCGCGAGCGCGTGGCCGCCGTCGACGCCCTGGGCCAGCGCCGAGCCTTCGACCGCAAGGCTCTGGCACTACTGTTTGCGGCGGATCGATTGGATCACCATGCCTGCGAGATTGCGCCGCTGACGAACGCGGGTTACCTCGTGATTTCGGATCGCTACGTGCTGTCGTCGCTGGCCTATCAGGCTCTGGATGCTGAGGCGGGCTGGGTACGCGAGATCAATCGTTTCGCCCCCGAGCCTGACGTTACCTTCTTTCTTGACGTACCCGTAGCCGAATGCTGGCGTCGCATCCGGACCAATCGCCCCGGCCAGGAGATCTTCGAAGCCCCCGAAACCCTGAAGCGGGTGGCAGGCCTCTATGCGAGCGCCGTGGCTTCGGGCCAATGCGGAAGGATGGTCGTGGTGCCGGGAAACCAACCCCGGGAAGTGATTGCCGACGCGATTTGGGACACGATCGCCTCGCTCGCCTGACCCCGCCCTCCGCCGCCTGCCGCCAGATTCCACATGCGGCGCCGCAAGGCGCGCATTTCATCAGGAGTCTCGAACATTGACCTGGTGCATCGGGAGCGATAGTCTCGGGGCGTCAGGCACACCCGCTTGCAAAGGAGACTCTGATGAAGAATCGATCCGCGTTGACCCTCATGGTCGCAGGGATATGGTCGGGCCTGTACGGATGCGGGGGCGGCAGCGTGGCGGCCGGTCCGGATGCGAGCGACCTCGGATCGGACATGCTGGTGCTGCCGGACACGGTTGCGACCCCCGATTCGGTGGTCGGTGATAACATGATCATGCCATCGGACGCCGTCGCGGATGGGGAACAACCGCTCGACATCTTGACGCCGCCCGAAGACATCCTGTTCGAGGACACGTCAACGCCCGCGGATACGGAACCCGGACCAGACGTGATGCCGCCACAGGATCTGGTCGTGCCGCCGGATGAGGGGCTGGTGCCCGACGGGATCACCACGGAGGTCTTCGAGATCGAGGACGTCGAGGAGGTCCAGGACGAACTTCCCGACACGGCGGATGACGATGCCACTGAGCTCTTGGGGGACGTCGGCGGGGACATCCCGGCCACGGTGACCGACGAGGACGGTAACGTCTATGACACCGTCGTGATCGGCAATCAGGTCTGGATGGTGCAGAATCTGAAAACCCGGAAGTACCGCGACGCAACGGCCATCACGAAGCTCACCGCCAACAGCGACTGGACCACGCCTTCGAACGGCAATGCCGGCGCATACTGCGATTACGGCAACACCGCGGCCAATTCCGAGGTCCATGGCAGGCTCTACAATTGGTTCGCGGTCAACAGCGCCCGGGGTCTGTGTCCCGAAGGGTGGCATGTGCCCAGCGACACCGAGTGGAACACCCTCGAGGTCTTCCTCGACGACACCGTGGACCCCTCGATACAAGACGAGTGGGTCGGCGAAGACATCGGTGGTCAATTGAAAGAGACAGGAACCACGCACTGGCTGGGGGCCAACGTTGGAGCCACCAACAGCAGCGGGTTCACCGCACTGCCCGGCGGTTCGCGCAACTGGCTGACGGGCGATTTCGTCAATCTCGGCAGTGAGGGGCGGTGGTGGACCAGCACGAAGGATCCGGTCACCGGTGGCATCTGGTACCGGATCCTCAGCCGCGACACCACCACCATCTACCGGAATCACTGGGTCGAGCAGAACGGCTTTTCGGTGCGCTGCTTGATGGATTGACCCGCACGTCACTCGACCGGTCCTGGGTCATGGTTGGCCGGCGTCACAGCAAGACACCGCTGCCTTGACCCCCGCGACGAAAAGCATCTCATCACCAGAAGGCCCGTTCACGCAGCGTTGCACCTTTCCCTGTACATAGGCAATCCAGGTGATTTTGCCCTGGCTTGAGGACTCGACCACCCCCGACGCCAGATCCTCTACCACCACCCCACACTGGCCTGGGCATTCGAACAGCACGAGGTCGCCCGGTTGTGCACCCTCGACGGACGTTTCCCTGCCCTGTTCGCGGGCCCATGCGAGGTAGTCCTTCGGGGTATAGCTGGCCGCTGC
>CAYRIB010000079.1:0-8289 GCA_964424165.1 uncultured Myxococcales bacterium | reverse complement strand
CGAGCAGGGCCAGAAGGGCTGCAAGGGCTTGTGCCACAAGGGGCTGGTTTCTTGACATCATCGGCTCCGTTGCCGATGATAAGGCCTGCCCCGGCGGCCGTCAAAGAGGAGGACACCATGCGCCTTGCGAAAACGATGATGACACGCCTGGCCACCGCCTGTTCGTTGTTGGCCGCAACGGTCATGATGGCCTGTGGTTCGGGCGATGACCTGGGCCTGTTGAAGGTTCACTGGGTTGTTGGTGGCAGCACCTGTTCGGGCGCTCTGCTCACAGAAGCCCGGGTCCACGTGCTCGATGACGATGTTGACATCATTACTCCCGCGCCCACGGCGAACTGCGTGGACGGGGCCAGCGGCGTGGTGTTGCCCGAGGTACCTGCGGGCACCTACACGATCTGGGTCGAGGGCCTGGATGCTTCGGGCAAGTCCTTCTATGACGGGCGGCGCGAAGGCGTCAAGGTCAAGGGCGGGGAACAGACCGTGGTCGATCCGCCGGTGAGTCTGGCCATGAAGAAGGCCGCTCTGCGACTGAAATGGCGCTTTGCCAACGGCGGTTTGTGTTCGGGCAACGCGGTGGCCGAAATGGACGTCAGCGTGTTCGACACGACTTCCAACGTGGTGTTCAACGACACCACCCTGTGCGATCCGCTGGTGACCAGCGACAACCCGGAAGGCGGCGTACTCGTCACCGATCTGCGGGGCAACGAGGAACTGAGCGTGGCCGTGTACGGGCTCGATGCCGAGAACAAGCGCATCTACGTGGGCAAGGCCTCGGTCACCACATCGCCCGGGGAAACCACCGAGGTGATGGTGTCGCTGTCCGAGTGTGCCGAGACCGGTCCCTGTCAGTAGTCATCGCAGCGTGTTGGAACGCGCCCTGTCGTGAGATCAGGTCCCCGGATAGCTCAAGAGCACGTCGACCGGCAGTCCGGGCAGCTTCGCCCTTCCCTGCAGGCCCTGTAGTTCGATCAGGCAGGCCACCAGGCCAATGTCGGCGCCACTGTCACGGGCCAGACGTACCGCCGCTTCCATGGTGCCTCCCGTGGCCAGCAAATCATCGATGATCGCCACCCGATCACCCTTACGCAACGCATCTTCGTGCATCTCGACCTGGTCGGTGCCGTACTCGAGCGCATACGAGGCCTTGCGTGTCCGGAACGGCAGCTTCCCGGGCTTGCGGATCAGGACCAGGGGCAGCCCCAGCATGGCCGCTACCGGGGCCGCAAACACGAATCCCCGCGACTCGATGCCAGCGACGGCAGTGCAATGCGCGGCCGTCGCCAGACCCGCGAAATGCGCGCACACCGCACCAAACAGCTCGCCCGTCTGCAGCACGGGCGTAATATCGCGAAACAGGATGCCCGGCTTCGGGAAGTCCGCGATGCATCGGATCGTCTGGTCTACCGCCTGCGCCAGCGCCTTGCGTTCCATCGCTTTCTCCTAGGCGGTCGGCACCACGGCCACGCCATCCAGCATTTCCATTTCGGGCAGACGCATCCGCCGATAACCGTCCAGGCTGCCCATGGCATCAAAGGCCATCAGAGAGGGGTTCAACGGGGTCACGGACACGTAGCCCGACGTCACCGCACCCGTGTCCGTGTCGGCCTCGGAATCCATGGTGATCCGCGTGCCCCCGATCCACAGGTACTCGCCACCCCGGGGGTCTTTGCGCACCACGATGTCGTTCGAATAGAACCGTCGGCCCAGGCGCGTCACGCGGACCCCGCGGATGGGCATTTCGTCGGGCGATGGGAGATTCACGTTGAGCATGGTGCCATCGGGCATGCCATGATCCAGCACCTCGCGCAACACCGCCTCGACGTACCCGCGGACCTGCTCGAAGGGGAAGGTTTCCCGGGCACACAACGAAAACGCCACGGCCGGCACGCCCTGCACGGTGCCTTCCATGGCCCCTGCCACGGTCCCGGAATACAGTACGTCGAAGCCCAGGTTCGGGCCGCGGTTGATCCCGGACAAGATCAGATCAGGCCGGGTTGGCAGGACATGGTGCATGCCAATGAACACGCAATCGCTCGGAGTCCCGTTCAGCGCCCATGTCCGATGTCCGATCTCGCGCACCCGCAAGGGCTCGGTCAGGGTGATGGCATGGGACACGCCGCTCTGTTCGGTTTCGGGGGCCATCACGTAGGTGGTACCGAAATGCGACGCCACGTCCACCAGCACCTTGAGCCCCGGCGCCAGAATGCCATCGTCGTTGGTCACCAGGATCGTCATCAGAATCCACCAATGTTGAATTCGAACACGTAGGCGTCCTCGCCGTCGTAGCGATGCAAGGGGAAGCCCCATTCGAAGCGCAGCGGCCCGATTGGCGACCACCACCGGATCCCGAATCCTACCGCGGTCCGCAACGACAAGATGTTGATGTTTTCGTCGTCGTCGAAAGCGTTTCCCGCATCGAAGAAGATCACGCCCCGGATTCCGGCGGGCGTGAAGATCGGAAACTCGATGTCTGCATTGAAGATCAGTTCTTTGTTTCCACCGATCGTCAGGCGGTCCAGGGCCGAGCCCGGGTCACGCGACCAGCCCGTGGCCACCGTCGGTCCCAGCGAATAGCGCTCGAAGCCACGAACCGTGTAGATGCCGCCCACGTAGAAGCGCTCGAACAGCGGCACTTCACCGCCCCCAGGGCTCGCCACGTAACCGTAAGTCCCAGACAGCTTGAGCACGCTGCCCAGGATCAGCGGGAAATACTGCCGCACATTGGCCAGCAGCTTCAGGTAGTCGAAATCGCTACCGAGTTGGCTGCCCGCCCACTCGAGCGAGAGGCTCGAATGGTTGCCGCGCGTGGTGAACATCCGGTCGTCGCGCGAATCGTAATACACCGTGCCGGTCAGGCTGCTGATCAGCCCCTTCTCGAACAGGTTGGCCACAGGCACGCTGGTGATCGAACTCTGCCCGCTCTGGATGTCCACCCCTTCGATCTTGTACCCGAGCGACAGTCCGAAGTCGTCGGTGATGCGACGGCCCACGGTCACGTCCAGGCCCGTGGCCACCCGGTTGTAGTCCGTGTACGCCATCTCGTAGTTGTAGCCCTCGAGCGCCAGGGTCCAGTTCGTGTCGAACAGGTAGGGTTCCTCGAAAGACAGCATGAAGATCGTGCGCAAGCTCGACAAAATGGCCTGCAGCGAGATGTTCTGGCCACGGCCCAGGAAGTTCTGCTTGGACACCTGCGCCTGGAACATGAAGTTCTCGACCGACGAGATGCCAGCGCCCACGGTCAAGGCACCCGTCTGCCGCTCCTTCACGTCAACCACGAGGTCCACCTCGTTGGGTTCGCGCCCGGGCTTGTCGGTGATTTCGACCTTTTCGAAGAAGCCGAGCCGCCGGATGCGGGCCTCGCTTTCGCGCAGCCGAGTCTGGCTGAACAGTTCACCTTCGTAGATGCGCAGTTCGCGTCGCAGGGTCCAGTCCCGGGTCTTGTCGGCACCCACGATGTCGATCCGTCCGATCTTCGCACGCTCGCCCTTCTGGATGACGTAGGTGAAGTCGATGACACGTTCGTCACGGTGAAGGGTGTGGGCGTTACCCACCGAGGCGAAGGCGTATCCTTCATCCTTGTAGCGGCCCGACAGCGTCACGTCATCCAGATGCACGTATTCGGCGTTGAACACGTCGCCGGTCTTGAGTCGGAGCGCCTTTTCGAGTTCCTCCTTGGGGAACAGCAGGTCGCCTTCCACACCCACCTTGCCGACCGTGTATTTCGGCCCCTCATGCACCGTGATCGTGATGGTGATGAAACGGCGATCCCGTGACAACACCACCACTGGCGGGTCGATCTTGGTTTCCGCAAAGCCGCGCGTGCCGTAGAAGAATTCCAGACGCCGCAAATCCTGGTCCAGGGCCTCCAGCGAGAACGTGCCCTCGCCGGTCATGAACCCCAGCAACGACCCTTCCTTGGTCGCCATCACGAACTTGCCCTTGAGGTCCTCGTCAGACACGTTCTCGTTGCCCACGAACTCGATCCGCTGGACCTTGACCTTGGTGTGCTCGTGCGACACGAACACCACATCGACCAGATTGCCCGGCTTGCGAATCAGCTTGTGGTCCACGTCGGCCAGGAAGTAGCCTTCGGCCACGTAATGTTCCCGGATCGACTGCACCGACCGTTCGACCTTCCGCATGTCGAGGATCGTGCCGGGCTTCACCGTGATCTTCTTACGGATGTCCTCCTCGGACACCTCGTCGTTCCCCTCGACCAGGACCTGCTCGATGGCCGGTCGCTCGCGCACCACATAGACCAAGGCAACGCCACCATCAACCTCGTGCATCCGCACTTCGATGTCTTCGAAGGCACCGGTGGTATAGAGCTGCTTGATGTCGGCCGACACCAGCTCAGGGTCGAATGCGGCCCGCTCGCGGGTGCGCAACTGGCGCCGGACGGTTTCTTCGTCCACCCGCAACAACCCCTCGTAATCAATGCGCATCACCGTGGGACGGCCAGGAACCTCCTGCGCCCCGGCCGCCGCCCCGATCAGGAGCAGGCCCAGCATCAGCACCGTGCAAGCATCGCGCCTCAACGCCCCTCCCCCACCTGCTGCAGTCGCCCCGCCTCCATTCGCAAGGTCCTGTCCATCCTGCCCGCAAGCCTCAAATTATGTGTCGCCACGAGGAACGCCACGCCGAATTCCCGATTCACCACGTCGAAGAGGGTGTGTACCTCTTCGCTGGTCGCATCATCAAGATTGCCCGTTGGCTCGTCCGCCAGGATGAGTCTCGGACGCATCACCAGGGCACGAGCCAGGGCCACCCGCTGCTGCTCGCCCCCCGACAGTTCGGCGGGCCGATGCGCCGCCCGGCTGGAAAGTCCAACTGCTTCCAGCAGTTTTGCAGCTCGCGCCCCTGCCTCGCGCCGCGACAGCGAGCCGATTATCGCCGGAATCATCACATTTTCCAATGCGGAAAACTCGGGCAGCAGATGATGGAACTGGAAAACGAAGCCGATGTGGCGGTTGCGGAATCTCGCCAGTTGGGGGGCAGACATCTGGAAGACCTCCTGGCCCTCGAACCGCATGCTTCCGGAGTCGGGGACATCGAGGGTGCCCAGGATATGCAGCAAAGTGCTCTTGCCCACCCCGGACTTGCCCACGATGGCGACCCGCTCCGCGGGTGCCACCGTGATGTCCAAGCCCTTGAGCACCTCGATGGTACGGCCTCCGTGCAGGAACGAACGGGTCAGATCCGAGGCGGACAGCAGGGCGTCAGTCATTGCGCAGGCCCTCCGCAGGCGCCAGGCGCGCCACCATCATCGACGGATACAGGGTGGCCACCATGGCCGCGCCCAGAGCGGCCAGCGTGACCAGCAGCACCTCCAACGCATCCACCTGCACCGGCAGGGTCCGCAGGTAGTACTCGGCCGGCAAACGAATCCCGGCCCACTGCACGTAAGCGCACGACGCCAGTCCCAGCAGCAGCCCGGCCGTGGTCCCCACGAGCCCAATCGTGGCGCCGAGCGCCAGGAAGATGCTGCGCACACCCCGCGCAGTCGCACCCAGGCACTGCAGAATCGCCACGTCCCGGGTCTTTTCCATGGTAATCAGGGTCAGCGACCCGAACACGTTGAAGCCGGCCACCAAAATCACCAGTCCCAGAACCAGGAACATGGCGATTTTCTCGATCTTGAGGGCCGAGAACAACGACCGGTTCACCTGCGCGACCGTGACGACTTCGACGTCCCCCGATATCGCGGCCCGCACGCGTTCGGCCACGGCATCCAGATGGTCCAGCCCCGCGAGCATGGCGGCTACGCGGTTGGGCCCTTCCTGCAGGAACAGCGCCTGGGCATCCTCGATCCGCAGAAATGCCATGCGCAGGTCGTATTCGTAGATCCCGCTCTGGAAGGTCCCGGCCACGCGGAAGGCCCGCGTCTTGGGCTTGACCCCGGTCGGCCCCACATCGCCATCGGGGATCACCACGATCACCTCGTCGCCCGTGGTCACCGACAGACTGTGGGCCAGTTCCGCGCCCAGCAGAATGCCCGGCATCACACGTCCGCGCCGTTCGTTGCCCGTGGGAATGGGCGGCATGGCCACGTCATCGGGGCGGGTTGGCAGCCCGTCCTCGCCGGACCGCTCGCGCGCAAAGCCCATCTCGCGATCGGACATGGCCAGGACCGGCCGGGCCAGCACGCGCAGGGCCTCGCGCCCGGCCTCGCCTTGCAGCCAGTGAGCACCCAGTTTCCCTTCCGGATGAATGCCGCGCAGCACCATGCTTGGGCTCATGTTGGTCGAGGAGGTCACCATGGCCTCGCCCTCGACGTATTCTTCGATCAGTTCCACCTCGCCGACGCTCGCAAGCCCGGTTTTGGCACCCGCCACCCAGGCAGTGGCCTGCAGCCCGTCACCTGCACGCAGGGTCAGATGCGGATTGTGATGAACGATCTTGCCCATCAGGTCCGCCTCGAAGCCGCCCATCACGGACAGCACCACAATCAAGGCCCAGACTCCGATCGCACTGCCGACCATGGCGATCAGGTTCTGGCTCGACACCGGAAACAACCGTCTCGACCAGACACTCTGCCGCGGATACCCGACCAGGGTTCGCAAGGCCACCACGCCCTGATACGAACGCACCACGCCCAGGCTTACGAGCAACCGCACCACCGCGATGACCAGCAGCACGAGAAGGGACACGAGGATCAGGGATGCGAGCATCACGCCCAGCAGTTCGACCATCGGTAGAAGGGTTCCCTGCAGGTTCGACACCCAGCCATCCTCACCGTTCGGGACGCAGGAGCGGGAAAAGGATGACGTCGCGGATGCTTTCCTGACCGGTCATCAGCATGGTCAGGCGGTCGATGCCGATGCCTTCCCCCGCGGTCGGAGGCAGGCCGTACTCGAGCGCCCGAATGTAGTCTTCGTCGTATTCCATGGCCTCGGCGTCGCCCCGGGCCTTGGCCTCGACCTGGGCACGAAAGCGCGCTTCCTGGTCTGCGGGGTCGTTGAGTTCGCTGAATGCGTTGGCCAGTTCGCTGCACGCCACGTAAAGTTCGAAGCGGTCCGCGAACTCCGGATCCGCGTCCTTACGCCGCGACAGGGGCGACACCACCGACGGGTGATCCGTCACGAAAGTGGGCTGAATCAATTCCTTCTCGACCCGTTCCTCGAACACTCGCAGGGCCAGCGCCAGGATCGGGCCACGGCCGCCGTCCTCGTGCCGAGCCACAATCCCCTCGGCCTCATCCCTCGGCACTCCGTGGGCCTGGGCCAGGCGACGCATCGCATCCAGGTCTCGGAAGGTTTCGTCGGTGGCCCCGCAGTATTGTCTCAGGCCGTCGCATACCGACAGACGCCGGAACGGCTGACCGAAGTCGATCTCGTGTCCCTTGAACGTCACCGTACTTCGCCCGTGCAAGGCCATCACCATGCCTCGCAACAGTTCCTCGGTGAGGTCCATCATGTCGAGGTAGGTCGCGTAGGCCCAGTAGAACTCGATCATCGTGAATTCGGGGTTGTGGCGGGTGTCGATCCCCTCGTTGCGGAAATTGCGGTTCATCTCGTACACGCGATCGAATCCACCGACCACCAAACGCTTCAGGAACAGTTCGGGGGCAATGCGCAGATACAGGTCCATGTCGAGCGCGTTGTGGTGCGTCTTGAACGGCCGCGCATTGGCACCACCCAGGATCGTGTGCATCATCGGGGTCTCGACCTCGAGGAAGCCCCGTTCATCCAGGAAATCGCGGATGTACTTGACGATCCGGGCACGCATCCGGAACACCTCGCGCGACTCCTCGTTCACGATGAGGTCCACGTAGCGCATCCGCTGACGCAGTTCCGCGTCCTTGAGACCGTGCCACTTCTCGGGCAGGGGGCGCAGCGACTTGGACAGCACGAAAAAGTCCGTGGCCTTGAGCGTGAGTTCGTTGGTCCGCGTTCGAAACAGCGCGCCCTCGATGCCCGCGAGGTCCCCGATGTCCGCGGCCTTGAGCCGGGCGAACGCGGTCTCGCTGACCGCGTCCTGACGGACATAGGCCTGGATGGTTCCGGATCGGTCCCGAATCCGGACGAAGCATGCCTTGCCGAACGAGTTCACGGCCATGATCCGCCCGGCCAGACGCAAGCGAATGTCCGCGGTCTCCAGGGCCGGTCCGTCCATGGGCTCGCCGCGGGCGATCGCCTCGCCAACCGAGCACGAGACCCTGAAGTCGTTGCGATAGCGCACCCCATCCAGGTTGGACAGTCGGTCGAGCTTCTCGATGCGTTGGGCGATCAGGGCATTGTCGGTGGCGTCCGCCATGCGTGTCTCCACGGCCAGAGAGCGAGGCACACT
>CAYRIB010000078.1:0-13459 GCA_964424165.1 uncultured Myxococcales bacterium | reverse complement strand
AGGAGGTTATCGGATGATCACGTTTTCGCTTGCCGATCTTCCGCACACGTCGTAGCATGCCACTCATCCACAAACCGGGAGCCGAGGCTCCCCAAAACCACGGAGGTGTCCGATGAAGGGAAGACTGTTCGCGCTGATCGCCCTGGCCGCACTGCTGGTCCCCGTGTCCGCATCGGCGTTCGAAACCGCGGGCAAGTTCGGGCTCGGCTACGACGCCGACATGAACGGCCTCAACATGCGCTACTACTTCGGCAGGACCGGGATCGACTTCACGCTGGGGTTTGGCCTGCAGACCAAGCGGGCCGATGGGGAGGCCCTCAAGTTCGACCTCGTCGCAGCACCGAAGCTGGTACACGCGATCGAACTCGCCAAGGACGTCAACCTCAATGTCATCGGGGGACTGTTCGTCCAGGTGCTCGGCAGCAACGTCAAGGACACCACGGACCTCAACATGGGCGTGTTCGGCGGTCTGGCGCCCGAAATCCTGTTGTTCGATCATCTGGCGCTCGAGGTCTTCTTCGGGATCACCGCCAACATCAACAACCTGCTCAAGAAGCAGGCAGCGAAGATCAACTTCAACGTGGGCACGCTGGGCAGTCGCCTCAGCGTGGTGAGCGGGGCCGTGTTCCGCTACTACTTCTGACGGGGGACAACCGATGCGTAGATTCGCCTGGCTGATGAGCCTGGTCTGGATCCTCCTGGGTGCCGGGTGCGAGTTGTCCGAGGAACAAGACTCGAGCAGCGGAAGCTCCGGGTCGAGCTGTTCAAGCGACGCTTGCGCCAAAGGAACCGGGGGTGTCCTGCACGGCTACTCGGGCCCCGAGGGAACCTGGGTCGGCACGCCCGACATCACGAATCCGCCACCCACGTCACCAACCCCTGCAACGCCCTCATCCCCGAGCCCGGGGTCAGGCTATGATGAGGACGAGGACCGCTGACAACGAAAAGCACGCTACGGTGCCACGAAGTCCGCCAGCGGGTTGCCGTACAACAGACCGCTCTTCCAGGCCTCCTTGTCATACGGTACCAGGGTGGTGACGACCTTGACGGGAAGGACTGCGCGCGCGGTGTTCAGGTTCGGGTTCTTGACGCCGATCGGGTTTGCGAGCGTTCCGTCGGGGTTGATGGTGAACTTCGCCACTCGCGCCAGTTCCCCCTTGACCAGCACCTTGATCTCGTACTCGCCCGGATTCTTGTCCATCTGAAACGCGGCAGGATACATCTGCGGGTTGTCGACCTTGGCCTTGCAGCCATCGAGGAACAACTGGCGGCGTGTCCACGTGATCTGCCGGGTCCCGTCGGACGTGTCCATGGCCTCGGACATGTACTCCTCGCCATCGTTGCCATGGCCTTTGCAGACTTCCTTGCCCTGGTAGAAGACGTGGGCCTGCACGCCCTCCTCGCCCGAAGGCTGCGGATAGCCCCACTTGAACCACAGGTAGGCACGCAGGGCCAGAGGCTCGCCGGGCCGACCGGTCGCGAGGATCACGAACCCGAGTGGCAGGGTCCAATCGTGGTCCACGTAGAACTCGAAGCACTTCTTGTCCTCGCTCTTTTCGTACGCGGGACGGCCGTCCCAGTACTTTCCGACCTTGAACGTGCCCTTGTAGACAGACGCGTCGGTGCCGGACAGCGCATTCTTCATCCGGATCTCGAACCCGAACGTCCCCGTTTCGCGGCTGCGCTTTTCGGGAACCACACCCTGACACTCCCAGGTACCGTTCAGGTCCTTGCACGGTACGTCGACCCACGCCTTCCCCGCGGCCGTGTACTTCACCAGGAACGTGGTACCCGACGGGTTCTCGCCGCGGAGCAGAAACTGCATCTTCGGATGCCAGGTCCATGTCTGCCGGTCGGGCTGAGCGCCCGCACTCTTCACGAATTCGTGCTCGGACACGGCGTTGATCATGATCCAGGGCACGTTGATCTTGGTCTCCTGCGCGGCAACCCCGTCCGTCCAACCCGCGATCAGCAACGCACCCAGAACGGCAACATGCTCGGGTTTCATGGCGCACTCCTGTGGAAGAAAAAAGCAGGCCCCCCAACCAATCGGTTCGTCGGACTCGAAGTATTGCCCGGTCCGACAAAACGGTCAAGAAGGGTCAAGGATGAAGCCGTCCCAGCTGTATAGAACCCACCTCATTGACGAAAGGCCCTTCCCGATCGATAGTTGAAGAAACGTTGGAGATCATCGGATGCCCTACGTCGACAAGGAAAAGAAGGCCGCAGATTCTGCGGCGGTACAGAAGCCGACGGAAACGCCATCGAAGGCACCCGCCTTGCTTGGGCAGGTCAAGGCCACGGCGGGCATGGATGCCCAGACGGCGCTGCTGAAACCGCCCGCTTCGCCCGGCGAGGCCGCGACCCAGAAGACGTCCGACCAGAAGCTGCCTTCGAGCACGCCTTGGAGCAAGGTCATCCGCGACAACTTCAGCCGGATCGACAAGAACGCCGACGGGTTCATTTCGCAGGCCGAGGCCAACGATGCCCTGTCGGACCCGGGGTTCACAGGCACCACGGCCGCCGCGGTCGCGGCGTTGAGGCAGTTTTTGGATCTGCTCGAGGAACTCAGCAACGACGAACTCCTCGACGAGGACGACGGCTTGACGCTCGCGGACCTGGATGCCTACGAGAAAGGGGCTCTTGCCGAGAAACTGCAGGGGAACCTCGCGCACATGGAGGGCTCCTACCAGGGCGGCACGACCAAGATCCGTGGCGCCCGTCGAGAACTCTTCCCGAACGGGGTTCCAAGCTTGTCGTCGCTGCGCCAAGGGGGGGCGGGCGACTGCTACTTCCTGGCCGCACTCGGATCGTACATCGCCCGGGATCCCGCGGCCCTGACGCGGATGATCGTAGAGAACCACCAGAAAGACAAAGTGGTGTCCTACACCGTGACGTTCCCGGGCAACCTGGGGGCCGTGACCGTCAATCCCCCGACGGATGGCGAGATCGCACAGTACGGGTCCGCGGGAATGGACGGCCTGTGGCTCATCGTGATGGAAAAGGCGTACGCGGTGGCAAGGGCCGGCACCAAGACCCCGGACATCGACAAGGAGATCGGCCAGGGCGGCCTTCTGTCTACCGGCATGAATCCGTTCACCGCCGCGGGCACGGACAACGACATCTTGTCGCTGACCGCCAAGTCCACGACGATCGGCAAGCTGGACGCCGCGTTCGGGCGAAGCGACAGCAAGGCCAAGAAGCGCATGGTGACCGCAACCATCCAAAGCGAGAACGACTACGAGCTGCCCGAGTCGCATGCGTACAGTGTCATCGGCTGGGACGGCACCAGTTTGACCATCCGGAATCCCTGGGGATTCCTGGAGAAGAAGGGCAAGAAGGAAGTGACCGGTCCGTCCGGACAGGACGCCTATGCGACCGGCGTGTTCGTGCTGACCCTGGATGAATTCGACCGCGTCTTCTTCGACATCTGCTACGAGGAATGACGCCAGATCGGGGTGGATCGGATGAGAGCGAGGTTCATGATGGGTATTGCCTTGGGTGCGATCGGACTTGTCGCGGGTGGTTGCAACACGTGCAGTGCCGCCGAACCACCGCCGCCGTTTTCGCCGTCGTTCACCGCGGACGACGCGCTCGCACGGTTGCGTGCCAGCCCGTGCGCCGCGGCACTGAACGGTCATCAGGTTGCGCAAGTCGGTTTGAGGGGATTCGAGTCGGCTGACGGACCCGTCGTGATCCTGGACCTGGAGGTGACGTCCCCGTCCTCGAAGCTCGGCGTTCGCTACCGAACCACCACGAGCATCCATCTGGTTCCCACGACCGGAGATGTTCGTGATGGCCCTGCGTGCACGACCATGCTCGGGGCGCTGGTCGCGGGGCTGTCCCGCGCAACAGGCCTGGCCGAACAATCGCCCGACGTGCGGCGGTTCGTGGCAGAGCACCCGCCTGCGGACCGGATTGCGGCCACCTACGAGTCCCCTGTTCAGCCCCGCGGACGGATCCTCTTCGTGGCACCCGCCATCAACGGGGTGCGTGCCACCCTGACCTGGGAGTAGCTCTTTCAGATCGGGCCCAAGCCACCGTCATCGGCGGGCAAGCGACCAAGTCAGCAGAGGCGGCGTGACCAGGGTGGTGACGATCACCATGATCACCACGGCCGAATACGTCGTGGCGTCGATGATGGGGCGTCCATCCATCTGCAGGCCCATCCCGATCGATGCGAAGATGAGCCCGACCTCGCCGCGCGGGATCATGCCCAGTCCGACCGCAAACCGATTGAGCTTTCGGTCGAGAACGCCGAGCGAACAGGCCTGTTTGCCCACCACTGCGGCCACGGTCAGGGCCGCGGCCAGCATCATGGCCTCGACAGATGCGAACGCCGCCAGATCCACACGCGCTCCCATCTGTACGAAGAATACGGGCACCAGGAATGCAGCGATTGGACGCAGACACTCTTCGAGTTGGTGGTCCGTCCGCTCTGCCAGCTTTCGGTAGTGCACGGGTTCCAAAATGAGCCCGGCCGCGAACGCCCCAACGATCGAAGCGAGGCCGGCATACCCGGCCAGCAGGGACAGCAGGAAGCAGAATGCGAGCGCCACCCCGATCAGCAAGCCTTCGCCTCGCAGGCGGGCTGCCGCCCCGAAGATGCGGGGTGACAGGAAGGTGCCTACCACCAACGCCCCGATCAGGAAGCCACCCGCCTTGCCCACGATCCACAGCGAGGGACCGATTCCGACCGACTCGCCTCGGTCTGCGGCCACAATGATGCCCGCCACCACGGCCAGCACGATCAGACCCAGCACATCGTCAATCACGGCCGCACCCAGCATGACCCGAGCCTCGGGTCCCGTCGAGCGACCGACGTCCTTCAGTACCCGCGCGGTGATGCCCACGCTGGTCGCACACAACGTCGCGCCCAGGAAAAGATGCACGTACACGGATTGATCGGGCAACAGCCAGCGTCCGACCAGATAACCGAGCAGCATGGGGATCACCACCCCAAGCAAGGCCACGAACAGCGAGGACCAGCCAACCTTCAGCATGTCGCGGATCGTGGATTCGAGCCCGACCTCGAACAGCAACAGCAACACACCGATGCGGGCCAGGACGTCCACGAACGGATCGGTTGCAAGCCCATCCAGGCCATCGAATCCAAACAGAACCAGATTGCCGATCACCACACCGGCGATCAGTTCGCCCAGCACCGCAGGCTGGCGCAATTGGATGGCCAGATGGCCAAAGAGCTTGGATGCCACCAGAATCACGATCAGGAATCCGAGCAGCGGCAGGGATGGGTCCTCACCGGCCGCCAGGGCCGTGGATGGAAGCATCACCAGCAAGCTGGCCAGCAACCACCAGCGAACGAGCCTGCCCATCATCACTTCTCCTTTCTAAATTCGCCCTTCATGGCGGCCTGATAGTCCGGATGCCGCAACAGATGCGGAAAGCGATCGGACGGACGAATCCGTCCCAGCGAATCGAAATACGCATCCCGGGTCATCGAATCCCAGTGAATCGCGCCGTAGTAATACTGGATGTTGTTATACAAACCGAACGCCGCCACCAGCATCAACGGCGCGATCACCGCCACCCGGACCCAGGGCCAGGCGTGATCCACGGCCCATTGCAGCAGCACGGCCACACACAGTGCCATCAGCGCATAGCTGTCGATGAAGGCCCGCTGTCCGAATCCCCCGCCATACCACCAGCACCACCACGACAGGATCACGTAAGCGTTGAGGGGTGCAAACAGGGTGATGACCAGGGCAAACGGCGAGCGTTGCTTCCATAGAAGAACCATCCCAGCCACGGCAAACACCAGAAGCGGTGTGTACATGAACAAGCCTTTGCGCCATCCGAACAACCCCGCCACAATCGCCGGGTCCGCAAAGAAGAACCGTTCTTGATCGCCATACGAGTTGTAGAGCCACTGCCCGGCCAGGGCATGCCAGTAGAACATCTGGGGCAACCAGACGATCACGGCCACGGCCGCCATCAGCACAAGGAATGGCCATTCTCGAAGCAATGCCCCAAGCCTTTTCAGGAATGCTCGGGGCGAGAGGGCCCCGTATGACAGAAAGACCAAACCAACCAGAACGTTCGATGGGCGCACCAGGGTGATCAGACCGAACAACAGGCCCAGTCGCGCGGCGCTGCCCCCGCGCACCCAGGCGGTCTGATGACCCTGCCGATCATGCCACTGCATGGCGTACCAGATGAACACCGTGATCAGGGCGAACGAGGGAATGTGGGCCATCGTGCTCTGAAACAGGCGGTACCAGTACATGTGCGTGCCGAAGGCAAAGGCCAGGATCGTCAGGGCCGTGACACGATCCGAGCACCACGTCCGCAGAATGCGACGAAGGTAGACTAATCCGAGCAGCAGGTACGACAAGGCCGCGACGAGCAGCCAGAATTTGTAGGGTGGTGAGAAGCCCCCTGCATCGGCACCCGTGAGCAGGGCGGTCACGTGACCGGCCCCAAAGAACGGGAGCCACAGCAGGGACAGCCCCATGGTCACCTTCATCACAGGATTGCCCGTGGGGCTTGTGCGGGGCTTGAACAGGATCTGGTGAGGACCCTGGTAGTGGTCGACGAAGCGCAGCGACAGGTCGTGATGAATCAGCGCCGCCGGCAGAAAGCCGTAGTAGCCGATCGCGTCATATTCGATCACCCGGTCTTCGAACGTCCACTGGCGCACCATCAGCAGATTGACCAGCATGACGAGCATCGTCAATGCGATCGCCGCAAGTGACCACGGACCAGAGCGGATTTTGAAGGTCGTCCGATCTGCGATCATGAGTCCCCCATGGCCGACGAGCATGGCCAGAGGGGCCGGGAATGTCAACACCGTAGCCGCCAAATGATGGACGAGGAGCTGCCTCCCGTCCGTTGCTGGACAGGGTTGACAGGCAGCCCATTTGAATTGGGGGGAAGACCGTGTTTTACGGTCGGGGGAGACTTTTCAAACAGCTCGAATTCACCGGTGGTTGCCGCGCGAAACGATGTCGCCGTCACGGGTCAGTGTCGCCGCCGCTTCGCCATCACTACCGCAATCACCGTGTCACAGTCGCCATTCGCATCGTCGCTTCGTCGTTCCGCATCCGCATCCGCTGTCGCGCGCCTCGCGCCGGCAACCACCGGAACCGAACACGCCTGGAAACAAATGCAATGGTCGTGCCAACAGGGACATCTTCGCAAACAGTTAGTAACTTCGAGCAGTTATTGGTTTGACGTCAGAACACCGATGGATGATCGTGAAACGATTGTATCAGAACAATACATTCCACTGTCCGTTCCAGTTAACTAGACCAGAAGGGCCACGATAAACACCCCAATCATGGTGAATCCGATCACCACCTTCGCTGCCATTCCCAGGATCACCCCAACCCAGGTGGCCGCCCCGACTTTCAAGGCGCGCTCCCCGGAACCGCGGGCGATCCACTCGCCGGCCACGGCCCCAACGAACGGCAATAGCAGCACTCCCACGAGACCGAAGAACAGCCCGGCTACCGTTCCCAAGGTGGCCCCCAGCAGCGCCTGCCGACTCGCACCCGCACCTTTCGCGCCAAGCAACCCCGCCACGAAATCCAAGACCCAGGCCACAATCGCCAGAACCGCCAGGATCACCACGGTTCCGCCGCTGACCAGGGTGAAGTTGCCGACCCAGGCCCCGATCACGGCCCCAGCCAGGATGAACACCGGGCCGGGCAGCACCGGCACCACCGTTCCGGCCAGTCCCGCAAGCATCAGGATCACGGCCAAGAGCCACCACAGGACTTCCATGGATGCCCCCTAAACGACGAAGCGAACGATCCCCCAGATCAGCCCGGCACACGCCAGGGTGATCGCCGAATACACCATGCCGTCCCGCATCGTAGCCGGCTTTCCTGCGGTTGTCTCACCATGGCACACCCCGATATCGACGAGGCGCGTAGCAACCAACCCCACCACGGCTACCCAGTACCAAACGTCCAAGGCCGACCATTCGGGCGTCTGCGCCTGCCAGATCTTGACGATCAGAAAGGCCGCAACCAGAAAGCCAAGGATGCTCCAATACATTTTGAGTACGATACCCAGGCACCCGCTCGGACGTGATTCGCTGGAACGGGGGTCGGCAGAAACAGCAGGGCTGCGGGACATGATGCCTCCAAAGCACGGGCGCAAAGCCCGCAATGCCTTGGATGGCGGCCCGACCATCCGGAGTCAACCTGCGACGGGGACATCCCGACGCACCCAAGTCGGATGATAGCCCGCAAGTCCAGTTCGGATCAAGCATCGAATGCCCCTACTGTGCTATTCTTCAGCGGTCCGATGAAGGTTGATGCGGTGCGCACATCCTCCTGGCGGTTCGGTCTCATCCCGCTGCTCACCATGGTGCTGACCGCCGTGCTATTCCTGAGTACCCGTGCCGAACAAAAACGGCAGGTTGACGCCATGCGCCGCCTGTTCGACACCCATGCCCGTTTCGTCGGCTATCTGGTGCAGGAAGCGGCCCAGGAGGCGGCATGGTCCACGGGCCTCGTCTATGCCATGTCCGCGGAGGGGGCTGGCCGGATTCTCGACGTGCTGGGCAGACCCGGTTTGCACGAGCCCTGCGCGTCGGTCCAAAAACGCTTTCCCGAGGTTCGGGTGTGGCTGGGTCGTAACGCACAGGGCACTTTCGGCTGCCCGGGCCCTCTTGGCGCGCAGGATCATGCTGCAGTCGCAAACGCCCTGCTGGAATCGTCCGATTGGGCCTTCATCGATGACGATCGGACCCGCCGCCTTGGGGTATTCTGCACGGCCAAGTCGTCCAAAGATGCCGACGTGCTGCTGTGCCTGGATCGCACGAACCTGGACGCACTCCGCCAGGAGGTGGGCCTGGGACCCTTGCTCGCGGGACTGCACGACGGCGATCTGGAGTATGTGGTGGTGCAAGACGAGGGCGGCATCCTGGCAGCGTCCCCGAACCCGGGACCCGTGTCGACGTTTGCCGACGATCCGGTGCTGGCCCGCATCGTGAACGGGCAGAGCGACGCACTCGAAGGCCGTATTCTGGTGCACGACAACCGATCCACCTATGAGGCCCTGGCCCCCCTGCGCCTGGCCGACGGTTCACAAGCCATCGTTCGAACCGCCCTGGATGCCGGCGAACTGGATCGCCTGCAGATTCAGGTGCTGCATCGCCAGACCGTGATGGCCAGTGTTTTGGGCTTTGCAGTGCTTCTGAGCGGCCTTCTGGCGTGGGTACTGGCACGCGCCTTCAGGCGGCGGGCAGAATTCGCGGACGAGAACCGTCGACGCGACGAAGAGAAGCGGCACTGGCAGTCGCTCGGCGAGATGGCCGCAACCGTGGCCCACGAGGTGCGCAACCCCCTCAACACGATCGGCATGGCCTTGCAGCGCTTGAATCGCGAGATCCGCGTGCACGAACAGGATCAAGCAGGCTTTTGCGAACTGCTGGATCTGTCGGTCGAGGCCTCGGATCGGGTGCGGCGCGTGGTCGACGATTTTCTGGAACTTGGCAGGCCCCTGGTCTTGAATCTGCAACCCTGCGAGGCCGACGATTTGCTGAGCGAGGCCCTGGCCGGGTTGCAGATGCGTGCAGAAGGCGAAGGCAAGCAACTAACGGTGCACAAGTCCTGTACAGCCACAGTGCGCGTGGACCGGCAACGCCTGGCGCAGGTGCTACAGAATCTTGCGGGCAATGCCCTGGACGCCGTGGCGCCCGGAGGGCTCGTGACAATCGAACTCTCGTGCGACGCAAAATTCTTGCAAATCGCGATCTCGGACAATGGTTGCGGGATGGACGAGGCGACCCTCGATCACGTCATGACCCCGTTTTTCACCACCAAGCCGAACGGCACGGGCCTCGGGCTACCCCTGGCAAAGCGCCTTGTGCAGGCGCATCATGGAAGCCTGGCGATCGAGTCCCGTGTTGGAGAGGGCACGCGGGTCGTGGTCACACTGCTGCGCAACCCGCCGGAAGGAAGCCTATGAACCGACCGCAGACCGCGATACTCCTGGTCGAAGACGATGCGTCCCAGCGCAAGATGCTAACTGGGTTTTTGCGCCGGTCGGGTCACGAGGTTCGCGAGGCTGCCTCGGCCGCACAAGCCGAGGATGTCGCGCGGCAGGGCCCGATGGATTTGATGATCACCGATTTGCGCCTGGGCGGTCCCGACGGGATCGAACTGCTGGTGCGACTTCGGCGTGACCACCCGGATTTGCAGGCGATCGTGGCCACGGCTTACGGCACGGTCGAGGATGCGGTGCGGGCCATGCAGGCTGGCGCCTACGATTTTCTGCTCAAGCCCGTGGACCTTGCACGCCTGGAAGTCCTGGTCGCCAAGGCCCTCGAGAAGGTCGTGCTCTCGCGCGAGAACCGGGCGTTGCGCCAGGCGGTCGAAGAGGCCGATGTCTTCGCGGACTGGGTGGGCAACAGTCCGGCCAGCCGGGATCTGAAGCAGCTCGCGGCGCGGGTGGCTCCGAGCCGGGCGTCGGTCCTGATACTCGGCGAATCCGGCACCGGAAAGGAGGTCGCGGCACGCGCCATCCACCGCCTGTCGACGCGGCGTAACGGACCCTTCGTGACGTTGAACTGCGCGGTGCTCAGCGAGACATTGATCGAGTCGGAGTTGTTCGGCCACGAGCGCGGGGCCTTCACCGGCGCGGTAACCCAGAAGAAGGGACGCTTCGAACTGGCACGGGGGGGCACTTTGTTCCTCGACGAGGTCGGGGACATCCCCCTGCCCGTCCAGGTCAAACTGCTCAACGTGCTGCAGACCGGCCAATTCGAGCGGGTCGGCGGCACGCAGCCCCTCGAAACCGATGCCCGGGTCATCGCGGCCACGCACCGGGATCTGAATGCACGGATCGCAGAGGGGACGTTCCGGGCGGATTTGTACTATCGCCTCAACGTGGTGACCCTGCGAGTCCCGCCCTTGCGGGAACGGCCACAAGACATCCCGCCACTCGTCGAGCACTTTTTGCGCAAGCACGCGGACCTCAGTGCACGCGGCGTGGCCGGCTTGTCCGATGAGGCCATCACCGCGCTCATGCGCCATCCGTTCCCAGGCAACATCCGTGAACTCGAAAATGCCGTTGAGCGCGCTCTGGTGCTGAGTGAGGGTCCCTTGCTCGAGGCGCCCGATTTTCCCCTGACCACTGAAGTACCCAGGGCAATTGACGAATCAGCAATGAGCCAGGACCAGGGCCTCGTCGAACAGGTCGCCCGTCTGGAGCATGACCTGATCTCCAAGGCCCTCGCGCGGCATCAGGGCAACCAAAGCGCGGCGGCTAGGGACCTGGGACTCACCGAGCGCGCGGTACGCTATAAGATGCAGAAGCTGGGGATCACCGGATGAACGGACGCAGGACACGCCCAGAACGTCGACAACATTCGACGAAAACGTCGAATCCAGGGTCGTTCTGCGGACGCCACCCCTGCCCATTTGCGATGATTGATGTTTTGTTTCATATAGTTATAATTTCGCATCGGCCTTGGCACGGGCCTTGCTGTTACCTCCTAGCGTCGGCCCATGGTGGGCCTGAAAATCGGAGGTATCGACCATGAAGACTCTCGCGAAGAACCTGTTGGTGGCTATGGCCGTTCTGACGCTCCCCGCGCTGGCGCTCGCACGTCAGGGCGATGGCAAGGGTCAGGGCGAGCACCAGGGCGAGGCGGTGCAGGCGCAGACCGGTGACCAGGAAGGCGACCAGGTGCAGACCCGCACCCGTGACCGTGCCCAAGACGGCAGCGGCCCCGGCTTCGTGGACGCGGACGGCGACGGCGTGTGCGACAATCAGGCGATCGGCGGCGCAGGCGCTGGTCAGCGGAGCCGCGCTGGCAAGGGCGAAGGCAAGGGACCGCAGTACCGGGGCGGCGGCATGGGCAAGGGCACCGGCTTCGTGGATGCGGATGGCGATGGCGTCTGCGACCATGCCAAGCTGCGCCAGGGTCAGGCCCAGTAAGGTTCGATGGTGACGTTGGCAGGCCCCGGGGGAAGGCCCCCGGGGCCGAGGGGGGTGTCATGAATACCTGGACGAAGTACCTGTTGACGGTGGGCCTGGCAACGGCGCTCCCGAGCGGGGTGTCGGCCCAGGCGCAGCAGCAAGAAGCAACGCCCCCGGCCGCAGCAGCACAGGGTATCGAGACGGCTCCAGACGCGCCGGCACCGGCACCAACTGCCGAGGCGCGACCGGCCCATCGGAGCACCTTCGTAGACCGTGACGGCGACGGGATCCAGGACGGCCAGGAATACCGGTTCCGCTGGCAGTGGCGCCATGCCACAGGCAAGGGCGGTCAGGGCGGCGCGGGCACTGGTTCCGGGACCATGCGACGCTACCGAGGCGGCATGGGCGACGGCACGGGCAGCGGAGAGGGTCAGGGAACCCAGAACGGCCCGAACGGCACCAGTGGCCAGGGCAGCGACGGGGCCGGAACCGGGGCAGGCACGAACGGCAGTGGAAGCGGCACGGGCACCGGTGGCAGCTTCGGGGCCGGGTCCGGACAGGAAGGCGCCGGACAGGGAAGTGGCAGCGGCCAGCAGAAAGGGATGTGACCTTTCATGGCAGCATCGTCTCGATTCTTCCACTCCATCGTGGTGTTTTTCATCCTATCGGTGCTCGCATCGCACCCCACATCCGCAAGGTCGTTCAGTGTGGGCGGAGCGATCAATACCGCGTGGACAGACAACGTCTTCCTGATGCGCGACCCGGAACCGGACTTTTCGATCCTGCCGAGCGCGCGGTTGTCCTTCGACTTTGCCCAGTTCTGGTCCGTGCAATACGATGGCAGCGCCGAGATCTTCACCTCGCACACGGACCTGACGTCCCATGATCACGCCCTGCGCGTCCAAGCGAACCCTGTTTTTGGTGCCGACGGCCAACACGAGTTTCTGGTCGCGGCCACGGTCCAGACCCTGCGAAACCAGACGGCCTACGAGTCTCTGAACTTCGTGGGCGGGCAACTGAAGGCGGCCGTCAGCCTGGAACCAATGGATTATTTCGCGTGGCAGGCCAGCGCGGACCTGCGTTACCGGCGATTCTACGACGACCCCGGGGCCGACGACGTCGGGGGTACCGCTTCGACACAGGCGCGCTTCACCCTGCCCACACGCACGACCATCACCCCGCGACTGGCCTACGCCTACCGATACAATCTAGGCCTCGAGGCCACGGACGGGTCGGCTGTGGATCGTCATGACCACCAGTTGGATGCGGGCTTCCACGTCAGTCAAGGGATCGCGGATCGAACCGGTTTGCAGGCCGACTACGTGTACCGTCATCCGTTCGAGACCAGCCAGGCACTGCTGCGCAAGCTCACCCAGTCGCGATTCGCGCTGCTGAACCTGGACTTCCTGATGGGCGGACACCGGGCATACCTGAAGCTGAAGCAACTTCTGCCCGAGGGCTTTTCGATCCTCGCGGGCATCGAATTTCGAACGCTCGAGTTCAAGGGCTGGCCAGCCCTTGACGCGGACGGGGCACTGACCGGCGCGGACCGCACGGATCG
>CAYRIB010000077.1:12126-13574 GCA_964424165.1 uncultured Myxococcales bacterium | reverse complement strand
CCGGCCACGAGCCCGAGGATCGGGGTCCAGCCGGGATCCGTGAAGCGGGTGACGAGGATTTCCCCCCGGCGGATCAGGTGCATCTCGTCGAGCGAACGAATCACCCGAACGGGCCCGGTCACCACGCCGGTGCTGCAACCCAGGCCTGTGAAGACCTTCTTCCCGTTCTTCTCGGTGACGTACTCCTCTTCCTTGCGCTGGCAGATCGTTCCCCCGAGTTCGTTCGGAGGAACAAGGTCGCGATACCCCTGATACATCCTCTTGCGCCACGCGAGAATGCGGGCACCTTCGGCCGCGTCGATACCCCCGCCTGCCGGCCCGAAGGCCAGACCGATCAGTTCTTCTTCGAGGAAATGGAATGCATCATCGACCGCCGGAATCTTGCCGGCCTTGACCAGACGCCGTCCGGCCTCGAGCACGTAGGTGCGCACGATCTGATACACCTGGGTCGAGTATTCGCGCATCTCCTCGCGGCAGGACAGATACGTCCGGACCAACCGCAATCGGCGTTCGAACGCCATGCCGAAGCGCAGGCGCTGGGCCAGTGTTGCGCCTATCCGGCGGCGAACGCTATCCCGTTCGCGTTCGAAACGGGCCGTCTGCAGTTGCACCGTATGTTCCGGGTCCGCCGGTTCGCTCCCCGTCTCGATCATCTGCACGATCATCCCCGCGACGTGGTCGGTCACCTCCGCCCAGCGCGGAATTGTCAGGTCGAGCTCGGCATCCGCGTGATGCCCGTTTTCTTCGATGAACGCATCGAACTCGGACTGCCAGGCCGGGCCATCCATCCCGCCCGCCTGGGCGATGCGATACAGCCGCAGAAGCCCACGCTGAATGTTCAGATGCGAGATGTTGGCAAGGCCACCCAGAAGATCCACGACCGAGGTCTTGCCCCCCGTGGCCAGGTCGATCGTCTCGATCAGTTGCTTGAAGTCCGATTGCAGGGTCGTGTTGTTGTAGATCGTCAGGAAGTAGGAGGACTCGGTCTGAAGATGCAGAAGCCGGATCGCATCCCGAAGCCCCTCGAAGACCGTTTCGTCCGTGGCCGACGCGAACTCCCGGATCCGGCGCAGGTAATCCGCCCGCAACGAAGGGAAATCCCCACGGAACCGATCCACGGCGCGCAGTTGCCGGCGATGACCGACGGGCGAGGCGAACACCGTGGGCAGGATCCGGGCGATGGTCTTGAGGTTGGTCGGGGTGCGGAGGGGACCGGATGCGGGGTAGCGCTTCTGGATGCCCAGGTCGCGATCGAACTGCAGTTCGTCGAAGCCGGGAACCCGGGCCAGCGCGCGCTTGGAGGCGCCCGTGTTCCAGTAGCCGCGCCCGTAGAGGTGACGAATCCAGGTCTCCGGCTCACGCCCCCGCGGAATCAAGTGGAGGCCCTCGAAGAAGCCCTGCATCGAGTGCTGCATGGCGTTGCGGTACAGCGAGAACATCATCGCACA
>CAYRIB010000077.1:0-12026 GCA_964424165.1 uncultured Myxococcales bacterium | reverse complement strand
CCCGTGATCGGGTGAATCGAAAACCCGACCCCCGCGAACGCGGCCGGAACCATGCGCTGCACCAGTGCGCTGACCGTGGCATCGGCCGGGTCGAGCGCGTGGCGCGAAAGGTACGCGCGAATCTGGTCGGTGCGACATGATGCCCGGCAGGCCTCGATCTTCTGCCGCAGGTCCGCGCACGACGCGACATTCAGATAGGACTGGTACTGGCCCGCGAAGCTCATGTCCGCGAGGTCTTCGAGCACGCCGCTCGACCGGACCGCCACGGGCCACCCGCCGATTCCGCGGACCGCGGCCTCGAAATCCGCGTCGGAGACCTGCGCCAGATCCATGTCCGCCGGGACCACGAACCCGGCAGGCACGCGCATCCCCCGTTCGAGCAGACGGTGAAGCTGTCCCGCCTTCTTCCCGGCGGCACGTTCTTCGAAACCAGGTTCTCCGAGTCGGGCAAACATCGCGGGGCCCTTTCACGAGCGCCCCGATGATACCCATTGTGGACGGAAGTTCCTAGGCTATTGTCCGGCCGAGGGTACACCACGATCGCATGCGAAAGCTTCGAATGAGTGGGCGGGTGGCGGTCGTGTCGGCCTGACTGCCGGGGATCAGGGAATGTCCGCCTTGCAACCGCTGTTCCATGTCCCGGAACAGTCGTAGTCGACGTTCATGGGAGTCACGATGCCGGACGGCCAGGCGATCGTCGCCACGGTCCGCACGTGCATGAATGCCAGATCGGTGATCGGGATGATGGTCAGGGCGCCGGCCACGTTCAGGATCAGTTCCCCGTCCGAGTCGGGGCTGCCGTTCTTCCAGTGCTCGACCATGACCGTGTAGGTCCCGTTCTCTGGGTTCGAGTAGTAGATGTTTTCGGGACCGTAGGCGCCGGTGTCGTCCACGTCCTTGCGGGGGTTGTCCGTCGCGTCCCCAACGACCCCCCAGTCCGGGTTCATGCTGGTCCACGTGCAGTCCGTGGCGTTGTCGTTGATTTGGCCGCCTTCCTTGATCAGGTGCAGTTCCCAGTCCAGGCCCGCAGCGTCCCAGGTCAGCGTGAGCTGGATGTCCACATCCGCACATTCCTCACGGGTGACGGCAAGAACGACCACACGTCGGCAGGTCGAGTTCTCCCAGACGAGTTTGATGGTCTGGAGGCCGCAGAAAAGCGGGATCGTAACCGCGTAATCGCCGTCCACGGTCGGAACGGGGCCGTCGATTCGTGCGTCCCCGGGCCCGGCGACGAAGAAACGCCCATCCCCGACCGCATCCGTGACCGTTCCCGTGAACGTGTATGACGATGCGCTGCCTGCATCGATTTCGAACGCGGTCATGTCGATGGATGGACACGCGCTGCCGTCCGTGTAGCTGCCCGCGGTCGTGAATTGCGGTGCCGGGTCCTCGACGGTCGTCGAGACCTCGACGCCGATGTCGGCGGGCAGTTCGGTGGCGGTCTCTTCCATCGTGTCCGCCGCCGTTGCTTCGATCAGGTCAGGCAGCAGAGTGTCGATGGGCGTTTCCAGATCCGTGGGCACGTCCTCTTGCATGACATCCTTTACGTCCGAGGTCTGCGTATTGGTGCCGTCTCCCCCGGAGCAGGCGACCCATGCGAGCGAAAGCAGCGGCAACAGCAGGAAGATGTGTTTGAAAGTCATGGCAACGCTCCTTGAATTGACTCCGTATTTTAGCATGTCATTGCGCGATGAAAAAGAGTCCCTATCAGCCCGAATCATTCTGCTGAGCAAACGGCGCATCGTTCGGCCAATTGACAACCCTCAGAGTCGGGCCTATCGTCACGATGAAATTGCCGAATGCCGCCCGGGGCGGCAGCGGGGGACCCACCGGTCCGGAAGGCCTTGAACCGGACCCGGGGCGTATCGCTCCATGGAGCGAAGGGCACCTTTCAGCCCGAGCCCGACAGCTAACCTCGCAGGCGTTGAAGGGAGTCCTGCCATGACCACGCCTCGGCGCCGGGTCGGCTGGGGGCTTGTGATCGGAGCCCTCGGGGTCGTCTACGGCGATATCGGTACGTCCCCTCTCTACGCGATGAGCGAGGCCTTCTTCGGCCACTACCCGCTCGAGCGCACTCCGGGCAACATTCTGGGCCTCGTGTCGCTGGTGTTCTGGTCGCTGGTCCTGGTGGTCACCCTCAAGTACGTGCTGTTGATCCTGCGCGCCGACAACGAGGGGGAGGGCGGTATCTTCGCCCTGCTCGGCCTGCTGCTCAAGAAGGAACGCGGCCACGGCGACAAGGCGCCCCGTACGACGTCCCGATGGATTCGCGCGGCGTTGGTGTCGTCGATTGTGATCGGGGCCGCGCTGCTCTATGGCGACGGCATGATCACGCCCGCCATCTCGGTGTTGTCTGCGGTCGAGGGCCTGTCGATCATCACGCCTGCGGCCGAGGCGGTCCAGATCCCTGTCACGATACTCATCCTGCTGGTCCTGTTCGCGCTGCAGCGAAAGGGCACGCACCGCATCGGCCGGATCTTCGGGCCGTTCATGGCCGTTTGGTTCGTTGCCATCGCGGTCCTGGGCCTTGGGCACGTGATCGACCATCCCGGCGTGCTGGCGGGCCTCAGCCCGCATTACGCGATCGCACTGGCGTACAGCCATGGCTGGAAGGTGCTTTTCATCCTGGGCGCGGTCGTGCTTTGCGTCACGGGCGTCGAGGCCCTTTACGCGGACCTCGGGCATTTCGGACGCGGGGCCATCCGGCAATCCTGGATGTTCCTGGTGTTCCCCTGCCTGATGCTCAACTATCTGGGGCAGGGTGCATACCTGCTGTCCGGGGCTGCCGTCCCGCGCGAACACCTTTTCTACGCCCTGGTGCCCGATATGCTGCTCATCCCCATGGTCATCCTGGCCACCGGCGCCACGGTCATTGCCAGCCAGGCCCTGATCTCGGGCGTATTCTCCCTGACGCAGCAGGCCATTGCACTTGGGCTCTTTCCCCGCCTTAAGATCGTGCACACCAACCCCAGCGTGCGCGGCCAGATCTACGTGCCCTTCATCAACGTGGTCCTGCTGATCGGCTGCCTCTGGCTGGTGGTGGCGTTCAAGACCAGCGGCGCCCTGGCTGCGGCCTATGGCATCGCCGTCACCGGCACCATGAGCATCACCACCGTTGCCTTTGCACTGGTGGCCCGCACGGTCTTGGGTTGGCGCCTGCGCATGCTGGTGCCTCTGGTCTGTGTGATCCTGGCAGTGGACCTGTCTTACTTCGGCGCGAACCTGCTGAAGTTCGCGGCCGGAGGGTACGTGCCCGTGATCATCGCTTTCGGCGTCTTCGTGGTCATGGACTCCTGGCGCTGGGGACGACAATGGGTCGGCGCGGCCTACCGCGAACGCCTGACCGACGTGCACATGACGTTGCGGACCATCGTGGAGCACAAGCCGCGCTATCTCGACGAGCACGCCGGGGTGTCCCTGGTGGTCATGGCTTCCCGTCCCTTGCAGGACCTCGACGACACCATTCCCCCGGTGCTGGCCATCCACTACCGCAACTGGAAGCGCCTGCCGAAGCACATCATCTTCCTGTCGATCCAGCAACTCGGTCAGCCATGGGTGTCCGCAGACGAACGCTACCACACCCACTCGTTCACGGATGGGGCGCACGGGACCGTGGTGGCGGCACAGGCTTGCTACGGCTACATGGAACAGCCCAACGTGCGCGAGGCGCTGATGGAACTGAAACGACAAAACCTGGTGAACATCCCGAAGGATCCGGCCCGCTGGCTTATCCTTCTGGGTGCCGAGCGTTTCGTGAGCGAGGGCAGGACACGCGTCGAGCGGGTGAGGATCGCGATCTTTTCGCGCCTGAACCGCCTCGCCAAACCGGTCACGGACTATTTCGGCCTGCAACGCGACTCGGCCGTCACGGTCGAAACCATCAACGTGTAGTGCTGTCACTCGCGGTCGAGTCAGGAACCGTCAGCGTGGACCCGCTGCTTGCTCGAGTGCCGGCCCGAAAAGATCAGGCGACACTTCCCCTCCTAGAACCGGTCCCCGTACTTCAGGATCACCAGGACGATCATCACGCCCAGCACGATGGGCGTGATGGTGCGCCCCGCCCAGTCCAGAAGATGCCCCACGCGCGGTCGTCCTGCCCGTTCGGCCAGGAACACCAGGATGGTGATGAGGGTCGCCAGCATGGACAGCGCAAAAGCCGCGTAGAAGCCGTAGTCCATCGTCACCAGATAGCCGATGCTCGGCAACTCCGATGCCAACTGCTGATACAGGACGGTCACGCTCAGCAGGGCGGTCACGCCCAGGGTGGAGCGCGTGCCGAGTTCCTCGCGGGGCAGGAAATAACTGACATACAGCACCACGATGATCGCGAGGAGCGGCAGAAGGTTCCGCAACCCGTAGGTGCTCACGTCGCGCCCGATCGTCATGGTCGCGTTGATGCGTGAATAGATGAGCCCTGCGTCCGCGGATCGCACTCCGATCTCGCCCAGTGTCGAGGTCGATCGCAAACTGTCCTGATAGGTCACGGCATCGATCAGGCCCCACGTCTTCGATCCGAGAACGGTCGTGAGTTTGTCGCGCAGGTCCAGATCCTCGTCCGCGGTGCGCATCCCCAACCGGTCCAGTGCCAGGATCAGGCTGGCCGTCGTACGGGTGCGATGACGGAGTTCGATGCCCAACTTCTGGGTGTCGAAGGGATAGTCGTGAAAGTCGAAAGCGCCGCGGAAGTTCGTCTTCACCCGATAGGTCGCGGTGGTGATGTCGCCCCGGTTCCGCCGCCACAGGGGCGTTCCGAGGTCCACTGCCTCGTCCGCAGTGGCAAATTCGATGGCCCCGACATCCAGGTCACCCTGGTACCGGAACCAGACGAACAAATCCGCCTTGAACGTGCCCGCCTGCAGATCGACTTCCGGAACGGCAATGATGTCCAGGCCCACATACACGACCTGAATCTTGGCGAAGACCTCGTTGGCGCTTTGGATCATCGTGCCTTCGCGCAGACGATCCGTGGCATCCGGCACAGTGACCGGGTCCGCGACCAGTGCCAGTTGCGTCGGGGCGGAACTCAGAACGCCGTGGAGGAAGGTTCCCACGGCAATGGACTTCACCGCAGTGCGACGGGCATCGAAGAAGATCGGCCCGGTGGCGCCGGGATGGGCGACATCCGGGGTCTGCACCTGTGCCAGCGCATCGCGGATCTTCTGGCGATCGCTTGCCAGGGTCGCGCCTTCAACCCCCGCCCTCGAAGCCGCCGCAATGACCATCCGGGTGGCATCGTAGTAGGCGGCTGCCGAACTGTCCGGCTCGCTTCCGTAGTGCTCGCGATACGCCCGCACGAAGGCCTGCATGACTTCGCCGCCGATGTCCGGCAACGCCACCGCGATAGCATACAGGTTGTCGGTGTAGATGCCCTTGCGCACCTGCTCGCGCGGCAAGTCCCGGAACAGGTCCGGAAATCCCTCCCGGCCGAGGGCCTGACCCGCCAGGACCGGCAGCGACACCGCGGCGTCCCGCAGGACCCGCAGAAACTCCCGCGCCGGCACCTCCGAGGCCAGTAGGACCAGTCCCTGGCAGTCCTTGCAGGATTTCACCTCGTCGACGATACGGGTCAGAGCCGCATCATCCACGGCCTTGGCGTCGAAGTTCCATTCCTGAACAATCTGCACGCCCGCGGTTTGGGCGGCCGGCCGGAAGGCCTGGGCAAGCGACCGGCCGGCATTGACCAGCCCTACACGGGTCAGGCCAAGGCCTTCCCGGGCGTAGATCGCCAAGAACCGCCCCTGCGCATCGTTGTCGAACAGGGCTCGGAAGTACCAGGAATTGTCGAGTGTCACCTCCGGGTCCGTGGCGCTGGCAGTGATGGCGGGAAGACCGGCTTCGCGATACACCTTGCCGGCGGCTACGCACACGCCGCTGGTGCGGTGGCCAATCACGGCCAGGACGTCAGGGTCAGCGGCGAGCGACCGTGCGATCTCGGTCCCGCGCGTTGGATCGTTCGCGTCATCCAGGATGCGCAATTCGATGGTCCGCCCGTTCATGCCCCCGCTTGCGTTGGCCTGTTCTACGGCCAGTTGGGCGGCCTCGGCCATGGCCTTGCCCTGGAAGGCCGAAGGGCCTGTCATCGGCCCTGCCACGGCCAGAACGACCGGGGGCCGTTGTGCGCCCTGCGAGGAACCCGCGCAGCCGGGACCCGCAAACCCGACCGTCGAAGCCAAGATACCGGCGATTGCCAGGGCCAGGATTGCGCGTACTGATGTCATGGGAAGACCTCCGGGTCCGATTATCCGCCAGCGCAAGAAAGGCGACAAGCCGAGGAGGTCCGAGCAGCCCAAGCCCCCGTGCCCAGGCCGAAGTTCCCGAATTCCTGAAGCCATCGTTGCTTCCCGAGCGGTAATGGCGCCTCAGAGGGCCTGCAGCGAATGGCTGGACGATGATTCGGACCGATCGTCGAGGTCCACGTCCACGATCCGAGATACAATGGGCGAATCGTCTGGCATTCGAGGAATGGAGAAGCGAGGCATGCGCATGTCCCCTCCCGTGTTCGATGAGGTCATCTCCTCCCCGTTGTCGCTGCCCCCGCCGCGCGCGACGACGCTTGCAGCGTTGATCTTCACGCCCGTTCCGGGTGAGGACGACGCTTGTCCGCTGCTTTTGGGCACGGCTGGAAACGGGGCGATCGAGATCTCGCTGGGTGCGTTTCGTCGCGCAATCCTGCGTCTTCGATCGCGGCTCTTGCACCTGGGCATCGGCGCGGGTGACACGGTCTGTCTGATCCGGCTGCCACGCACGAGCGAGACTTTGGCAATCGTTGTCTATGCGGCGTTGGCCACGGTCGGGGTGCGCGTCTTCTTCCCGATGTTCGTCGATCGCGTCGCGCTTGGGCGATGGCTGTCTGACACCCGAGCCAAGGCCGTGCTGTGGGCTGCCGAGGAAATGGCCTGCAACGGTAGCGAAGCAGACGGCGAATGGCTGGTCGGGCTCGAAGACGAGGTCCGTCAGGCCGGGGTACCCGCACACTGTATCCAGAAGGATTTGCGCGTCCTCGAAGCGCTGACCGACGGCGACACTGATGTTAGTGAGGCCTTTGCGCAGGCGGCGATAAACGAACTGCTGACCCGGGACGATGCCAATGAGGTAAGCCTCATCACCTCGATCACCGGCAACAGCGGTCGCGCCCGGTTGGTCGCTTACACGCAGAGGGTGTTGTTGAACACCTGTGCGTCCTGGGAAGCGGCTGGATTCCATTCCCCATCATTGCTGGGCGGTCGAGGTCTGTGTTTGCTCCTCGCCCATTCGACGGGGATTGCCGCCTTCTGGAATGCGGTGTGGACTAGACAGGCTCTGTGTCTCGTGCCGCCGGAATGGTTTGACGAGCACCCCGAGCGCGTCCGTGACCTGCTCGTGAGCATGGCGCCGGCGCACGTCACCGGCGGCCCGGCCGGTTTCTACCGCCTTCTGGAGTTCACGCGGGTGTTTCCGCAGATCAAGGACACCTTCGTTCGCTCTCTGCGATGCCTCGTGTCGACCGGCGCCGCCTTCGACCCGGTGCTGTCCCGTCGGCTCGAGGTCACCTTCAAAATCCCGCAGCACAATGCCTTCGAAATCACCGAGACCATGCAGGTGCTGTCGACCCTCGCGCCCGGCCCCCTGGCGTGCGGCCCGGGCGACCTGGGCAATCCACTTCCCGGGGTGAGCGTGGGGCTCGAACGGATCGAGGGCGAGGGTGCTGGGAGGCATTTCCGGCTGTGGGTCCGCAGTCCGTTCGCCGGTGCCGGGACCCTTGCCGACGATGGGGCGGATGGCCTCACAGAAACAGGAGCGTCGCTTCCAGTTATCGATCACTGGTACTTCAGCGGCGACCTCGTCGAGCGGACCCCACACGGCGGATTGAGATACGTGGGCCGCGAGAGCGACGACTTCTTCAAAGACGGATTCGGCGTCCGGGTTTCGCGCCCGTTGCTCGCAGAACGCTACGCGGGGCTCGGCGAGGGAGTACACGACGTGGAGGTCTTTCCGCTTCGGGAAGAGCCGGGCCTTGCTGCGCTGGTCTTCGTGGACGGGTCAGTTCTTGGGATGAAGCAACCTCCGGCTCAGGGCGGCTGGATCGCGGAACACCCCGTTGCCAGACGCGTTCGAGGCATGATCGTGGCGCGTCATGAACAGTGGCCGGGAACTCTCGACGACTTCGAGTGTCGTCATTTCAGCATCGATCGCTTCGTCTGCCTGGCCGAGCGGCCGCCAATGACCCCTAAGGGAACCGTCTCGCGGCCGGAGATCGAGCGCCGCTTCGCCCCCCTGCTTGCCCAGATCACCGGATGTTTCGTGCGTCGTGACGGCTTCGAGCAGGTCCCGCGTGAGCGGCTTTTTCAATCCGCCACGGTCCGTCTTGCCAACCCCCGCCGCGGCGAATGGCTGCGCCTCGGACGGCTGGACAAGACCTACGAGCGGGCCTCGGGCGACCGTCTTTCTTACCAAGAGAAGGGCCAGTGGCACGAGGTGGTCGATTTCGTCGGCGGCTTTGGCATGAATCTTTTTGGCCATCGCCACCCGGATCTGCTCGCCGCCGCCGAGCGCTTCTGGCGTGGCGAGCAGCCGTGGATGGCGGACCAGGGGTCGCACCGGCGCCACGAAGGAAGTTTGGCCCGGAAATTGGCGGCCCGCGTCGGGCGCGAGACGGGGCGAACCTACGTCGTGAAGTTCGGCTCGACCGGGTCCGAGATGGTCGAGATGGCATTGGCCCACGCCTGGCTCGAACGGCAGGAGCAGTTCCGCAAGTGGATGCGCAAGCAGCGACGACTCTTTGGCAACGGGGCTGCCGAGGCGCTGCGCGAGGTGCTCGAAGAGGCCCAGGTGCGGATGCGGTCCATGTGTCCGAAGGTGCTGGTGCTCGATGGCAGCTATCACGGACAGAGCCTCGGCTCGCGCGCACTACTCTCGAGCAAGAAGACCGGTCCCCTGTACGCAGCCATGGCACGCATCGAGAAGGTCTGCGTGACGCATGGGAACGTGGAAGAACTCGAGGCCCTGCTGAATCAGCACACCCTTCGAGTGCCGGCCCTGATCGAGGAAGACGGCAAGGTCATTCGTGGCGAGGCCAACTTCTCGTCGATCATCGCCGCCATTGCCGAGCCCGTGCGCGGCGAGGGCGGGATTGCAGTGGCACCGATCGAACTGTTGCACTGCCTGGAGCGTCGCGATTTCCCCCTTGTTCTCGACGAGATCCAGTGCGGCCTCGGACGCACCGGGACCTTCCTTGCCTCGCAAGGCGTGCGGGGCGACTACTACGTGTTCGCAAAGGCCCTTGGGGGAGGCCTTGCCAAGATCGGCGCCCTGCTGATCGAACAGACTCGATACGTCCCGCGCTTCGACGAAGACTACGCCGCGACGTTCGCAGGAGATGCCTTTTCCTGTGCCATCGCAGAAGAGGTGCTCGACCTGATCGAACGCGATGCGATCGTGGCGCGAGCGGCCGGGCGCGGCGAATCCCTGCGTCGCCGTCTCCTCGAGATCCAAGGTGCGCACCCAACGGTCATTGCCGCCGTCACGGGCCGGGGCCTGATGCAGGGCATCGTCTTGAACCCGGACAGTGTCTGCAAGATGTTCAGTCTCCGGATGGCCGAGCGCCACGAAATGCTCGGAATGGTCGCTGCATCGTTTCTGCTGCATCGGCATGGCGTGCGACTGCTGCCGACCTTGTCGGCTTTCAACACCTTGCGTCTGGAGCCGAGCGCCTATATCGGCGACCTGGCGATCGAGCAATTGGCAAAGGGCCTCGAGGCCTTCTGTTGTGCCGTCGAGAACAGCGATTCTGCTACTCTCCTGGACTGCCTGGTCGACGACGAGATGGAAATCACCGTTGCCCACCCACCCGAAACGGACCTGCCGCCGTTCTTCAGTGATCTCGAACCCCCGTGTCCCGGTGCCGAGCGCGTCGCATTCTTCGGACATTTCGTCCTGCCGGAACGGGACATCGTCCTGACCGACCCGTCGATGCAGCGCCTGCCCCCGGCTGCCCGCTGCGTGCTGGTCGACAAGCTGATGCAGCTCACCGAAATGAAGCCGACGCCGATTTTCTCGCGGCACCTGTTCGATGGTCGGGTCTGGTTCAACTTCGTCTTCTTCGCGGTCGATGCACCCACCATCGAACATCAAATGCGCAGCGGTCACACCGCACTGCTCGTCGAACGCATCCAGGAGGGGGTGGACCTGGCCGCTGCAGCCGGGTGTCGGGTCGGCGCGCTCGGCGCATACACGAGCATCGTGACCGACGACGGCCGTGCCTTGCTGCCGCCTTCCGGAATGCAATTGACCACCGGCAACACCATGACCGTGGCCGTGGGCATGCGCCGCGTGTACGACGCATGTGTTCGGTGGGCCATCGCGCTGGACCGCGAGGACGTCGAAATCGCGGTGATCGGAGCGACCGGCAACATCGGGTCTGCCATCGCCGAGCAGTTTGCCACCACGACGCATTGTCGCCGCCTGACGCTTGTGGCACGACAGCCCGAGCGATTGCGTCGATTGTCGGATCGTCTTGCGCAGTCCTGCACCACGGCGGGACAGCCTTCACCGGTTCTGAAGATCGCCACCGAGATGGATGCCGTTCGAACCGCACAGGTGATCGTCGTGGCCACCAGCACCAGCGAGCCTTTGCTGTACCCGCACCACCTGCGGACCGACCGTCCGGTGATCGTCGTGGATCTCTCGGCGCCGGCGGCGGTCTCGCCCGAGGTCCTGCAATTACCCATGGTCAAGGTGGTCCCGTTCGCAGGCACGGTGACGGTCCCGGGATGTCCCGATTTCGTGATGGCCTCCTACATCGAACCTGGCAGTGCATTCTGTTGCGCGGCCGAGGCCATGTTGCTCGGTCTCATGCCCGAGGATGAGCGGCGGCGACTCAGGCTGATCGGGCCGATCGACGCTTCGGTCGTCGGGCGCTTCGATCGTCTTGCACAGCAGATGGGCCTCTACGAGCACCTCGGAGATGGCGGATTCCACCCGGCGGGATGAAGCGGTTGCGAATCCTGACCAGACCGAGGTGATGTCGTCGATGCTTGTGTCCATCGAGGATCCCCTCAGCGAAGACACCGCCTCCACAGGCCCACGAGCAGCAGCGCGAGCAGGCTCCATGGTGCCGTGGTGGCGGGGCCCGGTCCTGACTGACACCCACCCCCGCCACCCGAGGAGGTGGGTTCCTCGACCACCCCGGGTGTGTCGCCCGCGGGGTCCGTGCCTCCGACCGAACTGTCCCCGACCGCAGCCTCGACCGTGTCCATCAAGCCCACAGTGTCTTCCACGGCATCCGGCACAACCTCGGGCTTGGGGGGCAAGGGCTCGGGGATGGGCAGTCCACTGACCATGGCGGGTGCGCTGAGGGGACCCTCCTGTTCGGCCGCATCCACGGCAGACACCAGCCAGGCCACGAGCGGGGCATCCGGGAGATCGTCATCGAATGTCGCGTCGGTCTGGGTCGTGGCCGTGCGAAGCGTGAGTTCCTCGCCCGGCACCGTGCGGTAGACGCGATACCCCATCAGGTCCGGGATGTCGACGGGATCCCACTGAATGCGGACCTGCTGGTTTGTGCGCTCGACCGTCGCGTGCTGCGGCGCCGGGGGCGCGCTGTCTACGGGGGTGACCGGGCCGACCAAGGCGGACGGACCGGCCGTGCGATCGCGCGCCAGCGGCGTCAGACGGTACCAGTAGTTGATGCCGTTTTCGACCGTGGTATCGACCAAGGACTGTCCTGCAACCCATCCTTGCTCACCTGTGATCGGCTCGAATGGACCAACCATAGCCGTGGCACGCTCGAGAACCCACAGAAGGGTCTGGACATCTCCCGTGTCCCACGTAATGGTCACCTGACGGTCCCCCGAGCTAGCGGCCAGATTGACCGGCGCGCTTGGGGTCACGATGGTGCTCAACGGTGCGGGCGAAGTGCACAGGGGCGTCGACGGCTCGGACGCGTTTTCATCCCCTTCGCTGCTGACCACGTGGAAGCACTGGGCATCGCTTAGGTCCTGGATCCACACGGGCTCTGTCAGGTCCGCCGCCACCAGAACCGTTTCGCC
>CAYRIB010000076.1:0-13692 GCA_964424165.1 uncultured Myxococcales bacterium | reverse complement strand
TGCAACGCCGAGGACCTGGACTTCGTGGACCGGCTGCTGGATCGGCATGCGAACGTGTACACAGACGTGTCGGCCCGGATACCCGAGATCGGCCGACACGACGCGGCGCGGGTCAAGGCCCTGTTCGTCAAGCACCAGGACCGCATTCTGTTCGGGTCTGACTTCATCGCCGACGGCGACGGTTCGATGCAACTCGGGTCCGTGTGGCACGTGCCGGATGTTATGCCCACCGTGAAGGATGCGCGCGAGTTCTTCGAGCGACACTGGCGGTATTTCGAGACCACGGACCGCCAGATCGAGCACCCGACACCCATCCAGGGAAAGTGGAAGGTCGATGCCGTGGGCCTGCCGCCCGACGTGCTGCGAAAGTTCTACGTTACGAACTCGGAGCGGCTTTTGTTCGGACCGCGGGAGAAGGGGGATGGGACGAACTGAGTGGTCGTTTCGGATGGAATAGGGTCGCGGGAATGCGACTTTTGTGCGGATTTGAGTCGCGTCCTCAGGACTCTCGGCCCCCAAGTTCTCGCTGGAGTGGCTTGCAAGGGTGGTTTTGGAGTGTGGTAGCTGGCTGCCGCTCTTGTTCCCGCAGAACGCGTCGCGGTCTGGCATGCTTCATGCTAGCTGTTTCTTTCGGATGACACCGACAGGAGGACCCCTCGATGCATCACACATCCCGGGTTCTTTCGATGATCTGCCTGGCGCTTTTGGCCTCCTCGTCGTTGGCCTTGCCCAAAAATGCGCCGCTCGAAAAATTGCATCTGGCCACCTCGGAGCCCCGCGCTGCATTTGCCCCCGATGCCCGTTTTGCCGCCGGGGATCCAGGCGCGCCCGTCTTGGTCACCATCTATGCCTGCGGCCGCAGCGAGGCCTGCGGTAGGATGATTCCCCGCCTGTATCGCGAATTGATGGAGGGACGTCTGCAGAAAAAGGTGCAACTGCACTATCGCCCCTTCTTTCCGAACGACCTGGAAGACGCCGCCAGATGCGGCCGGGCCTTGGTCGCGGCCGCGGATCAGGGACGATTCTGGCCCTTTCTGCTGACCCTCTACGCGCGCCAGGACCAGTTTCGGGCCTGCATGCTCCAGAAGTGGGCAGACCTCGAGGGGCTGGACCAGGATGCGTTCCGGATCGCCTACGATCACCCAAAGACTAACGCGTTTCTGGATCAGGTACACAAGGAGGGAGTTTCCAACCGGGTGACCGATGTCCCCACGGTTTTCATCAATGGGTTTCGCGTGGTCGGGCCGATGACCGAACAGTCCCTGATCGAACAAATCGAAATCGAGTATGCCAACCGGGCTTCCCGGGAAACGCCGCCCCCGCCTCCGACCGCCGAGCCCCGCCAGGAAGGATTGCCATGACCATCGGGATCACGGTCTGGCAGGGGCGCATCTCACCGGTATTCGACGTTTGTCGTGAGGCCCTGATTCTTGGGATTGAAGATGGTTGCGTCGTGTCACGAACGCAGGCCAGCATCGACACGCCGAATGCCTTGTTCAAGATCGCACGACTGCGGGAACTCGGGGTCAACACGCTGATCTGCGGGGCCATCTCGGAACCTTTGCGCCAGGAACTCACCGGTCAGGGACTGCAGGTGATCGCGTTCGTAGCGGGCGACATCGAAGAGGTGACACGGGCCTTTATTGCCGGTAGACTTCCAGCCCCTTCCCTGTCCATGCCGGGATGCGGAAGATGGGGTCGGCATTGCCGGCGGGCACGTCCGGACAGCAACAGATGCGGGATAAGGAGGATGAGATGAGCGACAAGATGACCGGATTCACGTCGAAACTGGTGCACGCGGGCAATCGGGGCGACCCGAGCGGCAGTGTGGTAACCCCGATCTACCAGACCTCGACGTTTGCGTTCGAAAGTGCCCGGCAGGGTGCAGACCGGTTCGCGGGCAAGGACGACGGGTTCATCTACACCCGGATCGGCAACCCCACCATCCGGGCCCTCGAAGACTGCGTCGCCGCCCTGGAAGAAGGCGTCGGGGCCGTGGCCACGAGCTCGGGCATGGGCGCCGTGACCACGGCGTATCTGACGCTGCTCCAGTCCGGGGATCACGTGGTCAGCACGGCCTCGGTCTATGGCCCCTCGCGGATCCTGCTCGAGCGGCAGTTGTCGCGTTTCGGCTTGACCGCCACCTATGTGGACACCTCGGACCTCGTTGCCGTGCGTCAGGCCATGCGGCCCACCACGAAAATGGTGTATGTCGAGACGCCGTCGAACCCCCTGATGCAGATTACGGACTTGGCGGCTGTCGCGGCCATCGCTCATGAACACGGCGCCCTGCTGGTCGTGGACAGCACGTTCGCGTCCCCGTATCTGCAGCAGCCCCTGACCCTTGGCGCCGACGTGGTGCTGCACTCGGTCACCAAGTTCATCAACGGTCACGCGGACGTGGTGGGCGGGATCATGGCCACGCGCGACGCAGACTTGCTGCAGCGACTCCGCAAAATGATGACGCTCACGGGCTGCAACATGGACCCGCATCAGGCCTTCCTGGTCCACCGGGGGCTCAAGACCCTGTCGCTTCGCATGGAGCGCTCGCAGGCCAATGCCATCCGCATCGCAAATTGGCTGCAGACGCGCCCGGATGTGGAATGGGTGCGCTATCCGGGCCTGCCGAACCATCCGCAGCACGCGCTGGCCATGCGCCAGATGAAGGGCCCGGGCAGCATGATCAGCTTTGGTCTCAAGGGCGGTATGGCCGCCGGAGAACAGTTGATGAACCGTGTGCGGCTCGCATGCCTGGCCGTGTCGCTTGGGGGCGTCGAGACCCTGATCGAGCACCCCGCCTCGATGACGCATTCGGGCGTGCCCGCGGCCGAGCGGGCCGAGGCCGGGATCAGCGACGGACTGGTGCGCTACTCGGTGGGGATCGAGGAGGCCGACGACCTGATCGCGGACCTCGCCCAGGCCCTTGACGGATCGACCCCCGCGTGAGCAGAATTCCCCCCTGATACGCCAAGGAGGAACCATGTGGCCTTACGTGATTGAAGAGCCTTTCCGGATCGGGACCTACGGGGTCATGATGGCCGTGGGGTTTCTGATCGGATACTGGCTGCTGGTCAAGGAATACCGTCGCCGCAACGTGCCGGTGCAGATGGCCGAGACCACGATCTTCATTTGCATCGTGGCCGGCGTGCTCGGCGCCAAACTGATTTACATGATCACCGAGGCCCCGGTGTTTCGGCTCAAGGATCTGGTGTCGGGCAGCGGCCTGACCTGGCACGGCGGGTTCCTGCTGGCACTCACCAGCCTTCTTGTGTACTACCGCCTCAAGAAGAAGCCCCTGCTCGTGATGCTCGATGCTCTGGCCCCCATGATCGCAACCGGCTATGCCAGCGGGCGCGTCGGCTGCCAGCTCGCGGGCGACGGATGCTATGGCGTGCCGTGCAGCGTCACGGACTGGGACTACGCGTTTTGCATGTCCTACCCCAACGGAATCGTACCCACCACCGAACTGGTGCACCCGACCCCGGTGTACGAGATGCTGGTGAACGTGTTCCTGTTCTTCCTGCTGTGGAACCTGCGCAAGCGCATCCGTCACCCGGGCATCCTGTTCGCCATGTACTGTATTGGCGCGGGTCTGCTGCGGTTCTTCGTCGAATTCATCCGCACTGCGGACGGCCGGCCCGATCGTTTCTGGGGCCTGCGCGATGCCCATCTCGTGGCCCTTGGCATCGTGGCGGTAGGAATCGCCATGTGGGTCTACGCGCAGCTCCGGAAGGTCCCGACAGGCCAGGAGTACGGGGTACTTCCGGCCCCGAAGTCCCGCTAGCTCTGCAATCACCACGTGGCCGTGGACGTCGACGTGGACGATCCGTCACACACACCGTTCACCCGTAGCGCTCGCATCGAGATCGTTCTACACTAATCTTGCCCGAACGGAGGAACTGGATGGAATCGAATCAATTCCCCTCGACGATTACCTTGCATGACGGCCCGGCAGTAACGGTCCGCCTGATGACGGTCGCAGACAGTGCAGCGATGCTGGCCTTCTTCCAAGGTTTGCCCGAGGAAGACCGCATGTTCCTGCGAAACGACGTGACGAAGCCCGAGGTGGTGGATCGCTTCGTGCGCGACGTGGACCACGAACTGGTGATCGGTTTGGTCGCCGAGGTGAGCGGTCGGATCGTGGCTTCGGCTACCTTGCAGCGCGAACACTACGGTTGGGCGGCCCACGTGGGCGAAATGCGTCTCGTCGTGGCCCACGATTTCCAGCGCAAGGGCCTGGGCGTCTTGCTGGTACGGATGCTGGTCAAGGCCGCGGCCTCGTCCGGCCTGGACCTGATCCTGGTGCGCATCATGGACGGCGAATTCGTAGCCATGCACATGATCGAGCGCTTGGGCTTCGTGCACGAGGCGGTGTTGCGCAACCACGTGCGCGACATCCTGGGACGCCGCCGCGATTTGCACATCTACACCAACGACGTATCGCACATCTGGGAAAGCATGGAACGCCTCAACGCGGATTTCCATCCAATCCGCGTGGGCTAGGCAAGGCCGTCAGCGGCATCTCGAACCCGGGTTCGAAGAACAGGCGACGCACGAAGATCCGATACGTCAGATTGCCGACGAAGGTGATGGGGAAGCCCATGCCCCACTTGAACGTGCGGGTCAGGATGCGGCGCAGCCGGAACGTCTCGCGATACGCCCACCGGAACCCCTCGTACAGTTGCACCGGGCTCATCTGCTTCGGGCGGAACACCACGTGCATGGTGTCGTAGTCGCCCCAGTCCGTGCTCAGCAATCGCCCTTCCGCCTGCAGGCGCTCGAACAGGCGCGACCCCGGATAGGGGGTGTAGATCGAGTAGCGGGGAATATCGATCTTCAGTTCCTGGACCCGATCGACCGTCTGCTGAAAAACGTCGGGGCCATCCTCGTCGAACCCGAACACGAAGCATCCCTGGACGCTGATGCCTGCCTTGTGCAAGGTGCGCATCAGTTCCTCGTAGTCGTCTTCCTTGTTGAACCCCTTGGCCATCTTGTTGAGGGTGCGCTGACTCACGGACTCGAACCCGATCAGAAGATAGCGGCACCCGCTTCGGACGAGCAGGTCGAACAATTCGGGGTCGGCCGTGATCTTCGTGGTGGCCAAGCCGCCCCAGATCTTCTTCAGCGGGATCAGTGCGGTAAGCAGTTCCTTGGCATATTCGATGTCATCGAAGGGACTGACGTCGTTGCACACGAAGCGGCGGCTCGGGATGGCCGCGACGTCGCGCACGATGTCGGCCACGGGACGACGCTGGAAGCGGTTCCACACCCCGGGCACCGTGCAGAAGTCGCACGTATGCACGCATCCGCGAGTGAACGGCACGGTGTAGGGCATCATGTACCCGCTTCTGCGCTGCAGATCCCACCGCGGGGTCGGAATACCGCGGTAGAAATCGTCCTGCTGCACCCCTGCATCGTAGCGCGGCTTCATCACGCCGTTTCGAAAGTCCCGAACGACCTCGGGCCACACGGTGTCGGCCATGCCGGTCACGATGGTGTCCCCAAAGCGGGCCGCTTCGTCGGGCATCAGGGTCACGTGCACCCCGCCGAGCACCACGGGGATGCCACGCAACCGGAAATGATCGGCCAGGGCATAGGCCCGCCGCGCCGTACCGGTCATCACGCTGATTGCCACCAGGTCCACCTGGGCATCGAGCGGAACCGCGTCCACGCTTTCGTCGACGAGCAGATACTCGACGTCCGGTTGGTCCGCAGTAAGCGCCGCCAGCGTCGTAAGGGTAATCGGGGCCTCGCGCAGCGACCGCACGTGGCTGCCGATGCGCAGCTTGTGCATGTGGGCATCGGCCATGAGCAGCAGGATCTTCATCCGACACCTCTACAACATCGCAATCTCGATATGGGGAATGCGGCCATCGAGCGTTTGGACCACTTCTGCCCCGTCGTCCCAGTGCACCGTGTAAAGGATCGAACGGTACTGAAGGTGCCCGAACGCCTTCTTGATGGGGCGGTACAGGGGATGCCGTTCGGCCAGTCCAATGGCCGCGAACGCCAGTCCCCGGCAACGGACCTCATCGATCCCGGCGCGCACCAGGGCCAGACCGATCGCCGCGTCGTCGCCACGCACTGCCACATGCGACAAACACGCGACGTCCACGGCCTCGCCGCATCGCGGCAGATGAGGCAGATTGAACCGCGCCCCCATGCGATTGAACGTCCCGATCAGACGCCCCAGCCCAAGCCCGTAACGGTGCACCACGGTCTGCTTGAAGGCCCGCTGATCCCATACCGCGAGACACCCCACGATCCGCTCGCCATCGAGCGCAACGATGAAATCTTCGGGGCGCAAACCGCGGCAACGGGTGGCATCCATCAGGTGTTCGGCGGTCCAGCGCGGCGCGAACTGAAAACGCACGTATTCCGTCTGCAGAAAATCCGCGATGGCAATCATCCGGGACTCGGTCCCGCGACAGGTCAGGATGCCCTCGGGCAGCTCACGATAACGCCTTGATGTGGCCGGGATCAACAGGGTGCACAAAACCCCTTGCGGCGTGTATGGCGGAATACCCACACGACCGCTCGTCAAGGCCCGGCGGGCCACCACGTTGTCTTCGATGATGGTCGTGATGTGGCAGTGCACCGGGTCTTCCTGGTGCTTTGCGTGCAGCCTCGCATATCCCTTCTGCAGAAGCCGTCCGCCGCCGCGATAGGCCGGGGAGATCCGCACCTGGCTCAGGTAGCCCTGCCGGACCGCCACGCCATTGATGAAGGCCTCGTGGGTCGAACGGGTCCCCAGGGCGATCAGTCCATCCCCTTTTGGGGAGCGCACCACCACCGTCTGATGCGTGTCGCCCTCGACCCCGGCCGAATGATAAAAGTCCGGTTCTCGCTGCATCGATACCGTCAGAAATCCCGCCATGGGGATCTCTCTCAACAGTCGCCGCAGTTCCGGTTCGTCGCCCGGGTTTGCGTCGGTCACTTCGTAGGCCCCGTCCGCAAGCCCCAAATTGCTGTGGGTGGCATCGCTCATCGATGCGAATCTAGCACAGGTTGACTCGAAAGGCCGGAGCAATGAGAATGAAACCAACTTCACGAAGAACGCCGTGAATGGAGATGCCAGCGATGCCAGATTCGCAAATGGAACACGGGCCAAAGCCCGACCATCGGGTCGGCAGGCTCGCAGGCCAAACGCGGCGTGTGGCCGTCTTGTCCGATGCCACCCGCGAGGCCATGTGGAACCTCTTCGCAGAGCACTACGCGGACGTCACGCGCGAACGTTTCATGGCGGACCTTGCCCGCAAGGACCGGGTCATCCTGCTGATCGACCGCCGCAACGGGGCGCTTCAGGGCTTTTCGACCGTAGCCACCTACGTGACCCGCGTTCAGGGGCGTGCGGTAGCGGTCTTCTTTTCGGGCGACACCATTTTGCGCCCCGCCTACTGGGGGCAGCCCGCCCTGCAACTGGCCTGGCTGCGCAATGCCACGGCCCTGAAAATCCGGCATCCGCTGCTACCAACCTACTGGTTTTTGATCAGCAAGGGGTACAAGACCTATCTGCTGCTGACGCGCAATTTTCCCGACCACTTTCCCCGCCATGACCGGACAACGCCCCTCTTCGAGGAGGCGGTGATCAATACCCTGGCCCGCGAGCGCTTCGGGGATGCCTGGCTGCCGAACTTGGGGGTCTTGCGATTTACCACTCCCATGGGCCGTCTGCGCGAGACGGTCGCCCCGATTAGTGAGAAGCTTTTGCAGGTGCCGGACATCCGTTTCTTCCAGGAACGCAACCCCGGCCACGCGCAGGGTGACGAGCTGTGCTGCATCGGCCGGTTCAATCTGAAGATGGCGTGGTTCTATCTGAAGAAACGCCTGCGCCGACGATGGAAGGGCCGATGAGCAGGCTGTTGCGAGGCGTTCTGCAGTCGGCCCACATGCTGACCATGACCCCAGCGCACATGCGCGTCGAGCGTTCGTTTTGCGACCCCGCTCGCACCCAAACTGCACGTCTGCAAGCGATCCTCGCAAACAATCAACATTCGGCCTTCGGACGCGAGCACGGGTTTGCGGCGATCGACAGCGTCGAGGCGTTTCGGGCACGCGTGCCCGTGTGTGATTACGACATGTTGCGGCCATGGATCGAACGGGTGGTCAACGGTGAAACCCAAGTGCTCACGACCGAACCGGTCCTGGCCGTGGAAGAGACCTGCGGGTCGAGCGCGGCCAACAAGATCATTCCCTGCACGCAGAGCCTGATCCAGGAATTCGCGGTCGCGGTCAACGCATGGATCCTGGACCTGTACCAACATGCTCCTGCCCTGCTCGGAACGTCGAGCTACTGGGCCATCTCGCCGGTCATGCGCGCCCGGACCCACACCGCGGGCGGCATTCCCGTGGGTCTGGACGACGACACGGCCTACCTCGGCCGCTTCGGCCGCTGGGCCATGGCCCACCTGATGGCCGTGTCCGGCGACGTCGCCAAGCTGCCATCGGTCGCTGATTGGCGCCGCGAGACCCTGCGACAACTCGTGTCCGCCCGGGATCTGGGGCTGATCTCGGTCTGGAGTCCGACGTTTCTGACGCTCCTCATGGAGGCGCTTGATCAGGACTGGGATCGGGTCATGTCAGGCATCGATCCGCGCCGCCGCCGCGAAATCGAGAAACTGCGCACCCACGAATCCCGCCTGTTGGGCACCGCGATCTGGCCGCGGCTGCGGATCATCTCGTGCTGGGCCGACGGTCCATCGGCCGACTTCCTGCCCGCGCTGCGTGCGTGGTTTCCTGGAGTCGTTGTGCAGCCGAAGGGACTGCTGGCCACCGAGGGCGTCATTTCCACGCCGCGATGGGGGATCGAAGGCGGGCCGCTCGCCGTGAATTCGCACTTCTTGGAATTCATCGATCTGGAAACGCCCGACCATCCCCCGCGACTGGCCCACGAACTGATCCGCGGGGGCCTCTACTCCCCGATTCTGACCACGGGCGGCGGCTTGTATCGCTATCACCTCAAGGACCTGGTGCGGTGCGTGGGGATGTACCATGCCACCCCGGCGGTGCGCTTCGAGGGCCGGCTTGACCGGGTGAGCGATCTGTGTGGCGAGAAACTGGACGCCCGCTTGGTGGAGCGTGAGGTCCGGGATTTGCTGGTTTCGCGGAACCTGCACGAATCTTTCTGCCTGTTGGCCCCTTGCCGGGGCGAACCGCCAGCCTATACCCTGTTCATCGAAACCGACGCGCCCGATGCGGCCCTAGAACTGCTAGGCCCGGACCTGGATCAGGCGCTCGCCACGGCCGCATGCCACTACGGCTACTGCCGCCGCTTGGGCCAGCTTGGGGCAATCCGTGTTCGTCGCGTCCAGAGCGGCGCCCGGGTGTTCGAGGCGGCCCTGGCGGCACAGGGACAGCGCATCGGCGCGATCAAGATGAGCCTGCTGGACCACCGGTTGATCTGGGAATCGGCGTTCGACAAGGCGCAAGAAGGAGGCTTTCCGACATGAAGGTGACGTTCATCCTGCCCGCGATCGGCAAGGTTGCGGGTCAGCCCTACATCAAATCCTGGCAGGTGATGGAACCCCTGCCGATCATGACCATGAAGGCGATTACCCCCCCCCACATCGAAACCGAGTTCTTCGACGACCGGCTCGAACTCATCCGCTATGACACCCCGACCGACCTCGTGGCCATCTCGTGCGAAACCTACACCGCGGCCCGTTCCTATCAGGTGGCCGCACGCTTTCGCGCCCGCGGCATCCCCGTGGTCATGGGTGGATACCACCCGACCCTCATGCCCGACGAGGTGCTCGAACACGCGGACGCGATCGTGATCGGCAATGCCGAAACCGTGTGGGCGACGCTTCTCGAGGACGCTGCGCATCATCGGATGCAGCGAATCTACCGAGGGTCGCCTGGATACTCGGACGCCCTCCCGGACCGCGGGATCCTCGCCGGCAAGAAGTACGCCCGCATCGGCCTGGTCGAAACAGGTCGCGGCTGCGTGTTCAACTGCGACTTCTGCGCCATTACCCGCTACTACGACCGCCATTATCTGCCCCGCGACCCGGATGTCGTGGCCCGGGACGTGGCCGCATCGGGGCGAAAGCTCTTCTTTTTCGTCGACGACAACGTGGTGGCCAATCCGTCCTATACCCTGGAACTGTGCCGCAAGCTCGAGCCCTTGAAGATTCAGTGGTCCGGGCAGGGGTCCCTGACCATGGCGCGCAACAAGGAACTGCTGCGGGCCATGAAGAAGAGCGGATGCGAGATGATCCTCATCGGGTTCGAGTCGCTTGACGAGGCCAACCTCAAGGCCATGGGCAAGGACTGGATGCTCCATCTCGGGGATCGCGACGAACTGGTTCAAAACATTCACGACGCGGGGATCAGCATCTATTCGACCTTCATCTTCGGCCATGATCACGACACCCCCGAAAGCTTCGACCGGGCCCTCGACTTCGCCCTGCGACACCGGTTTTTCTATGCCGCGTTCAACCACACGACCCCCTTCCCCGGAACGCCCTTGTACGAGCGGTTGCGCCAGGAGGGCCGCCTGCTCACCGAGAAATGGTGGCTCGACCCGAACTATCGTTACGGAACCTTGCCCTTCCACCCGAAGAACATGACGTATCAAGAGGTCAGCGAACGCTGTGCCCAGGCGCGACGGGACTTCTATCGACATGCGTCGATCTGGAAACGCTTCGGGTCGCTTCTGACCCGCACCTTCAGCCCGTGGCTGTATCTCGTGTACCTGAGTTCCAACTGGATGGTTCAGAGGGAGATCGACATCCGTCTGAACCTCCCCATGGGTGCGAACCTGGACGAATTGCCCAAGTAGGAGTGGCCATGACGGGCCTGCCCGACAAGGACCTCGATCTGCGAGCCGCCCTGGCCGTCACGCGTCCGCGCCTGGCCGCACGGGTGCCACGCTTCGTGGAACGGGCGATCGAGCGATTCATGAACGTCGACCGCCTGAACCGATTCCTAGCGCAGCACCGCGATCAGGACCCGTTCGATCTGGCCGCTGCCATCGTGAACGAAGTGGGCGTGCAGGTCCGGGTTTACGGTCTCGAACACGTGCCCACCGATCGCAGCACCATCGTGGTGGCCAACCACCCGACGGGCCTGCTCGAATGTTTCATCCCCATCCAGGTGATTGGATCCGTGCGCAGGGATCTGAAGGTCCTGGTCAACGACGTGCTGATGGCGTTGCGGGGCTTCGCCCCCCTGTTGGTACCCGTCAACAAGCGCGGCGAGAACACACCCGAGCACCGTGCCGGGATCGAAGTGGCCTTCGCGGCGCCCGGGTGCCTCTTCCTTTGCCCTGCGGGCGTGATATCACGACGCTGGGACGGGCGTCGCATCGAGGATGGACCGTGGCACCGGGGATTCGTTACCCGTGCCGTGCAGCACCAACGGGACGTCATTCCCCTGCACGTGGACGCACGGCTGTCCGAAACGTTCTACCGCCTGTCCTCGTGGCGCCAGAAATGCGGCGTGCGGGCCAACCTCGAGATCGCCCTGATGCTGCGTGAAATGTTTGCACAGCAGGGGCGAACGATCACGCTCACGTTTGCCCCCCCCATTCCATGGAAGACCTTCGACGATGGGCACCCGCCCGAGGAATGGGCCGCCCGGCTGCGAGAGCGCGTCTACGAACTCGCGCAAGCCGGTCACTCGGAGCGCATCCACACGCGGGCAATACGACCGTTCACCACGTCGTAGGTCGCGACCCCATGGAGATAGGGACGGCCCCGGATGCCGGTCACCAGTTCGTGATCCACGACGAGCCCCGACTGCACGACCCGTTCGATCACCCGGCTGTTGAGGTCCGGGGACTTGGCAAACAGCGGACCATAGACAGCCCGGATCTGCTCATGCCCGCGGGCCACGACGCGGCCGGCACCCAGGTCCTCGATGACCGCATCCGGGGCGTACCACGCCACGAACGCATCGAGGTTGCGGGCGTTGTAGGCATCCAACTGTCGATCGACCACGTACACCGCGTTGGGAGGACGGATCTCGTCGGGGGCAAGCACCCGCCCCGCCCGGACGATGGTTCGGATCGAGGCCAGGTTGGCCACGCTGGCCATGGGATCGGCACCAAGCACCAGAAAATCCGCCCGCTTGCCCGGCTCGATGGTCCCGAAGTCGGGGTTACGCGCAAACACGCGCGCCGCATCGCGGGTCGCGGAAACAATGACGTCCCTGGCGGACATACCGGCATCCTGCATGGCCACCAGTTCCGCGTGCAGGGAAACCCCGTGCAGGGTGCCGATGTTGCCTGCGTCGGTGCCGGCCGCAATCGTGACGCCCCCTCGCAGCAAGGCGAGAAGGTTGTGTTTCAGGATCGGTTCCTGGTTCAATGCATCATCGTGTCGCCGCTTACCGGATTCGCGGGTCGCCGCGGTGCGAATCGCCGCATAGTCCGCCCAGGTCGCCATGGCACGCGGGTCACCATACTGCCGTTCGAGCAGGGTGGCCTCTGGCGGTCCGCCAAGGACCCGCGCGTAGCCGCCCATGACCGTGAGCGTCGGGATCAGGATCACGTTCCGGTCCGCCAGCATCTTGACGAATTCCGGCGTCACGCGCGCGTCGGTTACGCTGTGCACCAGGATGTCGGCCCCGGCCTCGACTGCAATCCGCGCGGTTTCAGCCTCGGTAGCATGGACCGCCACACGAATTCCGGCCTGATGGGCTTCGTCGACCACGGCACGCACGACGCCGGTCATTTCGTCGATCGTGCGATCCGGGGTCAGGACGAACCAGATTTTGATCAGGTCCGGCTTGCTTGAAAGCTGCTTTTTGACCATGGTGCGGGCGTCGTCTGCCGACGCTGCACGAATGATCGGGGGGTCACCCAAATCGAGCTGCCACCGTGCGATCGTCGAGATGAGTGGACCGGCCACGGCCACGGCAGGTGCCAATGCTTCGGCCCGGGCCTGCTCGCGCACCTCGAAGTTCCACATGGGTCCCCCCATGTCGACCACCGAAGTCACGCCATTGACCAGATAGTCCCGCCAAACGTTGCCCAAACTGGCCTTTACCGACGACATCTCGTGGTTGTAGGACCGGACGTAGGTCAGGTTCACGATGTCCGGTCGGGCGTAGAGTCCCCCGGACTGAAAGAAGTGGACATGGGCGTCGATCAGACCAGGCACGATGAAGCGCCCTTCGCAATTGACCACCCTGGCGCCCGAAGGCACCACCACGTTCTGGCTCGGACCCGCCAGCCGAATCCGATCGCCGTCGATCAGCACCGTGGCATGGGCGATGGGGGCCGACCCGGTGCCATCGAACAGCGAGGCCCCTACAAACGCCGTCAGGGCCGGTGCGGGCGAAGATGCTGCCTCGCCCGGCAAAACGCCACCGACCATGACAGTGGTTACCGTCAGAGCAAGCCAGGTCTTCATGCGGTCCTCCGCTACCAAGCTATTGTCCGGGTGCAGCCGTGGGGATCGGGGGGATCGAGGTCGGCACGTCGCCCGGGGCATCCGCATCGGTCGCGCCCGACACGGCCACCGCATCCTGCGGATTCCCTTCGGCATCGAACAGGGCGAAGCGCTTGTCCGCGAATTCCAGCATGACCAGGAGGGGGCTGCCTGCCTTGCCCCCCGAGAAGCGCACCCGTTCGACTCCCTGCCCCAGATACTTCAGAAACGCCGCGGGACGCACCGTGTTGTCATACAGGAATGCGTCGGCCCGGGTTCCCGAGACCTGCACGAGACGGCGATCGTCGGGGCTGAC
>CAYRIB010000075.1:0-13707 GCA_964424165.1 uncultured Myxococcales bacterium | reverse complement strand
GGATCGTTTCGGTCACGATGCCTTCGGCCATGCTGCCAGGGCCGTTTGCACCGCCTCGACACTGCCCGGCAACCCAGTCCGTGATGGTCGGCGACAGCACCAGGGGCACTGCGTGGTCTTCTTCGAAGCGCGCTACCGTGTGGGTGAGGATTCGCGACACGACCTGGCGCACGGCGTCGGGCGCCAGCGGGCGGAAGGCGAACGCCTGGTCCAAGGCCGCGAACAACTCGACCGGAAGCATGCGGCGACACTGCTGCACCCACGGATCCCGCGGACCTGAGTTGCCCCCGGAAGTGGTCCCCGCGAGGTCGAACCCCACGGTCCGGCCGTTGTTGCCGTCGTGGCCCAGGGTCACGGTCATGCAGTGGACCGAGTTGCGGAAGTCGATGGTGCGGCCACGGCGGTCGGTGAGCGTGCCGTCCGCGATGGCCTGGGCGATCAGGTTCTGCACCGAGGGGTGCGCCTGATCGATGTGCTGCCACAAAATCAGCAAAAACGGCCGGCGCATCAGCGTATCGGCCAGCAACCCGCCTTCCTCGTGGCCCACGTAGCCGGGCGGGCTGCCGATCAGATGCGACAGGGAATGCGGTTCGGCGTAGTCGCCCAGGTCGATTTCGAGCACGGCCGAGGGACTTCCGAACATGAATTCGCCCAAAGCCATGGCCGTGGTGCGCTTGCCCACCCCGGTCGGCCCCACGAACAGGAACGACCCCAGGGGCTTGCGCGACCCGAAGCGCGACCAGTTCTGGCCGATGCTGCGAAACACCGCGCCCAGGGCCTCGTCATGTCCGAACACGCGACCCGCCATGAACTGTTCCATGCCCCGCAGTCGTTCCGAGGGGGACAGGGCCAAGAAGGCCTCGGGAAGGTCCACGAGGCCCGCCAGAACCTTGACCACGTCCCCGCGCGTCACGCTGTCGCGGCCTTCGCGTCGCACGCGGGCCCCGGCCCGGTCGAGCACGTCGATGGCCTTGGCCGGCAGCGCCCGGTCCACGATCACGCGGTCGGTCAGGCGGACCGCTGCCTTGCGCGCATCATCGCACACCGTGACACCGTGGAAGCTTTCGTACACGGGCGTCACGCCATCGAGGATGCGCTCGGTCTCGTCGAGCGAGGGCTCGCGCACGAACACGGGCTCGAAGCGCCGGGCCAGCGCGGGGTCGGTCTGGATCGACCGTTTGTATTCCCCGAAGGTGGTGGCCCCGATGCACGGGAACAGCCCGCGGGCCAGGGCGCCCTTGAGGTCGTTCGCGGCGTCCATGCCACCGTCGCCGACCCCGGCCCCGATGATGGTGTGGATTTCGTCGATGAACAAAATCACGCGGCGCTCCGCGGACACGACTTCGTCTTTGAGGGCCTTCATGCGCGCGGCAAACGACCCCCGCATGGCCGTGCCGGCCAGCAGGTCTGCCACTGACAGCGACACGATCACACGGTCGCCCAGGTCGGGCAGATGCTCGCAATGGTGCACGATGTAGTTGGCCAGACCCTCGACGATGGCGGTCTTGCCCACGCCGGGGTCGCCCAGCAGCAGCGGGTTGTTCGAACGCCGCTTGCTGAGAACGTCGATCACGGCCTCGAGCACGTCCTGTCGCCCGATCAGGGGGTCGAGCTTGCCCAAGTCGGCCTCGAGCGACAGATTGCGGCCCAGGGACACCAGCGTCGGGAAGCGCCCGGGGTCCAGCACGTAACGGCCATTCGGTGTCTTGGGGGTGGCGCGCAAGGGAACCACGGGCTCGGGCCCTTCAGGCACGTCGAAGTCGATCGGCACGGCCTCTTCGTCTTCGTCCGGGGGCATTTCGGGCATATCGCGCGGTTGCGCGCGGGCCTCGGGCGTGACCATGGTCTGCACGCAGGTGGAGGTTTCGGGCAGGGGGCCTGAGGCCTGCCCCTCCGCGTGACTCTGGCTGCGGGCCAGACGTTCGCTGGCCGCGCGCCGCAACCGGGGATCCGTGAGGTGGGCCATGGCCAGGGCGCGCAGGGTCGGCAGGGGCAACCCGACCCGTTCGAGCACCCGCGCGGCCCGCGAATGGGGCAGCCGGGACACGGCCAACAGCACGTGCGCGGACGTGATCTGCGCGGAACCCACATTCACGGCGATCTGTGCGGACAGGGCCCACACCGCGTCGAACAGCTCGGGCGGGTCGGGGGGCAGTTCGCGCAGCGCGCCGAGCACCCGGTCGCAACTGATCCGGCGTTCCAGCATGATCGACTGGGCCACGCACGGCACGGTGAAGCCAGCGAGGACCACGTGGGAACTGTCGAGCGCGCGTCCGGCCTGCCGGGCGATGTCACGCGCCTCGAGCAATATCTGTCGGGTTTCACGGCTGAGCGGAAGTTCTTCGACCATCGGCGATGACGAATCCCAGGGCCGGATTGCCTGTCAACCGGTATTATCAAGCCAACGCTGCTCCTGTCAACCCTTGCAGGTGGCCTTGCGATGCCCTGGATGTGGCAGTTCGTGGCGTCCGTGGCTACAATGGGAATAACGAACCTGGGGTGAATGAGTGACCGGGCTGCGATACTTTCCTGCGACGCTGTGGTTGCTCGTCGCGGGCCTCCACTGTTCCGGGGGCAGCGAGTGTCGGGACCGGCCGAGCGCTTGCGGCACGACCGCTCCAATGGCCGCCGAGATTGCATCCCGCGGCGCCGAGGTGGAAATGGCGCTGCCCCGTCGCGGGCTGGAAACCCTGCTCGAACGGGTGCCGTTGCCCCCGATCCCGCGGAATCATCCCGCGATCGGGAAGTACCGTGGCAAAGGGTCGCTGTCGATCGGCACCACGCGCGACGGAATCCTGGTGGGCGGGGTCGCCTTGCCGCCCGAAGGTCCACATCATCGGATCATGACGGTGCACGCCGGTCGTGGCACCAACTGGGCCACTGACGAGGTGGTGATGTTGCTGCAGGACGGGGTGCGCGCGGTTTCGAAGAAGATGCCGGGCGCGGTGCTGCCCGTGGGCAACATGAGCCGTTCCGGGGGCGGGGACATCATCTGGAGCATCTCGCACAATGCCGGACGGGACGCGGACATCGGCTTCTATCTGCTCGATGGGAAGGGACGGCCCTTCTTTGCGGACGTGCTGGTGGGATTGGACGCCAAGGGGCGCGGACGGGTCAACGGGACCACCGTGCGCCTGGACGTGCGGCGGATGTGGCTGCTGGCCAAGGCGTTCGTGACCCATCCCGCGACCCGGTTGCAGTGGATGTTCGTGTCCGATGCGCTCAAGAAGTTGATCGTCGAGGAAGGACAGCGGCGCAAGGAAAAACCCGACGTGATCGCCCGCGTCGAAGCCGTGATGGCGCAACCGTCGCTGCGTCGGCCCCACAATGACCATATCCACCTGCGGGTCTACTGTTCGCGCGACGACGCGTACGAGGGTTGCCAGGACAAGGGCAGCAACCGTCCGTGGTTCGAGGACCAGAGCCCCCGCATTGCGCGGCGTGCCCGCGAACTGATGGGCATTGTGCGCAAGGGGACCCCGACCGAGCAGGCCGATGCGGCCGTGGTGCTGGGACGCATCGGATGGCAGGCGGCCTTTCCGCTTCTGCTGACGGGCCTTGGCGATTCGTCGCCGCAGGTGAGGCGGTCTTCGGCTGGGGCCATCCTGGACCTTGGTGCACAAGGCCGGGCGAAATCGATCCTCGAAGCGATCAACGCGGCGACCGATGGCGAAGTGGTGGCCACCCTGTTGGCCGCGCTGGATCGCACGCTGGCGCCCGGACCACGGGCTGCGGCCCTGGGAAACCTGCTGCGCGAGGGGCGCGAGTACGTGGTGGACATGGGGGTCTTCCGGTTGCACGAGCGCCTGGATGCATGGGCGTCGCGGGCCCTGGTCGGCCGTTCGGTGGAAACCGAAACCGTGCAGGTCCTGATCGATGCGCTGACGGCCCCGGATACCCAATGGCGGGCCGTGCACGAAACCCTGTGCGTAGCGACCGGCGTGAACCCCATCGCGGATGGTGCCGGCACGGACCGCGAAGGCGCGCACGCCGCGTGGTCGGAATGGTGGAAGGCGCACCGTCGTCTGGAACCGGTGAAATGGTACGAGGAGGCGGCCCGATTGGCCGGGGCCATCGAAGGCAAGCCGGACGGGGACGATGCGGTGGCACTGGCGGACCTGGTGCGGCGACAGGACCATCGATGGCGCGCGGCCGTGGTGCTGTTGCGGGTGATCGGGCGGGCAGGGTCGCGCCTGCCGCCCGATGGGATTCAACCCTTGGCCAGACTGGTGGATCAGGCCGTGGGAAGGGCCGGGGACGAGGCCATCGAAGACGACGACCCTGCGGACTGACGAGGTCGTTGATCCGGAACGATGGCGTGCTATACTCGTGGGTCGAGGTGCGCAGATGATGAAGCTCTACATCGAGGACGACTCGGGAAACATCAAGATCCTGCCGTTCGAGAGTGCGGTCGTTTCGGTCGGCCGTGCACCGGACAACGATGTGGTCCTGGGCGAACGAAACGTGTCCCGTCATCACCTGAAGATCGTGGAAAAGGACGGTGCGTACCAGCTTGCCCCCGTGGCGGCACGCTATGGGTTCAAGGTGAACGGAAAACGCGCGGATGGCGATAACACCGTGCGTCCGGGCGAGGTGGTCGAGGTCGGCGACTACAAGATGAAGATCCTGTCGCCGGATCAGGCGTTGCCGGATGCCGAAACCACGGCGCGGTCGGCAGTCAAGGTCGATGAGGTCGTGACCCCGGTGCCGGATCCGAAGCGCATCGAAGAGGTTGCGCGCCAGGGCTGGACCACGGACTTCGATGCGGATGACGCCGCGGTGGTGCGGCGCGGGTCGAACGGCAAGTTCGTGGTGTTGGGCATCCTGGTGCTGCTGGCCGTGGGACTGGGGGTGGTTTATGCCCTGACCACATCCGCCCCCGAAACGCGCGAAGGGACCTTGATCGGGGCCATGGATCGGACCCTGGCGCCGCCGCCCGGACAGCCCGCCTCGGCGGTGATCGAGGCCCCGCCCGCGGTCGAACCGGCCCGTCCGAACGTGCCCGCGACCCCGGCCACGGATGCCGCGACCACCGAGGCGATCCTTTTGGGGACCGTGCGGGCCACGATTCAGCAAGGCAACCTGGCCGAAGCCGAGGGCCTGCTCAAGACCTGTTCGTCGCCGGCATGTCGACAGGAACTCAAGCGCATCGCAGATGCCCACAACGGGCTCGGCAACCCTGCCAAGGCCAAGGAAATCTATCAGCGCCTGTACCGTTCCGCGACCGACGCGGCCGAAAAGGCCAAGTTGCAGCAAAGCATCGGCCGTATCGGGGCAAAGGCTGCCACGCCTTGATCCCGCGCATTTCCCCGACGGTTCTTCCGTGCGTCCTGATCGGCTTCGACGGGCCCACGCTGCCCGATACGGTGGCCGCATTGCTGCGCGATGGTCTGCTGGGCGTGGCACTGTTTCGACGCAATCTGATCGATGCCCCGCAGGTACGGGCGCTGACTGCGGCCATCCGTGACGCGGCGCAGGGGCGCGTGGTGCTGATCGCGGTCGATCAGGAAGGCGGGCGGGTGCAACGTCTGCGCCACATCCTTCCGCTGGTGCCGACCATGGCCGAAGTCGGTCGGGCCGGGCCGGATGCGGCGCGCAATGCCGGGGCCGCGATCGGGCGCGATCTGGCGGGGCTCGGATTCAACCTCAATTTCGCACCGGTGCTGGACGTGCATTCGAACCCAAACAACCCGATCATCGGGGACCGTGCGTTTGGCAACGACCCCGAAACCGTGGCGGTTTGTGCCGCGGCGTTGGTCGAGGGGCTCGAGGGCGAGGGCGTCCTGGCCTGTGGCAAGCATTTTCCGGGACATGGGGACGCATCCGCCGATAGTCACCTCGAACTGCCGTTGATCGATGCCGATGCGGACCTGATCGCGACGCGTGAGTTGCCCCCGTTTGAGGCCATGATCAATGCGGGCATCGGGATGCTGATGACCGCGCATTGTCTGTATCCGGCCCTCGACGCCCGCCATCCGGCCACCTTGTCGCGGGCCGTGATCGATGGGTTGCTGCGCCGACGCCTGGGCTTCGAGGGGGTGGTGATCACCGATGACCTTGGTATGAAGGCCGTGGCGGATCGGTATGCTGCCGACGAAATGATTTCACTGGCCCTCGATGCGGGCGTGGATGTGTTCATGCATTGCGGGGGGGGAGGGGAGGGGATGGCCCTGGCGGCCGCGATGACACGGATGCTCGAAGACGGCGTGATCGATGCCGATCGGCTCGAACAATCCCGCGAGCGCATTGCCTTTCTGACCCATCGATTTCCCTTGCGCGAGCCGCACGCCCTGTGATAACTTCCATCCTGCCGGGACGGGGCGGCGCAGGAGTTGCGAAACCCGCCAGGTCCGGAAGGAAGCAACGGTAGTGGCTGTTGCGAGTGTCCCGTCCCGGCATTTTCACCCACTCGAATCCATGACGAGGCCCTTGATGTCGTACCAGGTGATCGCCCGAAAGTGGCGGCCGCAGACGTTCGATGACATCGTGGGTCAGGAACACCTGACCACCTCGCTCAAGAACGCCATCGTGACCGGACGGATCGGCCATGCCTATCTGTTCACGGGGATCCGGGGTGTGGGCAAGACCACGGCGGCTCGGGTGTTCGCCAAGGCGCTCAACTGCATCGAGGGCCCGACAGCCACGCCCTGCAACGTGTGCGCAGCCTGCACGGAAGTGGTGCGCGGCACGGCCATGGACGTGAAAGAGATCGACGGGGCATCCAACCGCGGGATCGACAGCATCCGGGAACTGCGCGAGGGCGTGGCCTTTGCGCCGGCGCGGGACCGCTACAAGATCTATATCATCGACGAAGTGCACATGCTCACCGGCGAGGCGTTCAACGCCCTGCTCAAGACGCTCGAAGAGCCGCCTGCGCACTGCATTTTCGTGTTTGCGACCACGGAACTGCACAAGGTTCCGGCCACGATTGCGTCGCGTTGTCAGGTGTTCGAATTCAAGCGCGTGTCCATCCCGACCCTGGTCGAACGGATGCAGCGCATCGCGGCGGCCGATGGCATCGAGGCCACCGAGGACGCCTTGCGACTGATCGCCCGCGAGGCGGACGGCAGCGTGCGGGATGCCCTGAGCCTGATGGATCAGGTGATTTCGTTCTCGGGCGGGACCGTACGCGAGGCCGACGTGGCCGACATCCTGCGCACCGGCAACCGATCGGCCCATGCGCGGGCTCTGTCGGCCATCCTGGCCGAGAACCCGGGCGATGCGGTGCGGTCGCTGCAGGAATCCATGGACCGGGGGATGCAGCCTCGCCAGTTCCTGAAGGACCTGGCGAACTTCCTGGGCGAAGGGATTCGGATCCGGGTGCTCGGAAAGCAGTCGGGGATCGAGACCGGGCTGACCGAGGCCGAAATTGCCGAAAGCCTGTCGCTGATGGAAAAGCATTCGGTGGATGCACTGGCCGTGCTGCTGGGGTTGTTGACCCACGCCTCGGATCAGGCCGCGGATTCGCGGAGCCCCGAATTGGTTGCACTGTCGGCACTGGTGCGGGCGTCGCGCTTGTCCGCGCTGACGGGGCTCGACGAGATCGTGGGGCGGCTCGAAGAAATGGGGCGAGGGGACACGGCGATGGCGCCGCCGGCCCGCCCGGTGCGTCAGGCCGAACCGCCCGTTCCTGTGAAGCCGCCGTTTCCATCTCAGCCACCGGCCCCTGTGAAGCCGCTGGTTCCAGTTCAGCCACCGGCCCCTGTGGAAGCGCCGGTTCCAGTTCCTCGGTCGGTCCCGGTCGACATGCCGACCCCCACCGCGCCTTTGGCCCCGGTCGAGGCGGCGTCACCGGCCGTGGACGCGGACCGCGGCACGGATCGCCTGCGCCGCCATCCCACCATGGACCGCGTCCTGTCGGTGTTCGGGGGCGAGATCATGTACATCAAGAACGAGGATGGCCGCTGACATGCTTCCCGAACCCGTGCAGTCCCTGATCAACGAACTGAAACGACTTCCCGGGGTGGGCGAGAAGACCGCCACCCGTTACGTGATGCACATGATGGCACAAGCCGGAAGCCGTTTGACCGACCTGGCCGGGGCCCTGGTCAAGGTGTCGCAGGAGGTGCGCTCGTGCGCGGTGTGCGGCTTCCTGGCCGCGGGCGAACGCTGTCGCATCTGCGCGGACCCGATGCGGGATGTTGCTACGGTCTGCGTGGTCGAAGGGATCGGCGACTTGATGGCCATCGAGCGGGTGTCCGAGTATCGCGGCCTCTATCACGTTCTGGGCGGGTCGATTTCCGTGCTGCGGGGCATCACCCCCGACAAGTTGCGCATCCGGGAACTGGAAGCCCGGGTGGCCGCAGGGGGGATCCGCGAGGTGATCGTGGCCACGAGCGCCGATGCAGAGGGCGAGACCACGGCCTTGTATGTCCGCAAGATTCTGGAACGGCATTCGATACGGGTTACGCGGCCGGCCACTGGCATCCCCATGGGAAGCAGCCTCGAGTATCTGGATTCGATGACGCTGATGCGGGCGATGCGGGGACGCAAGGATCTGTAGCGTTTACGGGCGGCGGGTGGCCTTGCGGCGGCGGTAGTCTTCACCCCGGACTTCGTGGGTGTCGCACATCTCGATCAATCGCGACAAGATGCGGTCCCCGATGCGGTCTTCGAGCTTGGGAAACGCCTCGGACTGATCGGTCTTGGCCTTGGCCTGATCGAGCCCCAGATTCGTGGTGGCCAGGATCGTTCGTCCCGCGTTGTAGCGACGGCTCACGACCTGGTCGAGCATCGACACCTCCCATTCCGTGGCCTTGCCCTTGCCGAGTTCGTCGATCACCAGGACCATCGGTGCCAGCAGAGGGCCGATCAAGTCCTCTTCGGAGCGGCCTGCCGAAAATCCCGCCCGGATCTCGGACAACAGGTGGAAAAAGTCCACGAACCGCACCGACAGTCCGCGTTCGAGCGTGAAATGGCGAGCCAGGGCACAGACCAGATGGGTCTTGCCCGTGCCGGGATTGCCCCACAACAGGAAGCCCCGGTTCCCGGGCAGATAGGCCTGGCGGTAGCGCAGCAAGTGGGCGCGCAGCACCGACTGCGAGCGATCGAGTTCCTCGAAGTTTTCGAGCGTGCGTGAGTGCATCTTGGCCGGGAGCATAGCCTGATTGAACAGGGTCACGTTGCGCACGAGGTGGCGACAGGCGCACGGGCGCGACACCGGAGCCCCCTGGCCTACCTCGACCACGAAGCCCGTGTTGTTGCAGACGTCGCACTCGGCCCGGCAGGTGCACACCCTTGCCACGGCATGTTCCACGTCCGCATCGGTCACGTAGCCCTGGTCCTTGCACACCTTGCAGCGCATTCTGCCCCCCTCTCAATCCCCGGCCAGAATCGCGTCGATCAGGCTGTGGTACCCGAAGCGGGCCGCCGCCTCACGCATCGCATAATGCCGCAGGTCCTCGATCGCGCAAGCCCCGAAACCCCGTTTGTGCGCCTGGCGTGCCTGGGCCTCGATGTCGGCCTCGACCCGGGCGATGGCGTCGGGCGCTACCACCGCGATCCATCGTTGCGCGAGGGCCTGATCCAGGCGCTCGAGGCGCGAGGGTGCCCCTTCATCCGATAACTGGTCAGCCAGGGCCTGGCGGACGTCCTGCAGCAGGGTGCGAGCCGCAGGTGGCGTGTCCGGGGCGGCCATCCACAGGTCAATCGCGGCCTGGGCCAGGGTCAGAATATCCGGGGCCTCGGGTGTCGATACTTCGCGTGTCGTGACCAGCCCGCGCGCCACGGCTCTCTGGTGGGCACGCATCGCTTCCTCCACGTGTCGACGGAAGAAGCGCAAACTGGACGGCAAGGGTTCATGCGCCTCGGCCGCGGCCAGGAAGTTGCGGATGCCCGTCAGCAGCCCGGCCTTGACCACGGGCAAAGGGACGCCCCGCCGCTCCCAGTCGCGGATGACCTCGATGTCCGCCGGGCGCAGCACCAGGCCGCGCTGGACCTCGGACACGAAAAATTCCTCGACCTGCATCAGATAGGGCTGCGACATCAAATGTCCAGGTTTCGTACGTTCAGTGCGTTCTGGTTGATGAATTCGCGGCGCGGTTCGACCGAATCGCCCATCAGCAGCGTGAAGATGGCGTCCGCTTCGACCACGTCGACCACGTTGACCTTCATGAGGATGCGCTTTTCCGGGTTCATCGTGGTTTCCCACAACTGCTCGGGGTTCATTTCGCCCAAGCCCTTGTACCGCTGGATCGCCAGGCCCTTGGTCCCGCGGCCCATGACCAGTTCAAGCAGGGCCTCGGGAGTTTGGATCTGGCGGCGTTCCTGGTCGATCGTGAGGTCGTACGGCCAGGGGCCGACACGCCGCATTTCGGCGTAGAGTCGGCGCAGGTCCCCCACGTCCGCACGGGTCAAGGTCGTGTGGTCCACATGGGTGATTACCGGCAAACCGCGCCGCATGGTGCGGACGATCAGACGTCGGGAATTGTATTCATCGTCCAGATCCTCGGTGAACTGCACGGGGCCGGCATCGGGGTAGAAGGTGTCCATGTATTCGGTGATGCGCGACTTGAGCGTGTCCATCCGGTCCGACATGCGCAGGTCGTCCGGGGACAAATCTGCGGCCCAGAAGCAGGCGCGCATCACGCGGGCGTCCGCGGCCCGATCGATGCTGGCCGTGACCCGGTTGGCGTTGCGCACGCGGCCCAGATACTTCTGGAGGTCCTGCAGAGTCATGGGCACCAGATTTCCGGCGGCCATCACCTGGACCCCTTCGGCCCCCGAAGCCGTCACGTATTCATCCAGGGCCTTTTCGTCGAGCAGGTACATTTCCTGCTTGCCCTTGCGCACCTTGAACAGCGGAGGCTGCGCGATGTAGAGGAAGCCCCGTTCGATCAGGGCCGGCATCTGGCGATAGAAGAAGGTCAGCAGCAGGGTGCGGATGTGCAAGCCGTCCACGTCCGCGTCGGTCATGATGATGACCTTGTGGTAACGGGCCTTGTTCACGTCGAATTCCTGGCCGATCCCGGTGCCGAGCGCCGTGATCAACATCACGATGGCGTCGCTTTCGAGCATCTTGTCGAACCGGGCCTTTTCCACGTTGAGGATCTTGCCGCGCAGGGGCAGCACGGCCATGGTACGACGGTCGCGGCCCTGCTTGGCCGAGCCGCCTGCGGAATCCCCTTCGACGAGATACAGTTCGGCGAGTGCAGGGTCCCGTTCCTGGCAGTCCGCCAGTTTGCCAGGCAGCGAAGCGCCGTCGAGCACCCCCTTGCGCCGTACGATGTCGCGGGCCCTGCGGGCCGCGTCGCGCGCCCGGGCCGCATCCACGGTCTTGTTCACGATGGCCTTGGCCACGCCCGGATTGCGTTCGAAATAATCCGACAGGGCGTCGCTGACCACGGCCTCGACCGCGGCCTTGACCTCGGACGACACCAGCTTGTCCTTGGTCTGCGACGAGAACTTCGGGTCGTGGACCTTCACTGACAGCACCACGGCCAACCCCTCGCGCACGTCGTCGCCGGACAGGGGGACCTTCAGAGTCTTGAGCAGGTTTTCACGTTCGGCGTAGCCGTTGACGGTGCGGGTCAGGGCCCCGCGCAGACCCGCCACGTGGGTGCCGCCGTCACGGTTGTGGATGGTGTTGGTGAACGAAAACAGCGTTTCCTGGTAGCTGTCGTTCCACTGCAGGGCCACCTCGACGCTGATGTCGTCCCGGGTGGCCGCGAAGTGGATGGGACGGTCGTGGACCACGTTCTTGTTCTTGTTGAGGTGTTCGACGAACGACGACAGTCCGCCCTCGAAATGAAACTCGTGATGGCGGTTTTCGTCCCGTTCGTCGGTGACCGTGATCATGAGGCCCGGGTTCAGATACGACAGTTCACGCAAACGCTGAGACAGGATCTCGAACGAATATTCGGTGTTGGTGAACACCGTGGAGTCGGCCTTGAACATGACCTTGGTACCCGAGCGCGACGTGTTGCCCACGCGCACCAGATCGGCCTTCGGAACCCCACGTTCGTATTCCTGCAGGAAGACGCCGCCCTCACGACGGATCTCCAGACGCAGCCACTCGGACAGGGCATTGACCACCGACACGCCCACGCCGTGCAGACCACCGGACACCTTGTAGCTGCCGTGGTCGAACTTGCCGCCCGCGTGCAGTTCGGTCATGACGACCTCGGCCGCGGATCGGCCCGTTTCCGGGTGGATGCCCACCGGGATGCCGCGCCCGTTGTCCTCGACCGTGATTGAACCGTCCATGTGGATATGAACGTCGACACGATTGCAGAAGCCAGCCAAGGCCTCGTCGATCGAATTGTCCACGACCTCGAAGACGAGCTGATGAAGGCCGCTGCCGTCGTCGGTGTCGCCGATGTACATGCCAGGGCGGGTGCGCACGGCCTCGAGGCCCTTGAGCACCTTGATGCTGTCCACGTTATAGGCCGCGGCGCCGTGGTCGGCGATCGGGGCGTTGGGGTCGATGGTGTCGAGCAGGTCCTGGTTCGATTCCATGGGTCAGACTCTCCTGAAACAAGGGGGGCCCAAAAAGCCGCTGAAAGATAGCACGAACTGCGCATCGGAACAAGGGAAAAGGGTTGTTTTTGGGGGGTTGTCAGGGTACCCTTGGACCGATGGAACGGGAAGTCATTCACGAGGGTTCCGGGGGCTGGCGGCAGCGCTTCGTCGAGGCGGTGCGACGCACCATGAACCTGTCAACCGCGGCATGGCTGCTGCCCAAGGATGCGGGGCACGTGGTGGTGGCCGCGTTCTCGGGGGATGCCACCCGGGCCATGCCCCAACCGGGGACCGTGTTGCAACCCGGGGCTCTGGCGGCCGTGATCCGCGGTGCGAAGCCCCTGGTGCTGAATCCATCGCCGCCCCACACCATGGGAGTGCCCTATTCCGACCAGTTGGTGATGATTGCCGGGGCGCTCGGGGTCCCGACCGCGGATGGGTGGTTCTGGGCGGATCGGACGGCGTCCGCGATCCAGCCTGCCGAGCGGGATGGGCTGATCGAGGTGGCCCGTCTGGTGGCCGAGCAGGGGGGGCATGAGGTTGCCCTGGCCCAGGCTGAGCAGCGGATCGATCTGCTGGCCCGGACCCTGGAGGGGGCTCGCCTACTGCTGTCGAGCGCCACCGAACAGGACTGCCTGAGCGAACTCGTCGATGCAGCTGCCCGGGTGGCGGGTGCCGCTGAGGCCATGGTGGTGCGCTTGGACGGGGATCAGGGGCGCTGCCGGGTCGAGGCGGCCCGCGGGGAAAGGGCCACCGTCCTGATCGGTCGCGAATTCGACCCGGCCTTGGGACTGGTCGGCCTGTCGCTTCGGACCGGGCAGGCCATGCCCACGAATTTCGTGGCGACTGCGGTCACCCGCGACGTCGTGGGTGGTGGGGACCTGGGCCTGAAGATCGGTGAAGGACTGCTGGTGCATCCTCTGGGTCTGCACGGCGAAGTGTATGGGGCGTTGGTGCTGTGCCGCGGTGACTTTGATCGCGACTGGTTGCTGCACGCGTTACGGGCCCTGTGCAACGCGGCCTCGCTGTATCTGCATCAGGCGGGCCTGCGCGATCGTCTGGCGCGCGATGCCATGCAGGATGCGCTGACCGGACTGCCGAACAAGCGGGCCTTCCTGGACACCCTGGTGCGCCTGATGGCCTTGTGCCGGCGGCACGGGGCACCGCTGACGTTGTTGATGGTGGACATCGATCATTTCAAGCGCGTCAACGACACGCATGGGCACCTGGTGGGCGACCGCGTGCTGC
>CAYRIB010000074.1:0-13817 GCA_964424165.1 uncultured Myxococcales bacterium | reverse complement strand
CCGGTTTGGAGGGAGGGGGAGGCGGCCAATACCCGCCTCTCCCTACCCCTATCAAGGGCTCGCTTCGCTCGCGGGACCGGGAAACTTGTGCCCTCTGACTTTCGTTGAGGATCGTCGACGTCCACGTCCACGTGCACGTGCAGGTCCACGTGCACGTCCATGTCCTTGTGCAGGTCGACCAGGGCAGGGGGGCCGCGGGTCTTGTTTCGAGCGTTGCGGGTTGGTCGTTCATTGTCCGGCAAGAGTCTTGCATGCACCCTATAGATGGCGTAGTGTCTTATGGATCTGTGCAGATCTTGCGTTGGTCGACCCCCCTTGGGGCCGGGTGCCACGGAGGTGGACGGTGTCCGAAGAAACAAACGATCAGGTCGCGGCTCCCGGTAAAGCCCCGGACAACGATGCGACGCTGATTCAGCGGGAACCCGAAGTCCAACGGCAGGAAACTCCCTCACAGGGGGCGCAGGCGCCCGGTGGCACATGGCAGCACCCGGTTCGCAAGCAGGTCCACAAGAATCTGCGTGCCCTGAGCTACAAGTCCGCGGGGGGCTATCTGTCCCCGACCTCGGATCACGCCCTGTCGCTGGCCCAGAATACCTTTGCAGGCCCGTCCGTGGCCGTGGACCCCGGCTCGGCCAGCGCGGTGCACGCGGCCACCGGCATCGACGTGTCGGGCGCTCGGCTCCACCAGGATGCAGGGGCAAAGAACGCGGCCTCGCAGATGGGTGCGCAGGCCTTCGCAGTGGGCAATCACGTGGGCGGCGACTTGTCCAATAAGTCGGTTCTGTTCCACGAACTCGGGCACGTGGCCCAGCAGAAGGACATGCCGGGTGGCGAGATCGCGGCCCTGAACAAGCCCGAAATCGGCCCTTCCCCGGACAAGGAAGCGCAGGCCGATCAGACGGCCGCCACGGCCATGACGATCGACACCGTGGCCAAGGCAGCCCCGGAAACCAAGAAGAAGCCCGAAAACGAACTGATCACCCAACTCGACGAACAACTCAAGGCCCTGGTGCCGCAGTGGTGGGCCGAGGCTGCCCGCGAGATCCTGGGCAACAAGAAGTCCAAGAAGCTGGCAAAAGAGCGCCAGGACAGCAAGGACATCGAACTCGAGCAGGCCCAGGGAACGATCCCGAAGTCGGACCCCCTGGCCTATTTCGTGGCGCTTAATCAGGAGGCCGAGGCGGTCCGTCGCGACGTGATGGCCGTGCTCGACGGGGGCGAAGACCTGTTCAGCCAACTCCTTGATCGTGCCGGCTACGAGAACCTATGGAAATCCGTCGATGTGGCCCAGGCGATCGTGGACCTGATGAAGCTGCGGTCGATCGAGGACTGCCTCGAGGACATCGATCAGTTGCTGAGTTGGAAGCCGTTCGACTGGGGCATCAACCGGTACGAGGCGCGCCTGGCATGGGAGCTTCTCGAGGCACTGCCCGAAGCCGAGCAACAGAAGGTGCTGGCCGGCACCCCGATCGAAGTGGCGGACCCCAGCAAGGGCAAGACCAAGACCATCAAGACCAAGGAAGTGTCGGAACACCTCCAGGATGCCCAGAAGAACCTGTCCCAGGAATACAAGGAATCCACCCGCTACGACACCTACTCGGGCGAGAAGAAGCCCGAGGGCGAAGACGCGGGCGAGATGTCCGACAAAGACAGCCTTCTCACACAGGCCACGGACCCCGATTTGTGGACCGATCCGAAGCAGGACACCAAGCTGCGCGGCATCCTCATGATGGTGGTCCAGGCAGATCAGACCGAGGTGGTCAAGGACGAGGTGGCCGCGAACTGGAAGGCGCACCAGGCGATGCTCACCGAGCTTGGCTTCAAGGAAGACGGGACCTGGGGCAAGGTGGTCGAAGACAAGACCGCGTCCACTGGGCTGAGTCGAACCTGGTCGTGGATCAAGGGCGCCTGGGACATCCTGTGCACCGTGGTGGGCGGGCTGGCCGGAACCAAGTCGAGCCACACGCTCGAGATCGGCAAGGCCTTGGAAGAGGCTTTCATCCGCAACAACATCGGTCTGGACATCAACAACCTCAAGACCGACGAGGAGCGCCGTGGTCTGCTCAAGTTGCTGATCGGGGACGGCAGCGACGCGGCAGTTCAGGCGGTCCAGGACAAGACGGGCTGGGACCTGCCACTGCTCATCAAGAAGCTGCAGCTTGGCGCGGGCGGAGTCGGGGTCGACGCACTCGAGTCCATGAAAAGCCGAACCAAGGACCAGAAGGAAGACGCGAGCAAGAGCCCGACCGCCAAGCTGTCCCAGGATGACGATGCCGGGATCACGAAGCTCGAGATCCCGCTGCTGCCGGCCAACGGTCAGACCCAGATCATGGGCGACATGACTTTGAAGCTCGGAGCGTCTGCCCTCGTTGGTGTGCGTATCGAGATCAAGAGTGCGACCAAGGACGATCCGACCCGCTACATCGAGATGGCGATTGACCGTGCCGTGATCACGGACATGATGGTGATCCAGCCCGAGTCCATGATGGTGCTGCAGAAGGCATCGCTCGACAACCTGCTGCTGAGGGCCGTGCTCGAAAAGGAGGTCAAGCCGCAAAGCGTGCTCGGCAGTTTGCTTGGGGACATCGGCCGGGCCTTGTTCAAGGTACTGCAGCTCATTCCGGCCATTGGCGACATCGCCAAGATCGGCGACCTGATCGAAGACGGCGTCGAGATGGGGGACATCGCGAACGGCATGACCGGCACCGCGGTGACCGAGATGCAGTTCATGTTCGACAGCGTGACCGTATCCGGGCTGACCACGAGCGGGGGGATGAACCTCGATGAGGTCACCGTGGGTGCGACCGATATCACGATCGACCCGGGCGCTTTGGTCAGCGGCTGGACGGACCGTTCGGCGCTCGAGAAAGAGATGAAGCGCCTCGAGAAGGTGAAGGGCCGGATCGAGCGCCGGGTCAAGGACGAGGCCAAGGCTGCGCAGCAGATGGCCGACATCCAGGGGCACATGGCGCGGGTGCAGAAGCTGCTGGATCTCAACGAGAAGCTCACACCGATCCAGGCCGAGTCCGACGCCCTTGCCGAACAGATCGCCAATCTGAAGAGGGAGGCTGGGCCAAAGCCGGATGCCGCGCAGCAGGCTGCCATCGACGAACTCGACAAGAGGAAGCAGAAGCTCGACAGCGATATCGAGACGGCCGAGGCCAGCACGGTCGAGGTCAAGGGCGTGCTCGGCGAGGTGAAGGCCGCGGGGATCGATGTGGCTGGCACCAAGGTCGGTTCGGCGTCGATGACCGCGACGACCTTCTCGAAGGCCAAGGAAGGCGTTGGCATCAATGCCAGCACCGCGGAAATCAAGGTCCTGGATATCGAGATGGTCGAGGATGGCCGTCGTGACCACGTGCTCCAATCTCGGATGGCCGAGATTCGAAAGCTGGCTGCCGACGCCAAGCGCGATCTGACCCAGGACGAGAAGGACGAGATCAACAACGCCGAGGAAGAACTGCGCCTGCTCGAGCCGCAAATCAACGAATACGAGGCGCTGCGCGAACGGCTCGACGACCCCGCGAATCCGCTGGATGCGCAGGACAAGACGCGCTACCACGAACTGCACGACATCCTGCACCCCACGGCCATCAAGGTGGGTGGCGCGAGCATGACCGACGTGGGCGGTGACGTCACACTGCTCGACAAGAACATGAACGACATGGTCGGTGGGATGGACGTGGGCAATACCACGATCACCGACGTGCAGATGCTCGACACGCGGACCCACAAGACCGGCGATCAGAAAGAGAACTCGGTCATCGACAAGGTCGAGGGCAAGGGTCTGGACCTCGGGTTCCTGAAGCAGGGCGAGGAAACCCGGGCAGACCTCGAGATCGACGAAGTCACCATGTCTGGGATGAAGGGCCTCGGCGGGGCCGACATGGGGTCCCTGTCGCTCAAGAGCGGTCGCATCCGGTACGAGGGGGGGCCGGGCTCCGACGTGGCCAGCATCACGGCACAGAGTATCGTGGTGAATGCCCTGAAGTACGACGTTTACAACATCGGACAGATCGAGATCGTCAACGGCGTGATCGACTATGCCTCGAAGCAGGGCGACATGAGCGTGGCGCTCAAGGGCGACATGATCCGGATGAGCGGATTCAGCTATGGCAACTACACCCTCGAGGAACTGGAGGTCAGTGCGGGTCTGGTCGGGTTCACGGGCAGCACCGCGAACGGGCTGTTGCACGTGAAGGCACAGTCGTTGTGTCTGACGCGCTTCCTCATCCCGGATGCGGACATGGCGATCAGCGGGACCATGAACGAGGTCGACGTCGACATCGGGATGCTCGAAGACACGGATGCCAAGACGGGCAAGACGATCAGCACCTACAGCATCGGTGCGCACAAGCCGACCGAGGAGGAGCAGGCCGAACAGGGTGAGGGGAAGCAGAGAGCCGAACGCAATGCCCCCATGGCCAAGGACATCCAGTTGTCGTTGTCGGGCATCGAACACCCCGAAGACCAGGTCATGTCCGTCAACCTGTCGAGCCTGGGCGGGCAGTTCCGGATGATCGGGGACAACCGCTACGAGATCGAAGGCCTCAACATCGGCAAGATCACGATCACCGGGCTCGACTGGGAAGCCGGCAAGTTCGGGTTGCATGCCGACGAACCCGTGGAACTCACGGACGTCCGCCTGGACTCGATCATCGAGTTCGAACAAAAACCTGGGGACAAACCCGGGGACCCGCCCAAGACCGAGATGACCGAAAACAGCAAGATCAAGGCGGCCTCGATCCAGTCGTTCAAGACCGCGGGCCTGGTGCTGCGCTTCACGGACTACTACGTGGACCTGGGCAGCACCGTGATCGGCAAGGAAGGCGAGCCGGGTGGCAGCTTGGTGCAGGCTGCGGGCCTGGAGTTGACCGACTACAGTTTCTTCGACAACACCTGGACGGCCCTGTCGATCAACGACCTGCAGGGCAAGGACATGAGCCTCAAGCTCGGCAAGGAGGTCACGGCCCGCGCCCAATCGATTTCCGGCGGCAACATCACGATCGCGGCTATGGTCACCGATCAGGCCCGGAAGCGGCGGCACAAGGAAGGCAAGATCGCTTACGCCAACAGGTATTCGATCAAGACCAACGACGTGTCGGGCAGCAAGCTCGAGATCCAGTCCAAGGCCAAGGACTCGGGGCTCAACCTGTCGATCACCAGCATCAACGACCTCGACATCGGCGAGTTCTCGGTCGACAACGAGACCGGCGACATGGCCTTCAGGGACGTGTCGCTCGATGACATCACCCTGGCCAGCATGAACTGGAACGCCACCGAGGTGGACAAGAAGACGGGCAATCTGTCCACATCGGGCGTGAAGCTGCAAAACGCCAAGCTGTCGATCATCCGTGCCAGCGGGAGCGTGAAGGGGGACACCACCCGGGTCGACGTGCTGGACATAGCCCTGGTCGAAGGCGATCAGATCGTCTACTCGGGCAACGAGACGGCCGCCGAACCCAAGGCGGGCGAACAGATGAGTTCGGGCAGCGTGACCACCCTCAACAAGGTGGTACTGAAGAACCTGAAGGTGCGGGGACTGAAGATCGAGAAGGGCGAACTGGTGGGCCTGGACCTCAGCGCGGACGCGGCCAGTGGCAAGGTTGGTTCGATCTCGGGGTCCAAGGTGTTCGGCAACACCCTGTCGAACTACCTCGAGGCCGGGAGCACCTTCAACGCCAAGGGGATCGAGTACGACGTGGTCACGGACAAGGAGGGAAACACCACCAGCACCGCGGGCCTGGACCGGCTCAGCCTGACCAACATTGCCCTCAAGATGAAGATGGACGATGGTGCGCGCCTGGAAGCGGGCCTGCCCGGGGTCACGGCCGAGGGCGTCAAGTACAAGGAAAGCGAAAGCGAGGGCGCGGGCAAGAAGAAGACGGACACTGCGCTGGACATCACCAAGGTTACGTTGGACAAGGCCGCGACCTGCACCTACTTCATGCCGCCGGCCGGGGTCGCGGGCGAAAAGGAAGAAGAGGGCGGCCTGGACGATGGATGGGTGGACAAGTTCGTGCTGGCCCTGCTCGACAAGCTCAACGGCACGATCAGCATCACCCTGGCAGTGACCCCCGAGGCCCTGGCCGGGGCTGGCCTGATCCCGGAAAGCATGGTCGGTGCGGCCAAGGCCGTGATCGGCGATATCGACGTCCCGATCGCCATGACGATCGTGAATGGACGGCCGACCGGGGCGCTGGGCAAGCTTCTGAGCCTGATTATCGCAGGCTACAAGGCGGCACCGGGCCTCGAACAAGCCGCGTCCAAGGGCGTGGACGTGCTCAAGTCCACGGGGGGCACGATCCTGTCGGGTCTCAACGTACTCATCTCGCCGACGGACCCGGAGGCGTGGGCCAAGTACGTCAACTCCAAGGTGGAACTGGACCAGGAGTATCAGAAGTTCAAGAAGGATGCTGGCGAAGTGGTAAACACCGCGGTCACGTCCTACAAGGAGAAGCCGCTTGGCCAGTATTACGAAGAGTTCGTGACCAAGGCCGAAGAGGACGAGACACCATCCGGCGCGTCCGGCATCGCCACGATGCTCGACTACGTCTCGTGGCTTGCCAGCGCGAACATCAACCTCTTCACCAACCAGCAGGTGAAGATTACCGCCGGGACCGCCGGGGGGCAGTTGAGCCACACGGTGAGCGTGGACTCCATGTCGCTCAAGGCCTACAACCTGAAGTCCAGTGGCAAGTCGCGGGCCACGATCGAGTCGAGCGTGTCGATGAAGGGCGCCTTGTTCGGGGTGACCGAGGTCTCGCAGAGCGGCGAGGGCCAGAAGACCGAAACCTCGGTGTACGGCTTTGGCGAATTGACCGCGAATGGGCTCAAGGCCATGTTCCAGGCCGGTTCTGCAGGCAAGGGCGATTCGATCACCGGAACGCTCCCGAACGGACTCACGGTCAAGAACCTCCACTACTCCAACTCCGTGATGGTCAACAGCGGCGTGCAGGCCAAGGCCAGCCCCGGGGTTGCGGGTCCCAAGGTGCCGCGGTAGATCGAAGACCAGCCTTACGATGCAGTTCCAACTTCCCTCGAAGTCCGATATTATTCATGCTCAATCGTTCTTGAAGGAGGTTCCCGTGGGCAGAACTCTGCGTGTGTTCCTGTGGGCCAGCGTGCTGGCCCTGGCAACCGGCTGTGATTCGCTGAACGAAGGCGGCGCCGGGACATTCAGCAGCCAACTCACCGTCGAACCGGACAGCATCTTCGTGGGGTGTCTGACCTCGCAGGAATGTACGGTGACCGCGCGGGTGACGCTTGGGGGGGCAGCCACCGAGGTGGTGCTGAACGAGGTTGCGTCCGCGGACGGCGGGGGCGTGGTCGAAGAAGTCGGCGAAATGTTCGACGACGGGGACGCGAACTACCACGGGGATGATATCGGCGGGGACCACGTCTACAGTATCATCGCGACCTTCAACCCGACCGAGGCGGGATTTTTGTACCTGCAGGCCTCGGCAGACGGGAAGACCTCGGATGTGGTGACCGTGGGCGTGCATGAGCACCTGACCGATGCGGAATGGACCGAGGCGACCCAGACCATCCCTGACGCTGCGAACACTTGCGTGGCAAGCAGCGCGGACGTGGATGCGGCGGTGAGCTGCGTGGCCGCGATCCCGGGCGTGGCAAAGGCAGCGAAGTCCGAGGAAGGCCGGGGCATCTGGTACGTGACGGAACATGGGATCCTGGGAGGGGTGATGCCGACCGAAATCGACGCGCCGGATGCGGAGTCGGACACGGACCTGAACAAGAAGGGTGGGGCACCGGTGTTCGACACGACCGAGGTCCGGGCTCGTCCGATGGTGCGGTTGCGCGCGAAGGTGTCCGGGGCGGTCGAGGAAGGGGCGGACCCGGATGCGGTCGGCAGCAAGGCCGCGGTGTACGTGGGACCATACCTGTGGGACTTCGGTGCCCGCGACGACTACCATGGGGCCTGGAAGCTCATCCAGAAGTCCGAGTGCCCGAAATTCGACACCACCGAGATAAAGAATGCCTCGGCCGCCGAAAAGAACGTGACCCCCGCAACGTTCAAGACGTTGTCCAAGTATGGCATCGTGGTCATCTCGACCCACGGGGACAATTGGTACAACGGGCTGTTCACCGAATGGAAAGACCTGTTCGGCGACAAGGCGGCTACGCCCGCGCCGCGGTGGCTCAACCCCTTCTCGAGCGACATGTCATCCCCGATGCTGTTGAGCGGGTACAAGACCACGGACGACGTGGCCAAGACCTACGAATCGGACCTGCTGTGGCATCGTCTGGCGGTTTCGGGCAGCAAGACGTATGCGATCACGCCGTCGTTCATCCGCTTCCACAACGGAACCTTCCCCGACAGCATCGTTTACATGAGCGCGTGCCGCAGTGCCTACAACAGCGACCTGGCCGATGCCTTCATCGCAAAGGGGGCCGGTGCTGTCATCGGGTACAGCGATTACGTGTACGCGGGATGGGCCTTCCGTCACGGCAACGCGATCTTCGGGCCGGACCCCCTGAACAACGTGGTCAATTCGATGCTGCCTTTGACCGACCCACCGAAGAAGCCTAAGGTCCAGTCGATCAAGAACGCCTTCGACGCGTCCGTGGCCGAATACGGGGAATCCACACGTTTGTCGGCCCCGCACGGGGCGCAGGGTGGCACCGGGGCCAACGGAGCCTACGATGCGGCCGACACGGACAATCCGTACATCCGTCTGTACCCGTCCGATGCCAAGCGCAACCTCAATGTGCCGCCCATCCTGAACGGGGGGTTCGAGAAGGGGTCTGCGATCGGGTGGACGTCGTCGGGCGACTATCGGGCTCTGGCCGCGGTGGGCGATGTGTCCGCGCCCGAGGGTAGCTACATGGGACTGATCACCACAGGCCTTGGGACCTACGGCACCGAACTGACCGAAAGCGTGCTGCAGCAGAGCATGTGCATCCCGGCCAATGTGACGGCCATCACGTTCCAGTACGACTTCATGACCGAGGAGGCCATGTGTTACATCGGGGCTGGGTATGACGACACGTTCGTGGTCGAACTGCTGGACCCGGAAGGCACGGTGCTGGACACGGCCGTGACCGAATCCGTGGACCTGTCGGACTGGGGGTTCTTGGGCGGGGACATGTTCGCGGGCGGCGACGACTACTCGACCCCACAGACTTGCGTGGACGAGGAAGGCAACGAGGTCTACGGGGACGGGACGTTCCACACGAACTGGCAGAACGGCAGCATCGATGTGAAGGACTACGCGGGCAACGCCAAGCCGCATACCCTGCGCTTCCGCATCTGGGATGAAGGGGACAGCGTCTGGGATTCGGCCGCGGCGATCGACGATGTGAAATTGCAGTACGCGAAATGATACGATGGATCGTACCGATGATGCTGATGTGTGCCTGTGCACGGGCCACCGTGCCGTCGTCCGGGGCAACCGATGGGGCCAGGGGAGAGGGTGAACTGGCCACCGAGGGGGCGAAGTCGGGGACCGTTGCGACAACCGGAGTGGCGGTGACATCGCTTCTTCCCGAGGTAACGTTCGTGTCCGCGGCAGGCGAGCAGCGCGTATCGCCGGGGCAGGCTTGCCACGATACCGTGGTGGCACAGGTCTTGGATATCCTGACACGGGCGGACGAGAAGTTGAAGATCGTCGTGTCCGCGGACTTCGTTCGGGAGCAGATGCAGCAGGGATCCGCGGTACGCGTGGGCTTCGCGACCCCTCGGTGGGTTCGCAACGTCGCATTCGACCGTTCGATCCCGTTGCGGGAGGCCGTGGTGCCGCTGTCGGGGCGGTTCGGGGAGGGGCGCAGCGTGGTGTTCTTCGCGGACCCGGAATACGGGGACGGGAACCAGTTTGTGTGGCTCGATGGGGGGGCGGCGAGGCGCGCTTTGGAGGCTTGCCGGCCGTAGGGGCGAAGGGGCGGTTTCCAAAGGCCTCACATTCGCGTTGACATCCCGGGTGCCCTCTGCCTAAAATCCTCGCGCATTCTTCTTGGCAAACGCTTTGACTTCAGGAGGGTTTCATGTCCAGTTATCGTGAAGGCGGGGATCGGTTCGGGCGGCATCGCGTGATCGCGCCGGAAGGCGCACTTCCGCAGGCCGCGACCAAGGTCGACAATTCGCTGCCGATCTACGACAACGAGATCCTGATCGACGTCGATACCCTCAACATCGACTCCGCGTCGTTCCGCCAGATGAAGACCGCGGCAGGCGGCAATCCGCAGGGGATCGCGGATCAGGTGCTCAAGAACGTGGCTACCATGGGCAAGCAACTCAATCCGGTGACGGGCTCGGGCGGCATGCTGCTCGGCCGTGTTGCGGACATGGGACCGAAGTACTCGAATCCCGCGAAGCTCAAGATAGGGGATCCGATCTGCACGCTCGTGTCGTTGACCCTGACGCCCCTGGTGATCGATCGAATCAAGACCGTGCACGACTCCGAACAGATCGACATCGAGGGCAAGGCCGTGCTGTTCGATTCCGGGGTGCTTGCGAAGATCCCGGAAGGCATGAACGTCAAGACCTGCCTGGCGCTGCTGGATGTGGCCGGGGCCCCGCCCCAGGCGGATCGTCTGGCGCAGAAGGGCCAGACGATTTACATCATCGGCGGCGGCAAGTCGGGCATCCTGTGCGCGGCCGCGATTCGCAACAAGTTCGGCCGCGACTGCCGGATCCTGGTGTCGGCCACGAAGCAGGCCACGATCGACACCTTCAAGACCCTGGATCTGGCCGACGAACTGTTCACGGGCAATGCGCTCAACCCGGGCGAGACCTACGAGAAGGTTGCGAAGCTCACGAACGGCCAGATGGTGGACCTGGTGATCAATACCGCCAACATCGAGGGTACGGAACTGTCGTCGGTGCTGGCGTGCAAGCAGGGTGGCAAGGTGTACTTCTTCAATATGGCCACGAACTTCCAGAAGGCCGCATTGGGCGCGGAAGGTATCGGAATGGACGTCGAGATGATTATCGGCAACGGCTACGCGCCGGATCACGCCAACTTCACGCTCGATGTGTACAACCGCTGCCCGACCGTCAAGCGCTGGTTCGACGAGAAATTCGGGAAGTAGTTCGCCTTACGGTGCCGTCGGATCCATGACACGCCCGACAAACAGCAACGCCCCCGTCGGTTGATCCACGATCGCGAACAGGAACGGACGATTGAACGTGACGTCGAAGACGTTGGTCGGGACGGACGTTTCGCTCATCACGACCGCGGTGGCGGCCGCGGCCTCGGTACCGAGTTCGTCGATGGCCACGAAGCTCTTGTGGAACACCAGGCTGATGAAGAGGTTGTGCGGCAGGCCGTCCATGCCCGAGAAGTCGGCCATGCCCGCGTCGAAGGCCGTGGTCATGCCCAGGGCCTGCAGTGCGTCGTTCAGCGCGGACTCGAACCGGAACGTGAACCGGGGCAGGGTGATGCGGCCGTGGCCCTTCATGGCCGCGGCCCACATGGCGTCGAAGCCGGGTCCGGTCATGGCAGCCTCGATCTCGGCAAAGCGTCCCGGGTCCGGCAGCACCAGGACCATGGACACGTTGTTGCCGACATAGGGCATGGCAAGTAGTTGGTACCCGTCCCCGTCCGCGTAAGGCAGGTCGTCTTCCTTGGTCATCATTTTCGCGGTGACCGTGGATTGGTCGGTGCGGGTAAACGGTCCATCCACGGTGTCTTCGGGCAGGAACTTCTGCAGCCAGTTGGCCTTGAAGTAGATGACGTTGGTCAGCACCAGGCGAGTCGAAGCGTCGATCGAGCCCTGGGGCAACAGGTCGCGGATGCGATCCATGGATTGCCAGGCAACCCAATCGTTGATCGTGAGGCGCGATGCCTCGGCGTTGGTCAGGAAGTCCAGGAGAAACATGCCGGCCCCGTAGTTTTCGGCCAGGACGTCCAGATAGGCGGGCAGGAACGGGTATCCGACCTGTCCCCAGGCCGCGTTCACGATGCTCAGGCGAAAGGGATCGCCCGTATCTTCGTCCACGATTTCGCTGCCGCGCGCGGCGAGGATCAGATCCAGGGCGTTGAAGGCTTCGTGCGTGACGGCGTCGTCGGGCCCGAAGTGCAGCACGCCCTGCATCTCGTCGGCGGTGTCCCCCAGGGCGCCGGCGTAGGCCATGACCAGGGCGATAGAGATGCTGTGCGGGGACAGGAAGATGTTTGTCCCTGGGTTTTCGGCCACCATGCGATGGTAAAGGTCGAACCCGAAGGCACGGTTGCCTGCGGTCAGGCTTGGGATGGCGGTGGTCGAGGGGGAGGTGTCTCGCGACTTCTCGGAACGGGCGGTCTGGATTTCGACCGCCTCGCCGGGGATGTCGGGGGATTGAATGTCTTCGATGATGTCCGGGAGTGTGATGTCCGGGGCGCCTTCGTCCGGGGCGGGCGTGTCGACAGACGTATCCATCAAGGTGTCCGGCAGTGCGTCAACGGTCGCGTCGGGGACCGTGTCGGGGGTCGCTTCGGACGCTGCATCGAACGCGACGTCGGTCGCGACGTCGGTCGCCGTGTCGTCCATGGCGTCGGTGATCCAGACGCCGTCGCTTCCCCCGCAGGCGACGAGGAAAAGTGCCAGGGCAAAGGCAAGAAGGGTCGAACGCATGGGGTACCTCCGAAAGCGGCTGACGCATCTATTGTCGGACTTTGGGAACGCGTCGGCAAGAACCCGCCCGCGAATTTGACCCCGTCCCCCTTTCCTGCTACTACACCCGGAAGGCTCGTTGACCATCACGGAGGCATCATGAACAAAGTGTTCGACAGCGCCGACGCGGCCATCGCGGATATCACGGACGGCGCGGCCATCCTCGTCGGCGGATTCGGGCTTTGCGGCAACCCCGAGAATCTGATCACGGCGCTGCACAAGAAGGGCACCAAGAACCTGACCATCGTCAGCAACAACTGTGGTATCGATCAGGACGGCCTCGGGGTCCTGATGTCGGCCGGACAGATTGCCACGATGATTGGGTCCTACGTGGGCGAGAACAAGACCCTCGAACAGCTCTACCTCAACCAGCAGATCAACCTTCAGCTCGTTCCGCAGGGGACGCTCGCTGAAAAGCTGCGCGCGGGCGGGGCCGGGATCCCGGCGTTCTTCACCCCCACCGGGGTTGGAACCGTGGTGGCCGAAGGCAAGGAAGTGCGCGTGTTCGACGGCCGCGAGTATCTGCTCGAACGCTCGATCACCGCGCCGTTCGCGTTCGTCAAAGCTTACAAGGGCGACCGTTTGGGCAATCTGGTGTTCCGCAAGACGGCCCGCAATTTCAACCCCATGATCGCGACCGCAGCCCGTTGCACCATCGCCGAGGTCGAACACCTCGTGGAGCCGGGCGAGATCGGGCCCGACGAAGTGCACCTGCCCGGTATCTACGTCAAGCGCATCATCCTGGGCAAGGCCTATCGCAAACCCATCGAGCAGCGGACCGTTCGGCCGCGGCCGGCACAGTGAGGAGGTCATCATGGCTTTGACACGGGAACAGATCGCACAGCGCGTGGCTCAGGAAGTCCGCGACGGGGACTACGTGAACCTGGGGATCGGATTGCCCACGCTGGTGTCCAACTTCGTGCCCCCGGGCATCGAGGTCGTGCTGCATACCGAAAACGGCATGCTCAACTACGGCCCGTTTCCCTACGAGGGCGAAGAGGACCCGGACCTGATCAACGCGGGCAAGCAGACCATCAGTGAACTGCCCGGTGCCTGCTACTTCAGCAGCGCGGATTCGTTCGCCATGATCCGGGGCGGGCACGTGGACGTGACCGTGCTCGGAGCCATGCAGATTTCGCAATACGGGGACCTGGCCAACTGGATGATCCCTGGCAAGATGGTCAAGGGCATGGGCGGTGCCATGG